>NZ_JBYTBO010000002.1:0-400517 GCF_058789255.1 Pseudomonas sp. FW215-R2
CGCTTTCGACCGAGAAGATCGAAACGTCAAAAGAGCCAAACATCACCACTCTTTCAACTCCTTCCAGGCTTCGATGACCTGAAGCAAGCCGCTGTCGAAAACCGCGCAACTCATTGAGTTTCAAGGAGTTTTCCGTTTCGACTGCGCCGGAAGTGGGGCGAATTATAGGCCTCCAGAATCTGCCGTCAACCCCTAATTTCAACCTTACTCGGATTTCAGTGTAATCCGTGCAAAAGCCTTCTTGCCGGCCTGGCAAACATGAGTCGCACCCAGCACGCATATAAAGGAACGATCGACAACCTCACCATCTACACGTACACCGCCAGAAGCCAGCAGGTCACGAGCAGCAGCCGAGTTCTTCACCAGGCCCGCCTTATTAAGGACGGCAGCAATCGGCATATCTTCGGCAGCAGTCAGTTCGACTTCCGGCAAATCATCCGGCAACTCGCCATCCTTCATACGGTTACCCGCACCACGGTGAGCATTGGCAGCAGCCTCTTCACCATGGAAACGCGCAACAATTTCTTCAGCCAGCTTGATCTTGATGTCGCGAGGATTGGCACCCGCCTCTACATCAGCACGGAAAGCATTGATCTCATCCATCGAACGGAAGCTGAGCAGTTCGAAGTAACGCCACATCAACGCATCCGGGATCGAAACCAGCTTGCTATACATGACGCCCGGCGCCTCCTGGATACCGACGTAGTTGCCCAACGACTTGGACATCTTCTTAACGCCATCCAGCCCCTCGAGCAGCGGCATCGTCAGAATGCACTGAGCTTCCTGACCATAACCACGCTGCAGCTCGCGCCCCATCAACAGGTTGAACTTCTGATCAGTACCGCCCAGCTCCACGTCCGCGCGCAATGCAACCGAGTCATACCCCTGAACCAGCGGATAGAGGAACTCATGAATGGCGATTGGCTGATTGGTGGTGTAGCGCTTGTCGAAGTCATCACGCTCAAGCATACGAGCCACGGTGTACTGCGAAGTCAGGCGAATAAAGTCCGCTGGCCCCATCTGATCCATCCAGGTGGAGTTGAACGCGACTTCGGTTTTCGCCGGATCAAGAATCTTGAAGACCTGAGTCTTGTAGGTCTCGGCATTTTCCAGAACCTGCTCACGGGTCAGCGGAGGACGAGTTGCACTCTTGCCACTCGGGTCCCCGATCATTCCGGTGAAGTCACCTATAAGGAAGATCACCTGATGCCCCAGCTCCTGGAACTGGCGCAGCTTATTAATAAGCACGGCGTGACCAAGGTGCAGATCCGGCGCCGTTGGATCGAAGCCGGCCTTGATTCGCAGCGGCTGGCCACGCTTGAGCTTTTCGATCAGCTCGGACTCGACCAACAATTCTTCCGCACCACGTTTAATCAGCGCTAGCTGCTCTTCAACCGACTTCATAACAGACCCGCAAGGCTCAGATTCAAAGGGAACCAACCATACAAGATCGCGCACCAATTACAAGTTTTGCCCGGCGCACGGACACCAATCCACGGGCGAGATGCCTGCGGACTTGCCTCAGAGATGATTTGGTTATATTTTATACAGTTATTTCATCTTCATCATGTCATTCATCTTTTCCAATTCATCTTTTCAAAGTCAAAACTACTTATGACCACTGAACCGTCTAAAGCGCCACCGCTTTACCCGAAGACCCACCTGCTTGCCGCAAGTGGGATCGCCGCCCTTCTCAGCCTGGCGCTCCTGGTATTTCCTTCCAGTGATGTTGAAGCCAAAAAGACGACCCTGAGCCTTGAACTGGAAAGTCCTGCTGAACAACTGACACAAGATCAAGACGCTGCTGACGCGGTTCAAGCCACAAATGAGCCAGTAGCCTCGCCCTTCGCGCAGATCGAAAACAGCGCAGAAGACGCACCTCAAACCGCCCAGGCCGCGCCAGCGCCTGCTCCGGTCGCTCCTGAAAAGAAGGCTCCAGGCCACAGGGAAGTGATCGTCTCCAAGGGCGATACCCTTTCGACACTGTTCGAGAAGGTCGGCCTTCCCGCTGCAGCCGTGCATGACGTGCTGGCCAGCGACAAACAGGCCAAGCAGTTCAGCCAGCTCAAACACGGCCAGAAACTCGAATTCGAGCTCAACCCGCAAGGCCAATTGACCAACCTGCACAGCAAGGTCAGCGACGTCGAAACCATCACCCTGACCAAGAACGACAAGGGTTATGTATTCAACCGCGTAACCGCCAAACCTACCGTTCGTACTGCTTATGTCCACGGCGTGATCAACAGCTCGCTGTCACAGTCCGCCGCCCGCGCCGGCCTGTCCCACAGCCTGACCATGGATATGGCCAGCGTTTTCGGCTACGACGTCGACTTCGCCCAGGATATCCGCCAGGGCGACGAGTTCGACGTGATCTACGAACAGAAAGTGGTCAATGGCAAAGCCGTCGGCAACGGCCCGATCCTGTCCGCCCGCTTCACCAATCGCGGCAAGACCTACACCGCCGTGCGTTACACCAACAAGCAGGGCAACAGCAGCTACTACACCGCCGATGGCAACAGCATGCGCAAGGCGTTCATCCGCACGCCGGTGGACTTCGCCCGCATCAGCTCCAAGTTTTCCATGGGCCGCAAACACCCGATCCTCAACAAGATCCGCGCCCACAAAGGTGTCGATTACGCCGCCCCGCGCGGTACGCCAATCAAGGCTGCCGGTGACGGCAAAGTATTGCTGGCCGGTCGTCGTGGCGGTTACGGCAACACCGTGATCATTCAGCACGGCAATACCTACCGCACGCTGTACGGCCATATGCAGGGTTTCGCCAAAGGAGTGAAAACCGGCGGTACCGTCAAGCAGGGCCAGGTGATCGGCTACATCGGCACCACCGGCCTGTCCACCGGTCCGCACCTGCACTATGAGTTCCAGGTCAACGGTGTTCACGTCGATCCACTGGGCCAGAAGCTGCCAATGGCCGACCCGATTGCCAAAGCCGAACGCGCCCGCTTCCTGGCACAGAGCCAGCCGTTGATGGCTCGCATGGACCAAGAGAAGGCCACCATGCTGGCCTCGAGCAAGCGTTAAGCAATGGCTCTCTATATCGGCGTGATGTCCGGAACCAGCCTCGACGGTCTGGACATCGCCCTGATCGAGCAGACCTCGGCGATCAACCTGATCGCCACGCACTACATTCCCATGCCTGACTCCCTGCGCGCCGAGCTGCTTGGCTTGTGCGCCAGCGGCCCCGACGAGATCGCCCGCTCGGCCATTGCCCAGCAGAACTGGGTGAGGCTTGCGGCCCAAGGGATCCACGCCCTGCTCGAGCAGCAACAGCTCAAACCCGAAGCCATTCGCGCGATCGGCAGCCACGGCCAGACCATTCGCCATGAGCCGGCACGCGGTTTCACCGTACAGATCGGCAACCCTGCCCTGCTGACCGAACTGACCGGCATTACGGTCGTCAGTGACTTCCGCAGCCGTGATGTGGCCGCCGGCGGTCAAGGCGCCCCTCTGGTTCCTGCCTTCCACGAAGCGTTGTTCGAAGAGCGTACCGGTAACCGCGCGGTCCTGAATGTCGGCGGTTTCAGCAATCTCAGCCTGATCGAGCCGAACAAGCCTGTAGCCGGATTCGACTGCGGCCCCGGGAATGTTCTGATGGATGCGTGGATTCACCAGCAACGCGGGGAAAACTATGATCGCAACGGTCAATGGGCAGCCAGCGGCAAGGTTGAGCCGGTCCTGCTCAAGGCATTGCTGAGCGATCCCTTCTTCTCGACCCAAGGCCCGAAGAGTACCGGCCGGGAAGTGTTCAACCTGCCTTGGCTGGAACAGCATCTGTCCCACCTTCCAGGTTTCGCACCCGAAAACGTACAGGCAACGCTGCTCGAGCTGACGGCGCTGACCATCGTCGAATCGCTGCAAAGCGCTCAAACAGATACCGAAGAACTTCTGGTCTGCGGCGGCGGCGCCCACAACGCCACGCTGATGAAGCGCCTCGCCGAACTACTGCCCAACGCGAAAGTCGCCAGCACTGCAACTCACGGTGTCGATCCAGACTGGGTTGAAGCCATGGCCTTCGCCTGGCTGGCCCATTGCTGCCTGGAGGGCATCACCGCCAATCGCCCCAGTGTCACCGGCGCAAAGGGCTTGCGCGTTCTCGGCGCCATCTACCCCAACTAAGGCAAAATGCAGATAACAAAACGCCGCAGAACCGTGAAGTTCTGCGGCGTTTTATTGTGTACGTTGAAGCGAAATCAGATCGAGAACGAAGAGCCGCAACCACAAGTCGTGGTGGCGTTCGGGTTCTTGATCACGAACCGCGAACCTTCCAGACCTTCCTGGTAGTCCACCTCGGCACCTGCCAGGTATTGGAAGCTCATCGGATCAACCACCAGACTCACGCCTTCGCGCTCGACGATGGTGTCGTCCTCGGCCACATCCTCATCGAAGGTGAAGCCGTACTGAAACCCTGAACAACCGCCGCCCGTAACGAATACGCGCAGCTTCAAGCGATCATTCCCCTCTTCATCGACCAGGCTCTTCACCTTGTGCGCGGCACCCTGGGTGAATTGCAAAGCCGTGGGGGTGAAGGATTCGACGCTCATGCTGACTATCTCCCGGCGTTACGCCGCCATAATGCGTGATGACGCGCATTATCCGCTTGTCCTAGAAAATCGGTCAACTATTGTTACGGTATATCAATAAAGCTTATCAACCGACCAGAATGCAAAAAGGCCCGTTCAACGGGCCTTTTTTACGCGTACAACAAACCGTTAAGGCAGCATGCCCGCGTGGGACAGACCAAAGCGCTCATCCAGACCGAACAGGATGTTCATGTTCTGCACCGCCTGACCCGACGCGCCCTTGACCAGATTGTCGATCACCGACAGCACCACCACCAGATCACCATCCTGTGGACGGTGAACCGCAATTCGGCAGACGTTGGCACCGCGCACGCTACGGGTTTCCGGATGGCTGCCGGCCGGCATCACGTCGACGAACGGTTCATTGGCATAACGCTTTTCGAACAGTGCCTGCAGATCCACCGAGCGATCAACCACGGTCGCATAGAGCGTGGAATGAATGCCGCGAATCATCGGTGTCAGGTGTGGCACGAAGGTCAGACCGACATCCTTGCCCGCCGCACGACGCAGCCCCTGACGAATTTCCGGCAAATGACGGTGACCTTTCACCGCATAGGCCTTCATGCTTTCCGACGTCTCGGAATACAGCGAGCCCACGGAAGCACCACGGCCGGCACCGCTGACACCGGATTTGCAGTCGGCGATCAGCAGCGAAGTATCGGCCAGACCTGCCTCAAGCAACGGCAGGAAACCCAGCTGCGTTGCGGTCGGATAGCAACCCGGCACCGCGATCAGGCGTGCTTTCTTGATTTGCTCGCGGTTGACTTCCGGCAAGCCATAAACCGCTTCGTCCAGCAGCTCCGGCGCACCGTGCGGCTGGCCGTACCACTTGGCCCATTCATCCGCGTCCTGCAGACGGAAATCCGCCGACAGGTCGATGACCTTGGTGCCCGCAGCCAGCAATTCGCCGGCCAGTGCGTGGGCAACCCCGTGTGGAGTGGCGAAGAACACCACGTCGCAGGCGCCCAGGGTCTTGATGTCCGGCACGCTGAATGCCAGACCGTCGTAGTGACCGCGCAGGTTCGGGTACATATCAGCCACGGCCAGACCGGCCTCGGATCGGGAAGTGATCACCACCACTTCTGCCTGCGGATGCTGTGCCAACAGACGCAGCAGTTCGACACCGGTGTAACCCGTGCCGCCGACGATACCGACCTTGACCATAAACCTGCCCTCAACGAACCCACTGGAAAGCCGTCGATAATAGGGGCCGCGCGCCCCTGCGACAACCGTCAAGGTGACGTGCGGACGCTCAAGCCTCTACTATCCGGCCTACCGTGAATGAGGGAATAAACAAAAATGCTCTATCTGTGGATCAAAGCGCTTCATATCGTCAGCATCGTGTGCTGGTTTGCCGGGCTGTTCTACCTGCCACGACTGTTCGTTTATCACGCACAAAGTGAAGACACGATCAGCAAGGAACGCTTCAGCGTCATGGAGCGCAAGCTGTATCGCGGCATCATGGGCCCGGCGATGATCGCCGCGTTGATCTTCGGCGGCTGGCTCATTTACCTGAACCCGAGCATCTTCAGCAGCGGTGGCTGGATCCACGCCAAACTGACCCTGGTCGTGTTGTTGATCGGTTATCACCACATGTGCGGCGCGCAGGTAAAACGTTTTGCCCGTGGCGAGAACACCCGCAGCCATGTCTTTTATCGCTGGTTCAATGAAGTGCCGGTTCTGATATTGCTGGCTATCGTAATTCTGGTCGTGGTCAAGCCGTTCTAACTTCAACTGGTTCAACTTTCCGGGGTACTTCCGATGTCGCTGCCCGCTCTGCTCGAACAACGTCTGCGCCTCCCAGTCGTGGCTGCGCCGATGTTCCTGATTTCCAATCCCGAACTGGTGCTCGCGTGCTGCCGCAATGGCGTGGTGGGCAGCTTTCCGGCGCTCAACCAACGCGAAAGCAGCGGATTCAAGGCCTGGCTGGAACAGATCGAAGCGGGACTGGCGACACTGGATAACCCGGCGCCTTATGCCGTGAACCTGATTGTTCACAAGAGCAATCCGCGTCTGCAGGCGGATCTGAACATCTGCGTCGAACACAAAGTACCCATCGTCATCACCAGCCTCGGTGCGGTGAAGGAGTTGGTGGACGCCGTGCACAGCTATGGCGGCCTGGTGTTCCACGACGTGACGACTCGCCGCCATGCGGAAAAAGCCGCTGAAGCCGGCGTCGATGGCTTGATCGCCGTTGCCGCCGGCGCCGGTGGCCATGCCGGCACCTGGAGCCCGTTCTCGCTGATTGCCGAGATTCGTCAGTTCTTCGACAAGACGCTGCTGCTTGCAGGATGTTTGAACCACGGCCATGAGATTCTCGCCGCACAGTTGCTTGGCGCGGATTTGGCCTACTTCGGAACACGATTCATCGGTACGACTGAAAGTCATGCGCCCGACGCCTACAAGGAGATGCTCCTGACAGCCAAGGCAGCGGACATCATTCATACTCCTGCCGTGTCTGGAGTACCGGCCAGCTTCATGCGTCAAAGCCTGGAAGCTGCCGGTTTCGATACGGCTGCGCTGCAAGGCAAAGGTGAAGTGAACTTCGGCGACAAGCTCAAACCGATCAACGATGAGGCCAAGGCCTGGAAAACCGTGTGGTCGGCCGGTCAGGGGGTAGGCGAAATCGACGATCTGCCGAGCGTGGACCAACTGGTGGCACGCCTCGATGCCGAGTATCGCCAGGCGCTGGAACACGCGGCGCAACTTCCGAAACGCTGGCCACGCTGAGAAAATTCCGGCCAGTCATTGCCCGACTGGCCTTACACTTGGCGACTGCAACACGCTTCAATTCAATTTCTTTCGCGACAAGGATGCCTCGGTCATGAGCGAACCGCGTTACAAGATCGTTTTCGACGGAGCCCTTCAGCCTGGCGTCGATATCACCACGGCCAAACTCAATCTGGCCGACCTGTTCAAGAGTGACGTGGCCGGCATCGAGCGCCTGTTCAATGGACGCGCCGTTGCCCTCAAGCGCGACCTGTCACACAGCGACGCCCAGGCTTATTTGCAAGCGCTGGGCAAGACCGGGATCGACGCCCGGATCGAGACAGAAACAGCCATCGAACTGAATCTGTCCGATGTCCAGGAACACTCCGCTGCCGTGACTGAGCCCGACTCACCCTATGCACCGCCTCGGGCCAGTGTCGGTGAACACCTGCCGGAGTTCGCAGCGCTCAAGCCATTGAGCGTCGAAGGACGGATCGGACGCCTGCGCTACCTGGCATGGTCGATGGTACTGAGTCTGGTGACCCTGCCAATCATCGGTGTGTTTGCGCTGATCGGTCTGGGCCTGGTGAGCGCCGATTCGACTTCAGGGCTGATCATTGGCGGTATCTTCGCCTTCTTCCTGTTCCTGGCTTTCGCGATCGTCGGCGTCCTGTTCAGCATTCAGCGTCTGCACGATATCGGCTGGTCAGGCTGGCTCTGGCTACTGACCCTGGTACCGTTCGTGGGCAGCTTCTTCCCGCTGGTGATCATGGTCATGCCGGGCAATACCGGCGCCAATCGCTATGGCCCGCCACCGCCACCGAACAGCACAGCCGTCAAAGTGCTGTGCTCTCTGTGGATCGTCTTTATCGGATTGTTCTTCGTCGGCGGAATGCTGGGCGGGATCTCCGCGATCCAGCAGGAGTACGAAACCAGCCTCGAAAGCAGTTATGAGAGCGGTTCGGTGACCGCTGATGAAGTCGATGTCGAAGTCGAGCCCGCGTCGAATTCGGTGGACGATGCAGCCGAAGCCGCGCCGGCCCCTGTAGACTCTGCGAAAGAATGAACAGCGCTCCCCGCCGTGACACCTGCGTCCACGGCGCGGAGCTGTTGCGATGGAGAACTGCATGACCCGTTACGCTCTGATCACTGGCGCCTCCAGCGGCATCGGCCTGGCCATGGCCGAAGCCCTGGCCCGCCGTGGCCGCAGCCTGATTCTGGTGGCCCGACAGCGTGATCAGCTGGAAAGCATTGCGATTGAACTGACCCAGCGTTTCGGCGTGGAGGTACTGTTCCGGGCCTGCGATCTGGGCGAGCCGTTGCGACTGTCCGGGTTTCTGCTGGAGCTTGAAGAAGGTGACCGGCAGATCGATCTGCTGGTGAACTGCGCTGGCATCGGCACCTGCGGCCCTTTCCTGGCTCAGGACTGGATGACCGAGCAGGACCTGATCGAGGTGAACATCCTCGCCCTCACCCGCCTGTGCCACGCGATCGGCAACAGCATGGCCCTGCAGGGTGGCGGGCAGATTCTCAATGTGGCATCGGTCGCCGCGTTCAATCCCGGCCCGTGGATGAGCACTTACTACGCCAGCAAGGCCTACGTTCTGCACTTCTCCGAAGCGTTGCGGGTGGAATTGAAAAAGTGCGCCGTGAAAGTCTCGGTGCTCTGCCCAGGCCCGACGCGCACGGCGTTCTTTCGCACGGCGCAACTGAACAACGACAAACTCAACGCCAGCAAACTGCTGATGAGCCCCGAAGAGGTCGCGCTATACACCGTGCGCGCCCTGGAGAAAAACCGCGCGATCATCATTCCCGGGCGCAGAAACCGCTGGTTCGCCTTTCTGCCACGACTGGGTTCGCGCTGGCTCAACCGCACCATCGTCGGCATGGTCAACAAAGCTTACTGCCCGCGCTGAAGGGCCGGCAGGCAAATGGCTGGGCGCGGTGATCCCTCGTGGGTACACTCAGCCCAGCTCACACAACGGAGAAAACAGCTGTGGATACTCTGTTCACCAAGATCATCAACCGGGAAATCCCGGCGAAGATCATCTACGAGGACGACCAGGTTCTGGCGTTCCACGACATCGCCCCACAGGCACCGGTGCATTTTCTGGTGATCCCGAAGAAACCGGTGCGCACCCTCAATGACCTGACGGAAGACGACAAGGCACTGGCCGGGCACATCCTGTTCACCGCCCAGCGCCTGGCGCTGGAGCTGGGTTGCGAGGAAGGCTTCCGGGTGGTGATGAACTGCAATGAAAAGGGTGGGCAGACGGTCTACCACATTCATATGCACGTACTCGGTCAGCGCCAGATGAACTGGCCGCCGGGCTGATCGACCTCAAAATCTGTGGGAGCGCCCTGCTCCCACATGACCCAGCGCAAACCTTCCCCGGCCGATTCGGTTAAACTGGCCGCCGAGATTCTTCCCGGAGGTCAGCATGACTACCCAACGTCACTATTCGCCAATTGACCGTCTTCTTCTGCAAGCCGATGCCGCAATGCGAACCCTGCTGCCCTTCAGCGGCCAGCCGTACCGTCCGTCGCCGGCCATCGTGCAGCCCGATGTGCAGATGAGCGACGAAGACACCCGCCACGTCGCCGGCCTGATGCGCATCAACCATACCGGTGAAGTCTGTGCCCAGGCGCTGTACCAAGGTCAGGCCCTGACCGCCAAGCTGCCGCAGGTTCGCGAAGCCATGGAGCATGCGGCCGAAGAAGAGATCGATCATCTGGTCTGGTGCGAACAACGCATTCATCAGCTGGGCAGCCACACCAGCGTGCTCAATCCGCTGTTCTATGGCATGTCGTTCGGGATCGGCGCAGTCGCCGGGCTGATCAGCGACAAGGTCAGCCTCGGTTTTGTCGCGGCGACCGAGCATCAGGTGTGCAAGCACCTGAACGAGCATCTGGAACAACTGCCGGCCGAGGATGAGAAATCCCGGGCAATTCTGGAACAGATGCGTATCGATGAAGAACATCACGCAGAAAGTGCGCTGGAGGCTGGCGGTTTCCGCTTCCCGGCACCGGTGAAGTTCGGCATGAGCCTGCTGGCCAAAGTGATGACCAAAAGCACTTACCGAATCTGAAAACCGCCCATAAAAAAGGCGACTGCCGCAAAGCAGTCGCCTTTTTTGTGCCTGGACGTCTTAGCTCGGCATATTGCGCGCGTAGAAGATTTCCAGCATTTCGTGCTTCACGCGCTCGGTCACCTGGGCGCGTTGCTCAGACGACAGATTGCTGGTGGCATCGCCGAACAGGTAGTTATCCAGTTCGAAGTTCTTCAGCAGCATTTTGGTGTGGAACAGGTTTTCCTGGTACACGTTCACGTCGGTCATCTGGTACGCGTCGCGGGTGTCTTCGGAAAGGTAGTTCTGGATCGAGTTGATCTCGTGGTCGATGAAGTGCTTGTTGCCTTCAACGTCACGGGTGAAGCCGCGCACACGGTAATCCACGGTCACGATGTCCGAATCGAACTGGTGAATCAGGAAGTTGAGCGCTTTGAGCGGTGAAATGACTCCACAGGTCGACACGTCGATGTCCACACGGAACGTCGCAATACCGGCGTCCGGATGGATTTCCGGATAGGTATGCACCGTGATGTGACTCTTGTCGAGGTGGGCCAGGATGATTTCCGGCAGCGGACCCGGGGACTCTTCGATCTGGCTTTCGGTCGGGGTGACCGGTTCTTCCGAGATCAGAATCGTGACGCTGGCACCCTGAGGCTCATAGTTCTGACTGGCAATGTTCAGAATGTTGGCACCAATGATTTCGACAACTTCCGTGAGGATCTGCGTCAGGCGTTCCGCGTTGTACTCTTGATTGATGTACTCGACGTAAGCCTGCTGGTCTTGCGGGGTTTCCGCGTAGCAGATGTCATAGATGTTGAAGCTCAAGGTCTTTGTCAGGTTATTGAACCCGTGGAGCTTGAGTTTGCTTTTCACCGTTAAAAACTCTCTATGTATGCGGCCCGGCCGCGTGATCAAGCATGCCCGTCAAGTGCGAACGACGCACCTGCGTAGGACGGTTAACACCTCTTCGCGATGGCGATTTTGGTTATCTGTTCAGGCGGAAGACCCGTCGGCTGACCGATCACTGCCCTGAAAAAAGTGGCGCATTATGCAGACGTCAGCGGGGGATCGCCAGAGTCTGCACTGCTTTTATGATAGTTGAATGTCGGCTCAGCCGAGTTCGACGATTTCATAGTCGTGGGTGATTGCCACGCCGGCTGCGCCGAGCATGATCGAGGCCGAGCAATACTTCTCCGCCGACAGCTCGATGGCGCGTTTGACCTGGGCTTCTTTCAGGCCACGACCCTTGACCACGAAGTGCATGTGGATCTTGGTGAACACTTTCGGATCTTCGGTCGCGCGTTCGGCTTCCAGGAAAGCTTCGCAGCTTTCAACGGCCTGACGGGACTTCTTCAGGATGCTGACCACGTCGAAATTGCTGCAACCGCCAACGCCCAGCAGGAGCATTTCCATCGGGCGAACACCCAGATTGCGACCACCGGCGTCCGGCGGACCGTCCATGACCACGACATGACCGCTGCCGGATTCGCCGAGGAACATGGCTTCGCCAGCCCATTGGATGCGTGCCTTCATCGCCAAGACTCCACTGTAGAAAAAAGGGTCGCCAGCTTAGCACAGGGCCCCGGTTTGACTGCGAGCGGTGATCCTAGGACGGATGCCTTTACCGCGTAGGTAATTTCTCGAATTTTCGACGAAGTGTCTGGTAAGCTGGCGCCAATTCACTGGCGCCTAGCCAGTATTTGTAGCGACCGCCTCAGCGCCTCATATAAAAACCAAATATAACCGTGCAGTCTTTTCGGGATACAACCATGGTTGGTATTACCCCCACACCTAAAATCAAGAACCTCGACAAACTGCTGATGCATTGCCAGCGCCGGCGCCATGCGGCCAAGAGCAACATCATCTGCGCCGGGGATCGCTCGGACACGCTGTACTTCATCATCCGCGGCTCGGTCACGATCCTGATCGAGGACGACGACGGCCGCGAGATGATCATCGCTTACCTGAATGCCGGGGATTTCTTCGGTGAGCTGGGCCTGTTCGAACAGGCCGGCCAGGAACAGGAGCGCAGTGCCTGGGTGCGGGCGAAGGTCGAGTGCGAGGTTGCGGAAATCAGCTACGCCAAATTCCGTGAGCTGTCGCAGCAGGATCCAGACATTCTTTACGTGCTCAGCGGACAAATCGCACAACGCCTGCGCAACACCACACGCAAGGTCGGCGATCTGGCGTTCTTCGATGTCACCGGCCGTGTGGCCCGCTGCCTGCTGGAGCTGTGCAAGCAACCCGATGCGATGACCCACCCGGACGGCATGCAGATCAAGGTGACCCGTCAGGAAATCGGGCGGATTGTCGGTTGTTCGCGGGAGATGGTCGGCCGCGTGCTCAAAGATCTTGAGGAACGCAACCTGGTGGATGTGAAAGGCAAGACCATGGTGGTCTTCGGCACTCGCTGAGTTCGAACGCTCAGGCGGCGTAGATCTGCGCCAGCATTAAACGAAAGAGTTCATCGAGTCGCGCCAATGCATGGGGCGCCGGGAATTTCTCATGCAACGCGATGTGGCTGGCGGCACGTACCCGTTGCTCCAGGCCACACGCTTCGTTGAAGCGATTGACCGCCGCGACCATCGATTCGCGCTCGTCATCCAGCAGCATCGCACCGTGCACCAAACCCACCGGGCGCTGGCCACCCTGACTCTGGCGCCAGCGCTGAGCGGTGCCGACCATCTTGCGACCGTCGAGGTTGACGTTGAAACGACCGTCGCAGAACGCACCGTCGATTTCACCCAACGACGACCTGCCGCCCAACTCATCCAGCAACTCACAGATCGGATCACACAGACGCCGGTAACCGGTTTCGATGCGGTTCAGATCGCCTTCGCTGCGAGGCGGCGCGTAGACCAGTGCAATGTTGATCGTCGAAGCGGATTGCGGAACAGGTTCACCGCCGGTTTCACGCAACAACACCGGCCAGCCGGCAGCGGCGGAGACTTCACAGGCGTGATCGAATCCAGGAAGGCGATTCAAGCGGCGCGGCATGACCAGAGCGCGATCACTGGGCTGCCAGAACAGCAGACCGAATTCAGCATCACCGGCGCAGACCGAGGCCAGCAGATCCTGCTCGGCTTGCAGGCCGGCTTCGATGGTCAGGGAAGTGGGGATCATAAGGTTTCCATAGGACGTTGAGCCTGAGGTGAATCTTATGCTGCCTTCGCGGGCAAGCCCGCTCCCACAGGGATACGGGCGCCCGCGAAGAGTCGATCAGTCGAGGGTCGAACCGCTCACCGGAACGCCGCGCTCAGGGAAGAACAGGCGTTGCAGTTCGATGCCAGGGCTTTCGGCGCGCATGAACGCTTCACCGACCAGGAACGCATAAACGTCGCTGATTTCCATCAGTTCGACATCGGCACGGTTGAGGATCCCGCTCTCGGTGATCACCAGACGATCGCGCGGAATGCGCGGCAGCAGGTCGAGGGTGGTTTCCAGGCTCACGTCGAAGGTGTGCAGGTTGCGGTTGTTGACCCCGACCAGCGGCGTGTCGAGGGTCTTCAATGCGCGTTCCAGCTCATCGCCGTCGTGGACTTCCACCAGCACATCGAGACCGACGCCTTTGGCCACCGAAGCCAGCTCGGCCATTTTCACGTCATCCAGAGCGGAGACAATCAGCAGCACGCAGTCGGCGCCCAGCGCACGGGCTTCGACGATCTGGTACGGATCGATCATGAAGTCCTTGCGGATCACCGGCAGCGAACACGCGGCACGGGCCTGCTGCAGATAAGCATCAGCGCCCTGGAAGTAGTCGATATCCGTCAGTACCGACAGACAGGTCGCCCCGCCCTTCTCGTAGCTTTTGGCGATATCGGCAGGAACGAAGTTCTCGCGGATCACGCCTTTGCTCGGCGAAGCCTTCTTGATTTCGGCGATCACTGCCGGTTGTTTTTTCTTGGCCTGCGCCAGCAAGGCACGGGCAAAACCACGGGGTGCATCGGCCGCCTTGGCCAGACTTTCCAGCTCGCTCAGGCTCACACGGGCGCTACGCTCGGCGACTTCCTGAACCTTTCGGGCCAGAATGTTTTCCAGAACCGTCGGTACACTCATCCCTCATTCTCCACTTTGAATACCGCGGTAAAGGCACCCAACTCCTCGAGTTTTTCCCGAGCGAGACCGGTGTGCAGAGCGTCGTGGGCAAGTGCCACGCCTTCTTTCAGACTTGTTGCCAGATCGGCGGCGTACAGCGCCGCACCGGCATTGAGCACGATCATTTCCGCAGCCTTCTGGCCGTTCTCGGTCTTGCGCTTGCCCAGCGCATCGCGGATCAGCGCCAGCGAAGCCTCCGGACCCTCGACCGACAGGCCATGCAGGCTCTGGCTCTTCATGCCCAGATCTTCCGGCTCGACCCAATATTCGGTGATTTCGTTGTTCTTCAGCTCGGCCACAAAAGTCGGCGCAGCAAGGCTGAATTCGTCCAGACCGTCCTTCGAATGCACCACCAGCACATGTTTGCTGCCCAGACGCTGCAAGACTTCGGCCAATGGCCGGCACAGTGCCTGAGTGAAGACACCGACGACCTGATGTTTGACGCCGGCCGGATTCGTAAGCGGGCCGAGCATGTTGAACAGGGTACGCAGGCCAAGGTCGCGGCGCGGGCCGGCGGCGTATTTCATGGCCTTGTGGTGAGTCTGGGCAAACATGAAACCGATGCCGACGTTGTCGATGCAACGCGCCACTTGAACCGGGGTCAGGTTGAGGTAGATCCCGGCCGCTTCCAGCAGGTCGGCGCTGCCGCTCTTGCCCGACACCGCGCGGTTGCCATGTTTGGCCACTGTGCAGCCGGCAGCGGCAACGACGAAGGATGAAGCGGTAGACACGTTGAAAATGTTTGCGCCATCACCGCCAGTGCCGACCACATCGACCACGCCGTCGAGGGTCTTGAGTTCGACCTGGTCGGCCAACTCGCGCATTACCGACACCGCGCCGACGATTTCGTCGATGCTTTCGCTCTTCATGCGCATGGCCATCATGAACGCGCCGATCTGCGCGTCCGTGCATTGGCCGGTCATGATTTCGCGCATCACGTCGCGCATTTCATCGGTGCTGAGGTCGAGGTGATCGACGATACGGCTCAGGGCTGTCTTGATATTCATGGAGAGTCCTTAGCGCGTGCCGCCGGTTTGTTTGAGGAAGTTGGCGAACAGTTCGTGGCCCTGCTCGGTGAGGATCGATTCCGGGTGGAACTGTACGCCCTCGATGTTCAGGGTCTTGTGACGCAGGCCCATGATTTCATCCACCGAGCCGTCATCGTGCTGAGTCCACGCGGTCAGCTCCAGGCAATCGGGCAAGGTCTCGTGCTTGACGATCAGGGAATGATAGCGGGTGACGGTCAGCGGACGATTCAGGCCGGCGAATACGCCCTTGTCCTCGTGGAATACCGGGCTAGTCTTACCGTGCATCACTTGCCGGGCACGCACCACGTCACCGCCAAAGGCCTGGCCGATGGACTGGTGGCCGAGGCAGACGCCGAGGATCGGCAGTTTACCGGCAAAGTGCTTGATGGCTTCGATGGAGATGCCGGCTTCGGTCGGTGTGCACGGACCGGGGGACACCACGATTCGCTCCGGGTTGAGCGCTTCGATTTCGGCGATGGTCAGCTCGTCGTTGCGCACGACCTTGACCTCGGCACCCAGCTCGCCGAGGTATTGCACAACGTTGTAAGTAAAGGAGTCGTAGTTGTCGATCATCAGCAACATGGCGTTTCGAACCTCTTGAATTCTGACTTGGAAACAGCCTTCGGATGACTTGCCAGGACGCTGCACGATGTCGGACGCACAAGTGGCGACGGCAAAGCGGCATTTCAAACGGGCAAGGAAGGCAAAGCGATACAGATCCGGCGGGGCCGGCAGAAAAGATTCAGGCGCGCCAACGCCAGCGGGCGTGTGCCTTGATGACTTGATCCAGGAGTTTGCTGGTGATCAACACGGGGAAGGTCTCGTTCATACGTTCCCGCACAGTAACTTAGCTGGGCAGAGCGTGCAATATGGCCGGGCCTGACGGGGGGAAAACTATGGGAGGGTTGACGACCGATGGCAAAACGCCGGAAGTTTTTGGTACTGTCGTTTCGTTCCATACAACAATAAATAAACGGACTTGCTCATGATCAAACAGACGTTGTTTGTACCGCTCGCCGGATGCCTGCTCGCGATGGCCTGCGCCCAGGCGAATGCCGCGCCCAATCCTTATTCGAATTTCATCGTCTTCGGCGACAGCCTCAGTGATGCCGGGACGTTCACCGACAGCGGCGGCCCCGCCGGTTCAGTCGAGCGATTCACCAACCGCACCGGCCCGAACTACCACAACGGCAGCGGTGAGTTGTACTCGCTCAATGCCACCCAATTGATCGGCGGTCGGCTGGGCTTCACGCCGGACCAGACCGCTTCCGCGGACTCGGCAGTACGCGCCGGCCAGGGTTTGCCGGACGGCAACAACTGGGCGGTGGGCGGATACCGCACTGACCAGATTCTTGATTCGATCACCAGCACGTCCGACACCGGCGAACGCACCCGCGCCGGCTACCTGCCGTCGAACGGCTTTCGTGCTGATCCGAATGCCCTGTATTACCTGACCGGGGGCGGTAACGACTTCCTGCAAGGTCGCGTCACCAGTCTCGATCAGGCCAGCGCTGCGGCTGATCGCCTGGCCAGCAGTGTTCGGACTCTGCAAGGCGCAGGCGCCCGCTACATCATGGTCTGGTTGCTGCCTGACATCGGCTTTACCCCGGCTTTCAATGGCACCGCACTGCAGACGTTCACGTCCCAGCTCAGCGCCCAGTTCAACACCGAACTGGTGAGCCAACTGCAAACCATCAACGCCAACATCATCCCGCTGAACATTCCGGTATTGCTCAAAGAGACGTTTGCCAACCCGGCACAGTTCGGCCTCGCCACCGATCAGAATCTGGTCACGACCTGCTTCAGCGGCAACAGTTGCCTCGAAAACGCCCGGTACGGGATCAACAGCGCCACGCCGGATCCGACCAAGCTGATCTACAACGACTCGGTGCACCCGACCGAAGCCGGGCAACGGCTGATTGCCGATTACGCCTACTCGTTGCTGGCTGCACCCTGGGAGCTGACCCTGCTGCCGGAAATGGCCCAGGGCACGTTGCGCGCGCATCAGGACGAACTGCGCAATCAATGGCTGGCCGACTGGGAAAACTGGCAAGGCGTTGGCCAATGGCGGGCGATTGTCGCCGGCGGCGGCCAGCACCAGGACTTCGATGACCAGCACGCCGGGGCAAGTGCCGATGGCAATGGCTACAACCTGAACATCGGCGGCAGCTACCGCCTCGACGACGCCTGGCGTGTCGGTGTGGCGGCAGGTTTCTATCACCAGAAAATCGAAGCCGGCGACAACGACTCCGAGTACAAACTCAACTCCTACATGGGCACCGCGTTCGCCCAGTACCAGCAAAACCGCTGGTGGGGTGACCTGGCCGTTACCGCCGGACATCTGGACTACGACAGTCTGAAGCGCAAGTTCCAGCTGGGGGTCAACGAACGTGGCGAGAAAGGCGACACCGACGGCTACGTACTGGCCATCGGCGGCCGTGTCGGCTACGACATCGCGCCAGAGGCCAGCAGCCCATGGCACCTGTCGCCCTTCGTCAGCGCCGATTTCGGCAAGGTGGAAGTCGACGGTTACTCGGAAAAAGGCGCGGACTCTACTGCGCTGACCTTCGATGACCAATCGCGCAACTCCCGCCGCCTCGGCCTCGGCATCCAGGGCAAATACCAGATCACCGCACAGACCCAGGTATTCGGCGAATTCGCCCACGAGCGCGAATACAACGACGACGCCCAGGATCTGACGATGAACCTCAACAGCCTGCCGAACAATCGCTACACCCTGGAAGGCTACACACCGCAAACCAACCTGAACCGCCTGAATCTGGGCGTGAGCCACAACCTCACCAAGGACGTGGCCCTTCGCGCCAGCTACAACATTCGCAAGGATGACGACTTTACCCAGCAAGGGGTCAATGTTGGCGTAAGTCTCGACTTCTGATCAGAAGGCCATAAAAAACGCGGCGCCCTCACAGGCGCCGCGTTTTTTTATGGCTGAATCACCCGTCACTCAGTCCGGGGTTTGCTCGGCCAACGCAACAGCTCGGAACATTGCCCGACGCTTGTTGATGGTTTCTTCCCATTCCAGCGCCGGCACCGAGTCGGCAACGATGCCGCCACCGGCCTGCACGTGCAGCTCGCCGTTCTTGATCACCGCGGTGCGAATTGCAATCGCGGTGTCCATGTTGCCGTTCCAGGCGAAGTAACCGACCGCCCCGCCATACACGCCACGCTTGACCGGTTCCAGTTCGTCGATGATTTCCATCGCGCGGATCTTCGGCGCGCCGGACAAGGTGCCCGCCGGCAGGATCGCCCGCAGTGCGTCCATCGCCGTCAACCCGGCCTTCAACTGGCCGGTGACGTTGGACACGATGTGCATCACGTTGGAATAGCGCTCGATGACCATCTTCTCGGTGAGCTTCACCGAGCCGATTTCCGAAACACGCCCGGTGTCGTTGCGACCAAGGTCGATCAGCATCAGATGCTCGGCGATTTCCTTGTCGTCGGACAGCAGGTCTTCTTCCAGCGCCACGTCCGCCTCTTCGGTAGCCCCGCGAGGACGGGTGCCGGCAATCGGGCGCACGGTGATCAGGTTGTCTTCGACCCGCACCAGTACTTCCGGCGAACTGCCGACGACATGGAAATCACCGAAGTTGAAGAAATACATGTACGGCGTCGGGTTGAAGCAACGCAGCGCGCGGTACAGATCGATCGGCGCAGCCTTGAAGTCGATCGACATGCGCTGGGACGGCACAACCTGCATGCAGTCACCGGCGAGGATGTATTCCTTGATGGTGTCGACGGCTTTTTCGTAGTCGTCCTGGGTGAAACTGGAGCGAAACACCGGCTCGGCCGCCTGCTGCTTGCTGAAATCCAGGCCACGGCGCGGGGTGATCGGCTGACGCAGTTTTTCCAGCAGTTCCTGCAATTGCGCCTGACCCTGTTCGTAGGCATCGGCCTGCGCCGGGTCGGCCAGCACGATCGCGTGCATCTTGCCGGCGAGGTTGTCGAACACCACCACCGCATCGGAGACCATCAGCAGAATGTCCGGCACGCCGAGCGGATCCGGGTTCGGGCATTTGCCGAGGCGCTTCTCTACGTAGCGCACACAGTCGTAACCGAAGTAACCCACCAGGCCGCCGTTGAAGCGCGGCAGACCGGCAATGGTCGGCACGTTGTAGCGGGCCTTGAAGGTTTCGACGAAGGCCAGCGGGTCTTCGACGTCGTGGCTTTCGGTCTCGACGCCATCGACGGTGATGCTGACGTGATGATCGTGAACCCGCAGCACGGTGCGGCACGGCAGGCCGATGATCGAGTAACGGCCCCATTTCTCGCCGCCCTGCACCGATTCGAGCAGGTAGGAGTTGGGCTGGTCGGCCAGTTTCAGGTAGATCGACAGCGGCGTGTCGAAGTCGGCCAGGGTTTCGCAGGCCAGCGGGATGCGGTTGTAGCCTTCAGCGGCCAGACGCAGGAATTCTTCGCGGATCATAGGGTGCCTCGTGGTGTGAGGTGCAAATCAGTCAGGTGTGCAAACGCGCCGGCAGGCCGGCCAGGAACAAGTCAGGCGCGCCAACGCCAGCGGGCCAGGGCCTTGATGACTTTCATCCAGAGTTTGCGGGTGACCACCACGATGGCGTTTCCAGAAGGGGATTGAGAAGCGTCGGGCAACGTTATCTCAGCGGCCGTATCCAGGCAACCGGGAATTAACTTGCGCAGATCGTCGATCACCAGCGCCGGGGATTCTTCGGCAATCGGCCGACCATGGTTGTAGCCATAACTGAGCGCTACACATTTGACCCCTGCTGCTTTCGCCGCCAGCACGTCGCTGCGCGAGTCGCCGACGAACAGCGATTGCGAGGCCGGAATGCCGGACATCTTCATCACGAAGAACAGCGCTGCCGGATCGGGCTTCTTCTGCGGCAGGGTGTCGCCGCCAATGATCCACTTGAAGTAGCGGCCGATCTTCATTTGATCCAGCAACGGCGCGACGAAGCGCTCCGGCTTGTTGGTGATCAGCGCCATGGCCACGCCCTGCTTGTGCAGCCATTTCAGGGTATCGCGCACGCCGGGATAGACCACGGTCAGCTCATGGCTGGCGCCGTAGGCTTCCATGAACACCTCCAGCGCATGCTCGGCTTCGACGTCATCCACGGAGGAATGATCGATGCCGCCGGCCAAAGCACGGCGCACCAGCACCGGCGCACCGTTACCGACCCACTCGCGCACCGACTCGATACCGGCAGGCTTGCGCCCGAGGGAGAGCAGCATGTTATCCACCGCCGCCGCCAGGTCGGGTACCGAATCGATCAGCGTGCCATCCAGATCGAACATCACCAACCGCGGCAGTTGCCCCGGGAACAGCTGCTCAAATCCGCTCATGGGCGAGCCAGCGCCAGTTCGGAACGCATCTTGTCGATGACTTCCTGATAGTTCGGCGCATTGAAGATCGCCGAGCCGGCCACGAAGGTGTCGGCGCCGGCAGCGGCGATTTCACGGATGTTGTTGACGTTCACGCCGCCGTCGATTTCCAGGCGGATGTCACGGCCCGAGGCATCGATGATCGCGCGCGCTTCGCGCAGCTTGTCGAGGGTGCCGGGGATGAATTTCTGCCCGCCGAAGCCCGGGTTGACGCTCATCAGCAAGACCATGTCGACCTTGTCGATCACGTACTTGAGCACGTCCAGCGGGGTCGCCGGGTTGAACACCAGGCCGGATTTGCAGCCGCCTTCACGGATCAGTTGCAGCGAACGATCGACGTGCAGCGTGGCTTCCGGGTGGAAGGTGATGTAGGTGGCGCCGGCCTCGATGAAATCACCGACGATGCGATCCACCGGGCTGACCATCAGGTGCGCGTCGATCGGCGCGGTCACGCCGTACTTGCGCAGCGCGGCGCAGACCATCGGGCCGATGGTCAGGTTCGGTACGTAGTGGTTGTCCATGACATCGAAGTGAACGAAGTCGGCACCGGCGGCCAGAACGTTGTCCACTTCCTCGCCCAGGCGGGCGAAGTCGGCGGAGAGAATCGACGGAGCAATAACGAAGGGCTGCATGACGCACCTTTTCTGAGCTAAATCACGATGGCGCGCATTGTATACCTCAAGTTTCCGCGCGCGCACCGTGACCGCGATGATTGGGTTGTGCCATGACCGATGACCGGCAGGTTCTCAGTACGCCGCCCGGTAGATCTTCTCGATGTCGGCGGCGCTGAGCTTGCGCGGGTTGTTGCGCATCAGGCGCTCGATGCCTGCAGCCTCTACCGCCATGGCCGGAATCGCCTCTTCGGGCACGCCGAAACTGCGCAGACCCTGCGGAATGTCCACCGCTGCGCACAGTTCGGTCATCGCCGTGACGGCACGGTCCGCCGCTTCATTGAGGCTCAGATGAGCGGTCTTCACCCCCATGGCTTCGGCGATATCCTGCATCCGTTCGACGCAGGCCATCTTGTTCCAGGTCATGACATACGGCAGCAACAGGGCATTGCTGACGCCGTGGGTAATGTTGAAACGCCCGCCCAGCGGATACGCCAGCGCATGTACCGCGCCAACCCCGGCATTGCCGAACGCCATGCCGGCCATCAGGCTGGCGGTGGCCATGTCTTCCCGCGCCTGCAGGTTGGATGGGTTAGCGTAGGCCTTGGGCAATGACCGGGCAATCAGCTTGATCGCGCCGATCGCCAGCGAATCGGTGATCGGCGAGGCATTCAGCGACAGATAGGACTCAATGGCATGCACCAGCGCATCGACACCACTGGCGGCAGTGACGCCGCGCGGACAGGTCAGGGTCATTTGCGGGCTGACCAGCGCCACGTCCGGCAACAGATAATCGCTGACAATGCCCTTCTTCAATTGCGCGACCTTGTCCGAAAGAATGGCGACGTTGGTCACTTCAGAACCCGTGCCGGCCGTGGTCGGGATGGCGATCAGCGGCGGGCCCTTGCGCGGCACCTGATCGACGCCGAACAGATCCTCCAGCGCACCGTGATAACCGGCGTACGCCGCGACACTCTTGGCGATGTCGATGGCACTGCCGCCACCGAGGCCGATCAACCCGTCATGCCCGCCCTCGCGGTAGACGCGCATGCAGTCCTCGACGATGGCGATTTCCGGATCCGGCAACACGCGGTCGAAGATTTCGTACTCGCGCTCGCCGATCTGCGCCAGCGCCAACTGCACCGTGCCGGACTTGACCAGCGCGGCATCGGTGACGATCAGCGGGTTGTCGATGTCCAGCCGTGTGAGCTCGGCCGCCAGTTGCTCGATGGCCCCGGCGCCGGTGATCAGTTTGTGAGCAATCTTGAACGAGGAAAGACTCATCGTGCGCAGCCTCTTATAGATGTGGGAGCTGAGCACAAGCGTAGCTGGGGAATTCGGGTTGTCTGTCATTCAGCGCATGAATGGCAGACAACCCGGATCGTGCAGTCGTCAGACCTGAGCGGTGCGCAGTTTCTCGCTACGCCCACGCAGCCACTCAAGAGTCAGCAGCAGGATCACCGAGAAGGCAATCAACAGAGTCGCCGCCGCCGCAATCGTCGGACTCAGGTTCTCGCGAATCCCGCTGAACATCTGCCGAGGCAGCGTCGCTTGCTCAGGGCCGGCAAGGAACAGCGTCACCACCACCTCATCGAACGAGGTGGCGAAGGCAAACAACGCACCGGAAATCACCCCCGGCGCAATCAGCGGCAAGGTCACCCGGCGGAACGTGGTCAGTGGCGAAGCGCCAAGGCTGGCCGCCGCCCGCACCAGGTTATGGTTGAACCCCTGCAATGTTGCCGACACCGTGATGATCACGAACGGCACACCGAGCACCGCGTGCACCACGATCAGCGAGAAGAAACTGTTGCCCAGGCCCAGCGGCGCGAAGAACAGGTAACTGGCCACACCGATGATCACCACCGGCACCACCATGGGCGAAATCACCAGCGCCATCACCAGCGCCTTGCCGGGGAAGTCGCCACGGGTCAGGCCGATGGCCGCCAGCGTGCCGAAGACCATTGCCAGCACCGTCGCGGCCGGGGCGACGATGATGCTGTTCTTCAGCGAGCGCATCCATTCCGCCGAGGCGAAGAAGTCCTGATACCAGTGCAGCGAAAAACCTTGCAGCGGGTACACCAGGAAACTGCCCGAGTTGAACGACAGCGGCACGATCACCAGCACCGGCAGGATCAGGAACAACAGGATCAAGCCGCAGAGGATCCGCAAGCTGTAGAACCACACCCGCTCGACGGGCGACATATAAGGACTCAGCATTTCAAACTCCCCTTAGCTCAGGCGCAGGCGACTGGCGCCCACCAGCCAGCTGTAGATCAGATAAAGCACCACGGTCGCCAGCAGCAACAGCCCGCCGAGCGCAGTGGCCATGCCCCAGTTGATGCTGGTGTTGGTGTAGAACGCGACGAAGTAGCTGACCATCTGATCGTTTGGGCTGCCCAGCAACGCCGGGGTGATGTAGTAGCCGATGGCGAGGATGAACACCAACAGGCAACCGGCGCCAACACCGGCATAGGTCTGCGGGAAGTACACCCGCCAGAAACTGGCGAACGGATGGCAACCCAGGGAAATCGCGGCACGCATGTAGGTCGGCGAGATGCCTTTCATCACGCTGTAGATCGGCAGGATCATGAACGGCAGCAGGATGTGCACCATCGAGATGTAAACCCCGGTGCGGTTGAACACCAGCTCCAGCGGTTTATCGATCACGCCCATTGCCATCAGCGCGCTGTTGATCAATCCGCCGGATTGCAGCAACACGATCCACGCGGCGACTCGTACCAGGATCGAGGTCCAGAACGGCAGCAGCACCAGAATCATCAGCAGGTTGCTTTGACGCGACGGCAGGTTGGCCAACAGGTACGCCAATGGATAGGCCAGCACCAGGCAGATCACGGTGATGATCAGGCCCATCCAGAAGGTCCGGGCGAAGATGTCGAGGTAGATCGCCTGATCCGGGGTGGCCGGGGCCAGTTCGCCGAGATCGTCGATGCGATGATCCACCGCCGCCAACAGGTAGAACGGGGTGATGCTGCTGGTGTTGCGCTTCACCGCTTGCCAATAGGCCGGATCGCCCCAACGCTCGTCGAGGCCTTCCAGCGCTTCTTTATAAGAGGCCGGCTCGCTGGCGAATGGCAGCGAACGGGCGGTTTTGGTCAGCAGGCTGCGATAGCCGGCCAACTCCATGTTCAAGCGCTTGGACAGATCGCCCAAGGTCTGGTTTTTGCGAGCTTCGGCGAGGTCTTCGCCGGCGGCCTTGTAGACCGGCTCAGCGGGCAGTCCGCGACCGTCCCAACTGGCAATGGCTGCCACGGTGCGTGGCATGCCGCCCACCACTTCCGGGTTGCCGACGCTTTTGTAGAGCAGCGCCACGATCGGCACCAGGAACACCAGCAACAGAAACAGCACCAGCGGCGCGATCAGCGCCTGGGCCTTCCAGCGGTTGACCCGCTCGGCGTGCTTGAGCCGCTGCTTCAAGGTGGGGCTGTTGCCCTCGTTCAGGGGAACGGCGATGGCCATGACGTACTCCGGAAATCTTTTGAATGACGGCGTCACCCTTGGGGTGACGCCGCGTAGGCATCACGCCTTACTTCGCAGCCCAGGAATTGAAGCGCTGCTCCAGTTGCTCACCGTTGTCAGCCCAGAAGCTGACGTCGATCTGCACCTGGTTGGCGATGTTTTCCGGGGTGGTCGGCATGTCTTTCAGGACATCCTTGGCCAGCAGCGGTACAGCCTGGGTGTTGGCCGGGCCGTAGGCGATGTTTTCCGAATAGGTCTTCTGCTGTTGCGGTTGCACCGAATAGGCGATGAATTTCTTCGCCGCTTCCGCACGCTTGGCGTCCAGACCTTTCGGGATGGCCCATGCGTCGAAGTCGTAGATGCCGCCGTTCCACACCACTTTCAGGTTGGATTCTTTCTGCACCGCCGCGATCCGGCCGTTGTAGGCCGAGCTCATGACCACGTCACCGGAGGCGAGGTACTGCGGCGGCTGGGCGCCGGCTTCCCACCACTGGATGCTTGGCTTGAGTTCGTCCAGTTTCTTGAATGCGCGATCCTGACCATCTTTGCTGGCCAACACTTTGTAGACGTCTTTCGGCGCAACACCGTCGGCCATCAGTGCGAATTCGAGGGTGTACTTGGCGCCTTTGCGCAGGCCGCGCTTGCCCGGGAATTTCTTGGTGTCCCAGAAGTCCGCCCAGCTGCTCGGTGCGGTTTTCAGCTTGTCGGCGTTGTAGGCCAGCACGGTCGACCACACGAAGAAGCCCACGCCACACGGCTGGATCGCGCCCTTGACGTAGTCTTCGGTCTTGCCGAACAGCGCAGGATCGAGTTGCTCGAACATGTCTTCGTCGCAGCCACGGGACAGTTCCGGCGATTCAACCTCTACCAGATCCCAGGACACGCTCTTGGTGTCGACCATGGCTTTGACCTTGGCCATCTCACCGTTGTACTCGCCGGCGACGATCTTGCCGTTGCCTGCTGCTTCCCACGGTGCGTAGAAGGCTTTGACTTGCGCCGCCTTGTTCGCCCCGCCAAACGACACCACGGTCAGATCCGGGCCAGCGGCCATTGCGCTTGCCGCACCCATCAGGCCCAGGGTCAGGGCTGTGAACTTCAGGGATCTCAACATTTATTGTTCTCTCCACGTGCAGGGTTGGTGTTGGTATTGCCGGGGCGATTAATGCGCCTCTAGAAGTGGGTCGAGTGCACGAACGTGCTCGACCTGCCAGCCAAGCGGAACCACGTCGCCGACTGCGAGCGCTGGATCGAGCTCGGCAATCGGTTGTTTCACGAAGAAGTCGGTCTTGCCGCAGACTTCCAGGCGCACCCGGACGTGGTCGCCCAGATAGATGAATTCGGCCACCCGCCCGGAGAAGCGGTTGACGCATTGATCGCTCGAACCGTTGAGGCTGACGCGCTCCGGACGGATCGACAGGGTGACCGGTTCACCGGTCTGGCCGATGTTGACCGCCAGCGCCTCGACCTTTTCCCCACGCCCCAACTCGACCACGCAGCGCTCGCCGCTCTGGCTGAGCAGGCGACCGTTGAGGCGGTTGTTTTCGCCGATGAAGTTGGCGACGAAGGTGTTTTTCGGTTCTTCGTAGAGGGTGCGCGGCGGGGCGATCTGTTGGATCTCACCTTGATGGAATACAGCAACGCGGTCGGACATGGTCAGGGCTTCGCCCTGGTCGTGGGTCACGTAGACCACGGTCACGCCGAGGCGCTGGTGCAGGTGTTTGATTTCCATCTGCATGTGTTCGCGCAGCTGTTTGTCGAGGGCGCCGAGGGGTTCGTCCATCAGCACTAGTTGTGGCTCGAACACCAGCGCACGGGCCAGCGCCACACGTTGTTGCTGGCCGCCGGACAACTGCGCCGGATAGCGCGAAGCGAAGGCATCGAGCTGCACCATGCTCAGGACTTTCTTGACCTTGTCACTGACGTCGCTCTTGTTCAGACCGCGCACGGTCAGCGGGAACGCCAGGTTCTCGGCCACGGTCATGTGCGGAAACAGCGCGTAGTTCTGGAACACCATGCCGATGTCGCGTTTGTGCGGCGGCACGTTGTTGATCGCCCGCCCGGCCAGGAGGATTTCACCGGCGGTCGGTGTTTCGAAACCGGCGAGCATCATCAGGCTGGTGGTCTTGCCGGAGCCGGACGGCCCGAGCAGGGTCAGGAACTCGCCCTTGCGGATGTCCAGGTTGAGGTCTTTGACGATCAGGTTCTCGCCGTCGTAGCTCTTCTGCACTCCACGAAAGCTGACCAGCACATCACTGGCCCCTGCGTTTGATTCGACCTGGCTCATACCCACACCTTTGTTATTGATGACTGCTGTGGGATTAAGCCTAGTGGCTGCTTGCGGTCACGCAAATCGGGGCGCAGGAGAGAATCGCCTCAGCCGGATGGAAGGCCGGGGGTAGGGATTGCCCTACAAGGATGGCGCGTTTGGACACGTCAGGTGCGAGCCCTGAAGTTCCAGCCGCAGGAACCGGCAAAAGCGCCTGTCGTTATTGGATATGCGGATTAAAGGAGCTTGTGTTCCATCGCATACTTCACCAGCTCGGCGAGTGAGGTGATGTTGAGCTTCTGCATCAGCCGCGCCTTGTGGGTGCTGATGGTCTTGCTGCTCAGGGCCAGTTGCTGGGCGATGTCGTTGACGTTGGCGCCCTGGGCCAGGCGCTCGAATACCGAGAATTCGCGTTCGGACAACAACGAATGCAGCGGTCGTGTATCGGTCAGGCCGACTTCGAAGACCATGCGGTCGGCCAGTTCCGGATCGATGTAGCGCCCGCCCGCCGCGACCTTGCGAATCGCCGTCAGCAACAGCGCCGGATCGCTGTCCTTGGTCGCATACCCGGCGGCGCCGACCTTCAGCGCGCGGGCGGCCATCTGAGCTTCATCGTGCATCGACAGCACCAGAATCGCCGGCGGATTGTTCAGTGCGCGGATACGCGGAATCGCTTCCAGCCCGTTGACCCCGGGCATGGAAATATCCAGCAGCACCACCTCGCACGGCACACTGCGCAGGGTTTCAAGCAACTGCTCGCCATTGCTCGCCTCCCCCACCACTTGCAGATCCTTGGCCAGGCCGATCAATTGCTTGATGCCTTCGCGAACGATGGTGTGGTCTTCGGCTACCAGTACACGGATCACTTACTTCTCCTCATCCAATGGCACCCGCACGCTCAGTGTGGTGCCCTCGCCCGGTTCGCTGTCGAGTGACAACTGACCGCCCATGATCAACACCCGCTCACGCATGCCCACCAGCCCAAAGGATGTTGGCCTGCCCGCAGCGGCGACAAATCCTACGCCATCATCGCTGACTGTCAGGCACAAATCGGCGCCTTCGAGCGCCAGCGTCAGTTCCACAGTATGCGCCTGGGCATGGCGCATGACGTTGGTCAGCGCTTCCTGAAGGATGCGGAACAGGCCAATGGCCTTGGCATCGCTCAGCGGCGGCAGATTGTCCGGCACCTGCACCAGACACGGAATCTGCGTACGCGCCTCGAATCGCCGGGCCTGCCACTCGATTGCCGAGGCAATCCCGGCATCGAGGATCGGCGGGCGCAATGCCGTCGCCACATCGCGCACCAACTGGAACAGCTGGGCGATCAGGCGCTTCATGCTGTTCAGGCGTTCGTTCAGACCCGGATCGAGTTGCGCGTAGGCCAGTTCGCACATCGATGTCTCCAGTTTCAGCACCGTCAACATCTGCCCCAGCTCATCGTGAACCTCGCGGGCGATGCGCGCCTTCTCCTCTTCCCGCACGCTTTCGAGGTGCGCCGACAGTTCGCGCAGCTGTTCGCGCGATGCCGCCAGTTCCAGTTCGATGCGCTTGCTTTCGGTGATGTCCCAGACGATGCCGTCCCAGACGTAGGCGCCGTCCTCCAGTTGCCGGGTGATGGCCTTGATCTCGGCCCAGCGCTGTTCGCCCTGTCGCGTAAGGATCCGCCCCTGCCACGACCAGTCGCTGTCGGTGTCCAGCGCCCGGTCCTGAGTCTGGTGATAACCGGCCTTGTCGTCCGGGTGCACCAGGCTGCGCAGGCCCATGTCGCGATGAGCGATGGCGGCCGGCGCGTAGCCCACCAAACTTTCGCTGCCCTCACTGATGTAGGCAAAGTCGATCTGCCCGGTCACCGGCGCCCGCTCCAGGCGGAACACCAGCCCCGGCACGTTGGCGGCGATGCCCTGCAAGCGCGCCTCGCTTTCCTGTAACGCGGCCAGGGCCCGCCGGCGTTCGGTGACGTCAGTGAGATAAACCACCAGATATTCGCTGTCGCGAAAGCGCAGAAAACTCAACGACACATCCGCCGGCAGGATGCTGCCATCGGCGCGCACACAACTCGTTTCAAAGCTGAGCGGCCCTTCCTCACTGGCCCGGGCGCGTTTCCACAGGTTGAGCCAGCGATCCATGTGCAGGCCGGGTTCGAAGTCGATCAGTGGTCGCTCGATCAGCGCGCCCTGTGGATAACCGAGCATGTGTTCCGCCGCGCGGTTGGCGTAGCGCACGTGGCTGTCCCAGTTGACCCAGAGGATGCCGACGGTGCTCTGGTCGATGGAAAACTGGGTCAGGCGCAGGGCTTCTTCGCTGGCGGCGCGCAGGGCGATGTCTTCCCGGGCGGCGAGCAGGCGTTGTTCAAGGCTGTGTTGCTGGCGCCGCTGCCAGAAGACGATCGCCGCACAACTGAGCAGCAACACGGCGAACAACAGGCTCAGGTTCTGCCAGAACCCCGGCGACTCCGAAAGCCGCGGGTACTTGGGTTGCAGCCATTGGGTGTGCAGGCGCTCCAGATCTTTTGCCGGGATCGCCCGCAAGGCACTTTCGACAATCCCGGCCAGCTCCGGCCAGTCACGACGGGTGGCGACCCGCAGCAGCTGCGGTAGACCAATGTCGCCGACCACGACCAGCCCGGCAAACTCCGGTTCTGTCGACAGCCGCCCCAATTGCGCTTCGTCCACCACCGCGTAAGACGCCTGCTGACTCAACAGCAACTGCAACGCCTGACGCTCCAGCGGCACGCCTTGCAGATTCAAGTGGGGATAATTGCCGCGCAAGTAATCGGCGGTGACGCTGGGCATGCGCACGGCGACCCGGGCCTGGCTGTCGAGTTTTTCCAGCTCGACCGAACTGCTCACTTTCTGGTCGCTGACCACCAGTTGCGGCACGCGCATGTAGGGATCGGAAAACTGCCAGAGACGCAGCGAGCCGGGCGTCTGGGTCAGGCCCGGCGCAATATCGATTTCGCCGTCCCGCGCGGCGGCTTCAAGTTGTTCCAGATCGGGGAAGTTGCGCCAGCTAAGTTCGATGTCGAGGGCCTTGGCCATCCATTTCATCAACTCGACATTGGCCCCGGACAGCCGCTGCAAGCGCCGGTCGTATTGCGCGTACGGTGCCTGAAGAATCAGGCCGACGCGCAATTCATTGTGCTGGGTCAGCCACTGTTGCTGGCCCGCCGACAACTGCGCAACATGGCTCGGCGGCGCAGGCGCGGCCCACCCCATCAAGGGAAACGCCAGACAGCCGATAACCCACAGGCAGCAAAAACGCATCATTGAAATCCCATACACTGACAAATTCTGACCAACCCATTAGGCTGCCGGGATACTTTCTGGCCTGGAATAACCGATGCCCCCTGTCTCTCGCCTGGCAATGCCAGCATTGTGCCTGTCGCTGATCCTGCCTTGTGCGTTTTCCGTCGAAGCCGCCGATCCGGCACCCGCCGCAGCAGCGGAAAAACCCGCCGAAGAAAAACCGGTCGAACGCCAGCCATTGCTTGAGCGTAGTCAGGAAGAAGCCTCGGCACTCGAACGCAAAGTCCCGGCCCAGGAACAGCAACAGTTGCAGGCCGGCAGCGACACTTTCCTCGCGCTGTGGAAACCGGCCAACACGGCTGACCCCAAAGGCGTGGTGATCCTCATCCCCGGCGCCGGCGAAACCGCTGACTGGCCCCAGGCAATCGGCCCGCTGCGGCGTAAATTGCCGGACGTCGAGTGGAACAGCCTGAGTATCACCCTGCCCGACCTGCAAAGCGATGCCATCGCACCGCGCGTGATCGAAGCGCCCGCAGCGCCGAAAACCGCCGATGCAGGCAGCAAGGATTCGACCACTGCCGAACCGATCGAGCAAGCCGCTGGCGGTGAAGCGGATGTGGCGGACAAGGTCGTCGCCGAAACCACCGAAGAACAGGCCAAGGCCGACGCCGAACGAATCTTCGCCCGCATCGACGCAGCGATTGCCTACGCCGAACAGCAAGGCGCGCACAGCATCGTGGTGCTCGGGCACGGCACCGGTGCCTATTGGGCCGCGCGCTTCCTGAACGAAAAGCAGACGGCACAAGTGGAAAAACTGGTGATGGTCGCCGCGCAAGTGCCGCCCAAGGCCAAGCCTGAACTGGCAGAACTGACGCCACTGCTGAAGCTGCCGACCGCCGATATCTTCTATACGGACAAGCTGCTGGATCGCAACGCCGCACTGGAGCGTTTGCAGGCCAGCAAGCGCTTGAAGACGTCGGCGTTCAGCCAGGTCGCGCTCAAGGCGTTGCCCGACAACAAGGCCGAGCAGGAACAATTGTTCCGCCGGGTGCGCGGCTGGTTGAATCCGCAAAACCCGGACTGACCGACCGCACAAAAAAAGATCGCAGCCTGGGCTGCGATCTTTTTTTTCGTCTAGCGGAAATCCCGCCGCTCGCGAATCAATGTGTAGGCATTGTGCAAGTCGCGAGTTCTTTCAGTTGCCTCGAGTACCTGGGCCGCCGTCGCACCGGTCCCGGCCACCTTGTCCGGATGATGGCGGCTGAGCAGGCGACGATAGGCGCGTTTGATCTGTGCCGGTTCGCTGGTCGCCGACACGCCGAGCAGGCGCATCGCATCCTGATAACTCACCGCTGCGCTGACGATCGGGCGCTTGTTCGGCTCGTAATCCGCTGCCAGCGCCTGAATCTGGTGAGTCGTCCAGCCCAGCCACTTGCCCCATTGCGCCAGCAGTTCGCGTTCGCTGCTGCCGGCCCGGCCATCGGCCCAGACCATCCGCCAGCAGGCGCGCAACACGCCTTCGGCCGCATGGGGCTGAGCGCTGAGACGCCGCAGATAACCGCGCAGGCGATCCCCGCCGGACTTGCCGCGATTGAACGCGGCAATGGCCCGGCGCTGCGCCGGCTCGCTCATGTCCAGCGCGCGCATCTCCTGACGCGCCTGCTGGATATGACCGTCGGTGACCCGCCCGTCACTCTTGGCCAGACGCCCGAGCAAGACGAACAACAACTCGTCGTTGCGCAGCATCGGCTGGCCGCCGAGTTTTTCCCGCAAATGCCCCCAGCTCTGCAAATGCAGGCGCCGATCCAGCGCCTGCCCCAACAAAGCCCCAAGCATGGCCCCCGGAATGCTGGCGATAGCAAAACCCGCTCCGGCTCCAATCAGAGTCCCTGGCCACAACATATCAGCGACTCGCTTCTATCAAGGTTTCGGCTTCAGCCAGACGCTCGTGCGTACCGACATCGACCCAGTGGCCTTTCAGTCGCTCACCGCTCACCTGCCCGTCCGCCATGGCTTTGCGCAGCAACGGTGCCAGTTTGAAGGCGCCGTCCGTGCAGCCATCGAACAATTGCGGGTGCAGCACAGCGATGCCGCTGTAGGTCAGGGTCGCCGTCTCCGGTTGCCCGTCCTGCACCTGGTCGCCGACCAGACAGAAATCGCCCGTCGGGTGATGGGCCGGATTGTCCGCCAGCACCAGATGCGCCAGCCCGGTGATCGGCTGGTGCAGCACGCTGAAGTCGTAATCGGTCCAGATGTCACCGTTGACCACCAGGAACGCTTCGTCACCGAGCAACGGCAAGGCGCGGAAGATACCGCCACCGGTCTCCAGAGGTTCGCCTTCGGGCGAGTAACGGATGCTCAGGCCGAATTGCGAACCGTCGCCCAGGTAATCTTCGATCTGCTGACCGAGCCAGGCATGGTTGATCACGATGTCGCTGAAACCCGCCGCCGCCAGGGCACGCAGGTGGTACTCGATCAACGGTACGCCAGCGGCACGCACCAGCGGTTTTGGGGTGGTCAGGGTCAGCGGGCGCATGCGCTCGCCTTTGCCGGCCGCCAGAATCATTGCCTTCATGCAGTCACTCCGCCACGCAGGCTGACCAGCAATGCCTGCAGTTGCGCCAATTCCGGACGACGGGCAATCACCGCTTCTATATAAGAGAAGAAGCGCGGCACATCGCCGAGGTAGCGCGGCTTGCCGTCGCGGTGACAGATGCGGGCGAAGATACCGATGACTTTGAGGTGACGTTGCACGCCCATCAGGTCGCTGGCGCGCAGGAAGTCTTCGAAGTCCGGCTGCACGGGGATGTTCAACGCTGCCGCCTGCTGCCAGTAGTTTTCCAGCCAGCCACGTACGCGTTCTTCAGGCCAACTGAGGAAGGCGTCCTTGAACAGACAGGTCACGTCGTAAGTCACCGGGCCGTACACCGCGTCCTGGAAATCCAGCACGCCGGGGTTCGGCTCGCTGAGCATCAGGTTGCGCGGCATGTAGTCGCGGTGCACCAGCACTTTTGGCTGGGCCAGCGCGCTGTCGATCAGCAGATCGCTGACCTGCTGCCATTGCTGCTGTTGCGTGGCGTCGAATTCCACACCCAGTTCGCGTTTCACGTACCACTCGGGGAACAGTTCCAGCTCGCGACGCAACAGTGCGACGTCATAACTCGGCAGCGGTGCCACCATCGGCAACTGCTGAAATGCCAGCAGCGACTGCAAGGCATCGCTGAACAATGCATCGGCATTTTCGCTGTCGATCACGTCGAGATAGGTCTTGTTGCCCAGGTCATTGAGCAAAAGAAATCCGCGCTCGAGGTCCTCGGCATAAATTTTCGGCACGTTAATTCCGGATTTCGCCAGCAAAAAGGCGATATCCACGAACGGTTTGCAGTTTTCCTGGGGCGGCGGTGCGTCCATCACGACGAAACTGCGACCGGCGCCTTCCCAACGGAAATAACGGCGGAAACTCGCGTCGCTGCTGGCCGCAGTCAACGTGGCCGGGGGTACGACACCCCAGCCCTGATCGGCAAAAAGGGTTGCCAACTGCTCATCGAGCCAAACTTTCAGGTGTTGCAAGCGTACATCTTGGTCAGGCATTGCAAGGGTCTCCGACGGCGCTAGCCGTCAAGCGGGTCATGCTTTATTATCCAGCATCTTTTTCAGACCATCGAGAGGCGTGCGGCCCACACCGCGGGCAGATGGCACGCAGGAAGCCCGGACTAATAAGATGGCATTGAAATCCCCCGCGTTTCGTAAAAAATTTCCGTTGTTGGTAACCGGCAGTCTGCTGGCTATGCAACCTCTGGCCAGTTCATTCGTTGTCGCCGCCGAGCAGTATGACTGCGCCGTCTCGGCTACGGGCGGTTGGGCCTGTTCGCCAAAGACGTCGGCGGCTGCATTGCCACCGCGTCCGGTGCATGACGGCAGTGCTGTCAGCGCCACCGGCGAAACCCCGGCCGAGAACGGCAGCGTTTCGGACTCCGGTCCCAAACCCGTGCTGGTCACCGAGTCCAAGGGCCGCGGCCTGAAATCCCGTAGCGAAGACTACAGTCACCTCGACTGGGTTCCGCGCGAGAAGCTCACCGCCGCCCAACTGGCCGAGACAGGTCCTTACTGCTCTGGTTCCTATATCGAACCAATTCGTCCTGGCATGAATGACAAGACGAATAAAAGTGACGCTCCGACCTTCATCGGCGCGAAAGCCTCGCGCTATAACACCGAAGATCAGGTCGGCACGCTGGCCGGTGACGTGGTTCTGCGTCAGGGCAGCATGCAGGTCGAGTCCCAGGAAGCGAGCCTCTACCAGGCCGAAAGCCGCGCCGAACTCAAGGGCGACGTGCGCATCCGCGACAATGGCGCGCTGATCGTCGGCGACCACGCCGATGTGCAGCTCGACACCGGTGAAGCGAAAGTCGACAACGCCGAATACGTGATGCACAAGTCGCGCATCCGCGGTAACGCGCTGTACGCCAAGCGCGCCGAGAACGCGATCATCCGCTTGAAGGACGGCACGTACACCACGTGCGAACCGAACAGCAACGCCTGGCAGCTCAAGGGCAACAACATCACCCTGAACCCTGCCACCGGCTTCGGTACCGCGACCAACGTGACACTGCGGGTCAAGGACATTCCGATCCTGTACACCCCGTACATCTATTTCCCGATCGACGACCGTCGTCAGTCGGGCTTCCTGCCGCCGACCATCGGCACCGGCAGCGACACCGGCTTCACGCTGGTCACCCCGTACTACTTCAACCTGGCGCCGAACTACGATGCCACGTTGTACCCGCGCTACATGAGCAAGCGCGGCATGTTGGTGGAAGGCGAATTCCGTTACCTGACCAAATCCAGCGAAGGTCAGTTCGGCGCCGCGTACCTCAACGACGAAGACACCGATCGCAGCAAGCAGACCGATTACGAAAAAAATCGCTACATGTACAACTGGCAACACAAGGGTGGCCTGGACTCCCGCGTGTACACCCAGGTTGACTACACCAAGATCAGCGATCCGTACTACTTCCAGGACCTGACCACCGACCAGATCGGTGTGAAGAGCCAGGACTTCGTGAATCAGCAGGGTCTGGTTGCCTACCGTGGTGATAACTACACCGCCATCCTGAATGCTCAGCAATATCAGCTGGCAACCGTTTCGAACATCACACCTTACGGGCGCCTGCCGCAGATCACCTTCAATGGCAAACTGCCGTACCACCCGGAAGGCCTGAACTTCGATTACGAGACCGAACTCGTTCGCTTTGACCGCGATCTGAAAACCGGTGACTTCGTCAACGAAGACGGCACCGTCTCGCCACGCCTGGATACCAACGTGACCGGCCTGGCTCGTGCCAACGGCGATCGCCTGAATCTGAAGCCTGGCGTCAGCCTGCCGATGAACTGGACGTATGGTTTCCTCAAGCCATCGCTCAAGTACCAGTACACCCAGTACCAACTGGACCTGGACGGCCAGGGCAAAGACGACATCATTGTCCAGAAGGCATTCGCAGCAGCGAACGGCACCCGATACGTCAACGGTAATTTTGGCAGCAACCAGAGCCGTGGCGTGCCGATCGCCAGCATCGACAGCGGCCTGTACTTCGACCGCGACACGTCGTACTTCGGCAAGAACTACCGCCAGACCCTGGAACCGCGCTTGTTCTACCTCTATGTACCGGAGAAGGATCAGGAAGACATTCCAGTGTTCGACACCAGCGAATACACCTTCAACTATGCCTCGCTGTTCCGAGACAACCGCTTCTCCGGTTCCGACCGGGTCGGTGACGAGAACAAGCTTTCGTTGGGTGTGACCAGCCGCTGGATCGAAGACGACGGTTTCGAACGTCAACGCATCAGTGTCGGCCAGGCCTTGTACTTCAAGGATCGCGAAGTCCAACTGCCAGGTATCGATCCAAAGACCCGCGACGATGCGCATTCCAACGTTTCGCCTTATGCGCTGGAATACGAATACCGCTGGAACCGCGACTGGCGCACCACTGCCGACTACAACTGGGATCCGGACAGCCGCAGCCCACGTTCCGGCAGCGCGATGTTCCACTACCAGCCTGAAGACAACCCGAACAAGGTGGTCAACCTCGGTTATCGCTATCGCAACGACCAGGTTCGTTACGACCAGAACACCGGCAAATGGTCGGTGGGTGGTGGCGACTACGGCACCCCGGGCCAGCCTGGCTACGTGAAGGACTACTACAAGATCCAGCAGCATGACTTCTCGGTCATCTGGCCGATCGTTCCACAGTGGAGCGCAATCAGCCGCTGGCAGTACGACTACAACCGCAACCGTACACTGGAAGCCTTCGGTGGTTTCGAGTACGACAACTGCTGCTGGAAACTGCGCCTGATCAACCGTTACTGGGTTTCTTACGACGAGTTCAGTCAGGAAGCTCCGCAAAACGAAAAAGGCGACCACGGCGTCTTCCTACAAATTGTTCTGAAGGGACTCGGCGGCCTTACTGGCGCCAAGGTAGAGAGCTTCCTCGACAAAGGCATCCAAGGTTATCGTCAACGTGAAGACCAAGCTTTCTGATTGTCTGCGCCCGCTGATGCTGGGCGCGCTGTTCCTGGGTACCGCGGCCAACGCCGCGGTGCAGTCCATCGATAAAGTGGTGGCCATCGTCGACAACGACGTGGTCATGCAGAGCCAGCTGGATCAACGCGTCCACGAAGTTCAGCAAACCATCGCCAAGCGCGGTGGCGGCTTGCCGCCTCCGGGCGTACTGGATCAACAGGTGCTCGAGCGCCTGATCGTCGAAAACCTGCAACTGCAGATCGGCGAACGTTCCGGTATTCGCATCACCGATGAAGAACTGAACCAGGCTGTCGGCACTATTGCCCAGCGCAACAACATGACTGTCGATCAGTTCCGCGCAGCCCTGGCTCACGACGGCCTGAGTTACGAAGGCGCCCGTGAGCAGATCCGCAAGGAAATGGTCATCAGCCGCGTGCGTCAGCGCCGTGTTGCAGAACGCATTCAGGTATCGGAGCAGGAAGTGAAGAACTTCCTCGCCTCCGACCTGGGCAAGATGCAACTGTCCGAAGAGCTGCACCTGGCCAACATCCTGATCCCGACCCCGGAAAGCGCCAACTCTGAAGCAATTCAGAGCGCCGCACGTCAGGCGATGGAGGTTTACCAGCAACTCAAGCAAGGCGCTGATTTCGGTCAACTGGCCGTTGCCAAGTCCGGCAGCGACAACGCTCTGGAAGGCGGCGACATGGGCTGGCGTAAAGCTGCTCAACTGCCACCGCCGTTCGACCGCGAACTGAGCAGCATGTCGCCGGGTGAAATCACTCAGCCAGCACGCACTCCGGGTGGTTTCATCATCCTGAAGCTGCTGGAAAAACGCGGCGGCGAAAGCCAGATGCGCGACGAAGTGCATGTGCGCCATATCCTGGTCAAGCCAAGTCCGGTCCGTGACGAAGCGAAAACCAAGGAACTGGTTCAATCGCTGTATAACCGCATCTCGGCCGGCGAAGATTTTGCTGAACTGGCCAAGAAATACTCGGAAGACCCAGGCTCTGCCCTCAACGGCGGCGACCTGAACTGGATCGACCCGAACGCACTGGTACCGGAATTCCGCGCCGTGATGGCCAAGTCCCCGCAGGGTCAGCTGTCCAAGCCATTCCAGACCCAGTACGGCTGGCACGTTCTGGAAGTCCTTGGCCGTCGCGCCACTGACAGCACCGAACAGGCCCGTGAGCAGCAAGCCATGACCGTACTGCGTAACCGCAAATACGATGAAGAGCTGCAAACCTGGCTGCGTCAGATCCGTGACGAAGCGTACGTAGAGATCAAACTCCCTGGTGCAGACCAGGCAGCGCAGTGAAACCCAAGCGTTTCGCGCTGACACCCGGCGAACCAGCCGGCATCGGTCCCGACCTGTGCCTGCTGCTCGCCTCGCAAGCCCAGCCACATCCCCTGATTGCCATCACCAGCCGCGACCTGCTCCAAGAGCGGGCCGCGCAGCTGGGGCTGGCCGTCAGTCTGCTGCCTGTGTCGCCCGGTCAATGGCCGGACCTTCCGGCGCCGGCCAACAGCCTTTATGTCTGGGACACCCCGCTCAGCGCCCCCGTGGTTGCCGGGCAACTGGACAAGGCCAACGCCGCATTCGTTCTTGAAACCCTGACCCGCGCCGGCAATGGCTGCCTGAACGGCGATTTCGCCGGGATGATCACCGCCCCGGTGCACAAGGGCGTGATCAACGAATCGGGCATCGCTTTTTCCGGCCACACCGAATTCCTCGCCGACCTGACCCACACCGCCCAGGTCGTGATGATGCTCGCTACCCGCGGTTTGCGCGTGGCGCTGGTCACCACTCACCTGCCCCTGCGCGACATCGCCGATGCGATCACGCCGGAGCGACTGGAACGGGTCACGCGAATTCTGCACGCCGACCTGCAAGACAAATTCGGCATCGCCCAACCGCGCATCCTGGTCTGCGGACTCAACCCGCACGCCGGTGAAGGTGGACACCTGGGCCATGAAGAAATCGACATCATCGAACCCACATTGGAGCGCCTGCGCGGCGAGGGCATGGACCTTCGTGGCCCGCTGCCTGCCGACACTCTGTTTACCCCCAAATATCTGGAGCACTGCGACGCAGTGCTGGCGATGTACCACGACCAGGGCCTGCCCGTGCTCAAGTACAAAGGCTTCGGCGCAGCGGTCAACGTGACCCTGGGCCTGCCGATCATCCGCACCTCCGTCGACCACGGCACCGCCCTGGATCTGGCCGGTAGCGGCAAGATCGACACCGGCAGCCTGCAGGTCGCCCTGGAAACCGCCTACCAGATGGCCGAGACCCGTTTATGACCGAGCAATACCAACACAAGGCGCGCAAACGCTTTGGCCAGAACTTCCTGCACGATGCCGGCGTCATCGACCGCATTCTGCGCTCCATCAGCGCCAAGCCTGACGACCGGATGCTGGAAATCGGCCCGGGCCAGGGCGCATTGACCGCAGGCCTGCTGAACAGCGGTGCACAGCTCGACGTAGTGGAACTGGACAAGGACCTGATCCCGATCCTCAACCAGCAGTTCGCCGGCAAGAGCAACTTCAACCTGCATCAGGGCGATGCGCTGAAGTTCGACTTCAATACCCTGAACGCCGCACCGAACAGCCTGCGCGTGGTCGGCAACCTGCCGTACAACATCTCCACGCCGTTGATTTTTCACCTGCTGAACAACGCCGGCATCATCCGCGACATGCACTTCATGCTGCAGAAGGAAGTGGTTGAGCGTCTCGCCGCAGGTCCGGGTGGTGGTGACTGGGGCCGTCTGTCGATCATGGTTCAGTACCATTGCCGGGTCGAGCACCTGTTCAACGTCGGCCCGGGTGCTTTCAACCCGCCGCCGAAGGTCGACTCGGCCATCGTCCGCCTGGTGCCGCACGCGGTACTGCCGCACCCGGCCAAGGACCATCGCCTGCTGGAGCGCGTCGTGCGCGAAGCCTTCAACCAGCGTCGCAAGACCTTGCGCAACACCCTCAAGCAATTGCTGAGCAACGCTGAAATCGAGGCCGCCGGCGTCGATGGCAGTTTGCGTCCCGAGCAGCTTGATCTGGCGGCATTCGTACGCCTGGCCGACAAGCTCGCCGAACAGCCCGCACCAACACCCGCTGCCGACTGACAGGCAAGCATTGCGCTCGGGCAGGACACCGCTCTGGTCTCCTGCCCGATACTTGCCTAGACTCAACCCATCGGCGACACCCCGCGTTCCGCTTTGTCCTTAAGGCCTTTTGCATGTCTGATCCTCGTTATCAGGTCGATGTCAGTGTCGTAACTCACTATCTGGCAGACCAATCGCAACCCGAGCACGACCGCTTTGCCTTCGCCTACACCATCACCGTGCAGAACAATGGCGAGCAGCCAGCCCGACTGATCTCCCGGCATTGGGTGATCACCGATGGCGACGGTCATGTCGAAGAGGTGCGCGGCGCCGGCGTGGTGGGCCAACAGCCACTGATCGACGCGGGAAAAAGCCACACCTACAGCAGCGGCACGGTCATGACCACCAAGGTCGGCACCATGCAGGGCAGCTATGAAATGGTCGCCAGCGACGGCAAGCATTTCGACGCAATCATCAAACCCTTCCGCCTCGCCGTTCCCGGAGCCCTGCACTAATGGCGACGTATGCCGTCGGCGACCTGCAAGGCTGCCTCGAACCGCTCAAGTGCCTGCTCAAGCAGGTCGCGTTCGACCCGGCAGTGGATCGGTTGTGGCTGGTGGGTGACCTGGTCAACCGTGGCCCGCAATCGCTGGAAACCCTGCGTTTCCTTTATGGCATGCGTGAATCGCTGGTCTGCGTACTGGGCAACCACGACCTGCACCTGCTGGCGGCGGCGAAAAACATCGAGCGGATGAAGAAGTCCGACACGCTGCGCGAGATTCTCGCAGCGCCGGACTGCGCCGAACTGATGGAATGGCTGCGCCAGCAGAAGCTCATGCACTACGACGAGCAACGTGAAGTCGCCATGGTGCACGCCGGCATTGCACCGCAATGGTCGCTGCGCAAGGCTTTGAAGTACGCCGAAGAAGTCGAGACCGCCCTGCGCGACGACAACCTGTTCCCGGCCTTCCTTGATGGCATGTATGGCAACGAGCCGGCGAAGTGGGACAGCGAGCTCAAAGGCGTCACCCGCCTTCGGGTCATCACCAACTATTTCACGCGCATGCGTTTCTGCACCGCCGAGGGCAAGCTCGACCTCAAGAGCAAGGAAGGCCTCGACACCGCGCCACCGGGCTACAAGCCCTGGTTCCAGCACAAGGAGCGCAAGACCCGTGGCCTGCGAATCATTTTCGGCCACTGGGCGGCGCTGGAAGGCAATGTCCATGAACCCGGCATTTCAGCCCTCGACACCGGTTGCGTGTGGGGCGGCAGCCTGACCCTGATGAACGTCGACAGCTTTGAACGGCTGTCATGCAAATGCGACGAACACGGCGGCGTCCTGCCCCCGGTCGCACCATTGATCACCGAATCCTCGCCAGTCAGCGCTGCGCGTTAGACTGCGTTTTCAGCCGAGCCACAGGAACCCGCCATGAGCGAATTCAAACGTATCCCCCCGGAACAGGCCCAGGCCCTGCGCGAGCAAGGTGCCGTGGTGGTCGACGTCCGTGACCCAGCCACATTCGCGGCGCTGCACATCAGCGGCTCGAAGCATCTGGACAATCATTCCCTGCACGCCTTCATCCAGGGGGCCGACCTCGATGCTCCGACCGTCGTGGTCTGCTATCACGGCAACTCGAGCCAGGGTGCCGCGGCGTATCTCGTGAGCCAGGGCTTCTCCGACGTCTACAGCATGGACGGTGGCTTCGAGCTGTGGCGTACGACTTTTCCTTCGGAAACCGCGCAAGGCATCTCCGAATAATTTTTTTGTAACGTGCAAGCCCCGGCTCCCGTGGGCTCGCGCGGTGGCAGACGAACGGTCTGCCACAACTAATTACGTATCTCGCCTTTACCTCCTGAATTCCCAACTATCCTTAAGCCCAGGCCATCCAAAACAGGGGAGAGCCGGTACACCGGCGCACGGGTCATCGGGAGTGACTTTCGCGGTTGTCGATCGCGGAGGGGTTCTGGGGGGTAAACAACAGCTGCCTTAGCGGCTGCTTGCCAGCATCGACTGAGTGATCCGGCGTCGGCTCCACGTATCGAGCGAGGTGACGTCATGAGTATCTTTAGCCACTTCCAACAACGCTTCGAGTCCACACGCCAGGAAGAACTCTCGCTGCAAGAGTACCTGGAGCTGTGCAAGAAAGACCGTAGCGCCTACGCTTCCGCTGCCGAACGTCTGTTAATGGCCATCGGCGAACCGGAGCTGCTCGACACCTCGACCAACTCGAGGCTGTCGCGAATTTTCTCGAACAAGGTGATCCGCCGCTATCCGGCCTTTGAAGACTTCCACGGGATGGAAGAATGCATCGACCAGATCGTGTCGTATTTCCGCCATGCCGCCCAGGGCCTCGAGGAGAAGAAACAGATCCTCTACCTGCTCGGCCCCGTCGGTGGTGGTAAATCCTCCCTGGCCGAGAAGCTGAAACAGCTCATGGAAAGAGTGCCTTTCTATGCCATCAAGGGTTCACCGGTTTTCGAATCTCCCCTGGGTCTGTTCAACGCCACCGAAGATGGCGCGATCCTCGAAGAAGACTTCGGCATTCCCCGGCGCTACCTGAACACCATCATGTCGCCATGGGCGACCAAGCGCCTGGCCGAATTCGGCGGCGACATCAGCCAGTTCCGCGTGGTCAAGCTCTACCCGTCGATCCTCAACCAGATCGCCGTGGCCAAGACCGAACCCGGTGACGAGAACAACCAGGACATCTCGGCGCTGGTCGGCAAGGTCGACATCCGCAAACTCGAGGAATATCCGCAGAACGACGCCGATGCCTACAGCTACTCGGGCGCGCTGTGCCGGGCCAACCAGGGTCTGATGGAATTCGTCGAAATGTTCAAGGCACCGATCAAGGTGCTTCACCCGTTGCTGACCGCCACTCAGGAAGGCAACTACAACAGTACCGAAGGCCTCGGCGCGATTCCGTTCACCGGGATCCTGCTGGCCCACTCCAACGAATCGGAGTGGCACACCTTCCGCAACAACAAGAACAACGAAGCCTTCATCGACCGGATCTACATCGTCAAAGTGCCGTACTGCCTGCGGGTCAGCGACGAAGTGAAGATCTACGACAAACTGCTGTTCAACAGTTCCCTGGCCAAGGCCCATTGCGCTCCGGACACCCTCAAGATGCTGGCGCAGTTCACCGTGCTGTCACGCTTGAAGGAGCCGGAAAACTCCAACATCTACTCCAAGATGCGGGTGTACGACGGCGAAAATCTCAAGGACACCGATCCGAAGGCCAAGTCGATCCAGGAATATCGCGACTCGGCGGGCGTCGACGAAGGCATGAACGGTCTGTCGACCCGGTTCGCGTTCAAGATCCTGTCCAAGGTCTTCAACTTCGACCCGCATGAAATCGCCGCCAACCCGGTGCACCTGCTCTATGTGCTGGAACAGCAGATTGAACAGGAACAGTTCCAGGCCGAAACCCGCGAGCGCTATCTGCGCTACCTGAAGGAATACCTGGCGCCGCGTTATATCGAATTCATCGGCAAGGAAATCCAGACCGCCTACCTCGAGTCTTACAGCGAGTACGGCCAGAACATCTTCGACCGCTACGTGCTGTATGCGGACTTCTGGATTCAGGATCAGGAATACCGCGATCCGGAAACCGGCGAGATCCTCAACCGCGTCGCCCTCAACGAGGAACTGGAAAAAATCGAGAAACCGGCCGGCATCAGCAATCCGAAGGATTTCCGCAACGAAATCGTCAACTTCGTACTGCGCGCCCGGGCCAACAACAACGGCAAGAACCCGACCTGGCTCAGCTACGAAAAACTGCGGGTGGTCATCGAGAAGAAAATGTTCTCGAACACCGAGGATCTGCTGCCGGTCATCAGCTTCAATGCCAAGGCCAGCAAAGAGGATCAGCAGAAACACAACGACTTCGTTACACGAATGGTCGAACGCGGCTACACCGACAAACAGGTACGACTGCTCTCCGAGTGGTATCTGCGGGTCAGAAAATCACAGTAAACCGCGGCCGGTCAGACCGGTTGTCGTCAGCCCGAGGCTTGTGTACGCATTTTCTGCTACACAAGCCTCTGGAAGGTGTTCGAAAGGCGGTAGCGAGGTTCAGGCAGCACCCAAAGCGCTTGGGGGAGCGTGTGCGTCCCTTGGCATTCGGTTCAACGCTGCATGACCGCTCGCCCCTTTGCAGGACAGCTTCTAAGGAGCAGTCATGAGCTATGTGATCGACCGACGTCTCAATGGCAAGAACAAGAGCACGGTGAACCGTCAGCGCTTCCTGCGGCGTTACCGTGACCACATCAAGAAGGCTGTCGAAGAGGCGGTCAGCCGGCGCTCCATCACCGACATGGAGCACGGCGAGCAAATCAGTATTCCCGGTCGCGACATCGACGAACCGGTGCTTCACCACGGCCGTGGCGGCAAGCAGACCGTGGTTCACCCCGGCAACAAGGAATTCACCGCAGGCGAACACATCGCCCGCCCACCGGGAGGCGGCGGCGGTCGCGGACCGGGCAAGGCCGGCAACTCCGGCGAAGGCATGGATGAATTCGTCTTCCAGATCACCCAGGAAGAATTCCTCGAATTCATGTTCGAGGACCTCGAACTGCCGAACCTGGTCAAACGCAACCTGAGCGGCACCGATACCTTCAAGACGGTCCGCGCCGGGATCAGCAACGAGGGCAACCCGTCCCGGATCAACATCATTCGCACACTGCGCTCGGCCCACGCCCGGCGAATCGCGCTGTCCGGCAGCAGCCGCGCCAAACTGCGCGAAGCCAAGGAAGAACTGGCCCGCCTGAAACGCGAAGAACCGGACAACTTCGGCGATATCCAGAATCTCGAAGCCGAAATCGAAAAACTCAGCGCGCGTATCCACCGTGTGCCGTTCCTCGACACCTTCGACCTCAAGTACAACCTGCTGATCAAGCAGCCGAACCCTAGCTCCAAAGCTGTAATGTTCTGCCTGATGGACGTTTCCGGCTCCATGACCCAGGCGACCAAGGACATCGCCAAACGCTTCTTCATCCTGCTGTACCTGTTCCTGAAGCGGAACTACGACAAGATCGACGTCGTGTTCATCCGCCACCACACCAGCGCACGGGAAGTGGACGAAGAAGAGTTTTTCTATTCGAGGGAAACCGGCGGCACCATCGTTTCCAGCGCACTGAAACTGATGCAGGAGATCATGGCCGAGCGCTACCCGAGCAACGAATGGAACATCTACGCCGCACAGGCTTCCGACGGCGACAACTGGAACGACGACTCGCCGATCTGCCGCGACATCCTGATCAATCAGATCATGCCGTTTGTGCAGTACTACACTTACGTAGAGATCACCCCGCGCGAACATCAGGCCCTGTGGTACGAGTACGAACGCATCGCCGAAGCCTTTTCTGACACTTTTGCCCAGCAGCAGCTGGTCTCGGCCGGAGATATCTATCCGGTCTTCCGTGAACTCTTCCAGCGCAGGTTAGTGACATGACCGCCAAAGAGCAGAAGCGCCAACCCATTTCCACCGGCTCCGAATGGACATTCGAGCTGATCCAGACCTACGACCGCGAAATTGCCCGGATCGCGGCCGGGTACGCCCTGGACACCTATCCCAACCAGATTGAAGTGATCACCGCCGAACAGATGATGGACGCCTACGCTTCGGTCGGCATGCCGCTGGGCTATCACCACTGGTCCTACGGCAAACACTTCCTCAGCACCGAGAAATCCTACAGCCGCGGGCAGATGGGGCTGGCCTACGAGATCGTGATCAACTCCGACCCGTGCATCGCCTACCTGATGGAGGAAAACACCATCTGCATGCAGGCGCTGGTGGTGGCCCATGCCTGCTACGGCCACAACAGCTTCTTCAAGGGCAACTACCTGTTCCGCACCTGGACCGATGCCAGCTCGATCATCGATTACCTGGTGTTCGCCAAGCAGTACATCATGCAATGCGAGGAGCGCCATGGCATCGACGCGGTCGAGGACCTGCTCGACTCCTGCCATGCCTTGATGAACTACGGCGTCGACCGCTACAAACGTCCGTACCCGATTTCCGCCGAGGAAGAGCGACGCCGGCAGAAGGATCGCGAAGAGCATCTGCAGAAGCAGATCAACGACCTGTGGCGAACCATCCCCAAGGGCGCGGACAAATACAGCGACAAGGACAATGCACGCTTCCCGGCAGAGCCACAGGAAAACATCCTGTATTTCATCGAGAAACACGCGCCATTGCTGGAACCCTGGCAGCGGGAGATCGTGCGGATCGTGCGCAAGATCGCCCAGTATTTCTATCCACAGCGCCAGACCCAGGTGATGAACGAGGGCTGGGCAACCTTCTGGCACTACACGTTGATGAACGACCTGTACGACGAGGGTCTGGTCACCGACGGCTTCATGATGGAGTTCCTCACGTCTCACACCAGCGTGGTGTTCCAGCCAGGTTTCGACAGTCCCTACTACAACGGCATCAACCCTTACGCACTGGGTTTTGCCATGTACCGCGACATCCGGCGCATGTGCGAAGAACCAACGGAAGAAGACCGTCGCTGGTTCCCGGAAATCGCCGGCACCGACTGGCTGTCGACCATCAAGTTCGCCATGAGCAGCTTCAAGGACGAGAGTTTCATCCTGCAGTACCTGTCACCCAAGGTGATCCGCGACCTGAAACTGTTCAGCATCCTCGATGACGACCAGAAGGACGATCTGCTGGTGCCCGCCATTCATGACGAGGGCGGCTACCGGATCATCCGAGAGACCCTGGCCGCGCAGTACAACCTCGGCAACCGTGAACCGAACGTGCAGATCTACAGCATCGACCGGCGCGGCGACCGCTCACTGACCCTGCGTCACCAGCAGCACGACCGAAAACCGCTGGGCGACTCCACCGAAGAGGTACTCAAGCACCTGCACCGGTTGTGGGGTTTCGACATTCATCTGGAAACCCTGCAGGGCGACCAGATCATGAAAACCCACCATGTACCGCCACGCAGCGAACACGGCGAGGGGGATTACGGCCGGCTCGATCTGGCCGTCATTCATCTTTGATCCCGTTCTGGCCTCCGAAAGTCCGGCGCAAGGGTTATCCTGTCGGGCCAACGGAGGTTTTTTATGCAGATTTACAAGGTCGGCGGCGCAGTACGTGATCGCCTGCTGGGCAAACCGGTCACCGAGATCGATTGGGTGGTGGTCGGCGCCACCGCAGAAGAAATGCTCGCCCAAGGGTTTCGCCCGGTAGGCGCGGATTTCCCTGTGTTTATTCACCCGAAAAGCGGCGAGGAGTACGCCCTCGCCCGCACCGAGCGCAAGAGCGGTCGCGGTTATGGCGGATTCACCTTTCACGCCAGCCCCGAGGTCACGCTCGAAGAAGACCTGATCCGTCGCGACCTCACGATCAACGCCATGGCCGAGGACGATCAGCAAAACCTGACCGATCCCTATCACGGCCAGCGCGATCTCGACGATCGAATCCTGCGTCACGTTTCCCCCGCGTTCGCCGAAGATCCCCTGCGAGTCTTGCGTGTTGCCCGCTTTGCAGCTCGTTACGCGGAACTCGGCTTCAAGGTGGCGCCCGAGACGCTGGAACTGATGCGCGAGCTCAGCGAATCCGGCGAGCTGGAGGCTCTGACCGCCGAACGCAGCTGGAAAGAGATTTCCCGCGCACTGATGGAAAATCAGCCGCAGGTGTTCATTCAGGTATTGCGCGATTGCGGCGCTCTGAAAGTGCTGATGCCGGAAGTCGATGCATTGTTCGGCGTACCGCAACCGGAAGCCCATCACCCGGAAATCGACAGCGGCATTCATACGCTGAGCGTGCTTGAGCAAGCCGCCCTGCACCAGCAACCGCTGACGGTGCGCTGGGCTTGCCTGCTGCACGACCTCGGCAAAGGTCTGACGCCTGAAGAGGAATGGCCGCGGCATATCGCCCATGAGCACAAAGGCCTGAAGCTGATCAAAGCCGTCAACGAGCGCTTCAAGGCACCGAAGGATTGTCAGGAACTGGCCTTGCTGGTCGGCCAGTACCACACCCACGGTCATCGCGCCCTGGAACTGAAGGCGTCGACCTTGCTGGAATTGCTGCAGAGCTTTGATGTTTATCGCCGACCGCAGCGTTTCGAAGAATTTATCGTCGCGTGCGAGATGGATGCACGAGGCCGCAAAGGACTTGAGCAACGCAGTTATCCACAGGCGGATTACCTGCGCGGCGCAGCCAGCGCTGCTCGGGGCGTTGCGGCTCAGCCGCTGCTGGAGAAGGGCTTCCAGGGCCCCGAACTGGGCGAAGCGCTCAAGCGCGAACGGCTCAAGGCGTTGAAGGCTTACAAGGAATCAGCGTCTTCCTGAGAACATCTGGAGCCATCGCGAGACTGCTCGCGATGGCTCCAGTCAGTTCAACAGATCTGAAGGCGTGAGCTGAATACCGCGCCATTCAAATCCGACCGGGGCCAACACCTGATCGATCTGCGCCTCGGCCCACAACGTGGCAAAACTTTTCCCCACGCCCGGATGTACCCGATCCGGCGCAATCAGCGACAGCGGCCACAGCACAAAGGCATTTTTCAGAATTTCGGCCCGGGGCAGGATCAGCCCGTCGAAATTGCCTGCCAGCTCGCCGTACAGCAAGACGTCGATATCCAGCGGCAGCCCCTTGCGATCCGGGGCATAACGACCGTTATCCGCCTCGATGAATTTCAGCCGACGATCCAGCTCCATCAACGGCAGATCGGTAAACGCCGAGACCACGAAGTTGTAGAAAGGCCCACTCTTGATCCCCACCGGCTGGCTTTCGAACACCGCCGAACAGCGGATATCCACCAGAAAACCGGCCAGGGCATCCAGACCGGCGCGCAAATGGGTTTCGCGCTCGATATTGCTACCGAGCCCGAGATAGACCTGAGTCAGCGACATCCGCGCTCGATCTCCACGCCCACACCACCCTTGGCAGCCGGGACCGCGCCAGGCTTGGTCAGCTTCAGACGCACCCAGGTAATCTTGAATTCGCTCATCAGCACTTCGACCAGACGCTCGGCGAAGGTCTCGACCAGTTGATACTGGGATTGCTCGGCAAAGGCCTGGATCCGCGTGGAAACACTGGCGTAATCGAGTGCCAGGGTCAGGTCGTCACCGGCTGCAGCCGGGCGATTGTCCCAGGCGAAGCTCAGATCAAGGCGCAGGCACTGTCGGATGCCGCGCTCCCAGTCGTAGGCACCGATCACGGTGTCGACTTCCAGGCCCTCGATAAACACTCTGTCCAAGCACTTTTCTCCGCTGCACGACAAGGGCGCAATGCGCCGTTAGAATCAGGGCGTCCTCGCCCGGAATAGTTAGCATGTTTTGGTTACTGGCGATCCTCGCCTACCTGCTCGGCTCGCTGTCCTTCGCCATTTTGCTCAGCCGCCTGACCGGAAATCCGGATCCGCGAATGAGTGGCTCGGGTAATGCCGGTGCCACCAACATGCTGCGCCTGGCCGGTCGCAAACTCGCGATCCTGACCCTGCTGGGTGATCTGTGCAAAGGCCTGCTGCCGGTGCTGATCGCTTCGGCAGCGGGCCTTCCACTACAGGATCAGGCCTGGATCGGCGTCTGCGCCGTGATCGGTCACCTGTTCCCGCTGTACTTCCGTTTCCGCGGCGGCAAGGGCGTTGCCACGGCGGCCGGCATGCTGCTGGGCCTGTATCCGCCTGCCGCGCTGCTGGCCGTGTGCGCCTGGCTGCTGACGTTCTATCTGACCCGCACCAGCTCGCTGGCAGCGCTGATCGCCACGCCCCTGACCCTGCCATTACTGGCCTGGCAGGAACCGGAGGCGCTGCTGCCGATGAGCACGCTGACGCTGCTGATCGTCTGGCGTCACCGGGGCAATCTACGCGACCTGTTTGCCGGGCGCGAACGGCATTTTTAAATACCGCACGTGAGCGCCGCTCATCACAGCGCCGACAACTGCTCCATCGGCCAGCGCGCCTGCACGCTGATCGCCAGGCTTTCCTGCTGGCCAGCCTGCAAACGCTGGCAACCGGCAAACGCAATCATTGCGCCATTGTCGGTGCAGAATTCTGGACGGGCATAGAACACATCGCCCTTCATGTCGCCGAGCATTTTCTCCAGCGATACACGCAACGCCTTGTTGGCGCTGACGCCGCCAGCGATCACCAGACGCTTCATGCCGGCCTGCTTCAACGCACGCTTGCACTTGATGGTCAAAGTCTCCACCACGGCCTGCTGGAACGCCAGCGCGATGTCGCAACGGGCTTGCTCGCTGTCGTCCCCGGCGCTGACGCACTGCTGCCAGGTATTGAGGGCAAAGGTCTTCAAGCCACTGAAGCTGAAATCAAGGCCTGGGCGATCGCACATCGGACGCGGGAAAGTGAAACGTCCTGCGACGCCCTTCTCCGCCAATTTGGCGATTTCCGGGCCGCCCGGGTAGTTGAGGCCCATCATCTTCGCGGTCTTGTCGAACGCTTCGCCTGCGGCGTCATCAAGGGTTTCGCCCAGCAGGCTGTATTGGCCGATGCCATCGACCTGAACCAGCTGCGTATGACCACCGGAGACCAACAAAGCGACGAACGGAAATTCCGGCGGCTTTGGCTCCAGCATCGGCGCCAGCAAGTGGCCCTCCATGTGGTGCACACCGAGGGCCGGAATGCCCCAGGCAAACGCCAGCGCCTGAGCGCACGAAGCACCGACCAGCAAAGCACCGACCAGGCCAGGACCCGCGGTGTAGGCGATGGCGTCGATCTCGGTCGGCACGCAGTCGGCCTCGGCCAACACCTGACGGATCAAGGGCAGCATGCGCTTGACGTGATCGCGCGAGGCCAGCTCCGGCACCACACCGCCGTAGACGCGATGCAGGTCGATCTGACTGAACAATGCGTCGGCCAGCAGACCGCGTTCACTGTCGTATAAAGCGACGCCGGTTTCGTCGCAGGAAGTTTCTAATCCCAGTACTAGCATGGGTTTGCGCCTTGTTTAGGCTGAATTCGAAGGCGCGCATAATAGTCGCCACTGGATGCCCCGACCAGCGGTTTTCGATCAGAGGCTTTGCATTCCGAGCGTTGAGGGGTTAACATCCGCAACCCTTAAAAACCGACGTCTTCAAGTGCTCTTTTGCCGCGAGGATGTTGACCCCGGTAATGAATGAAGGTAGCTCTGGATGCCAGCCGTCAAAGTTAAAGAGAACGAACCCTTCGACGTAGCTCTGCGTCGTTTCAAGCGCTCCTGCGAAAAAGCCGGTGTACTGGCTGAAGTTCGTAGCCGCGAATTTTACGAGAAGCCAACTTCTGAGCGTAAGCGCAAGGCAGCAGCCGCTGTTAAGCGTCACGCCAAGAAAGTTCAGCGCGAACAGCGCCGCGCCGTTCGTCTGTACTAATACACAGACGATCGTAGCAAGCTTCTGCCAAGCCCGGCCCTCAGCCGGGCTTATGGCATTTGCGTAAAACGCTTGATGCTTCACCGTCGAAGCCGCACACGCGACCGAGACAAATCCGCTTCACCGCGTCAGGCCTGGCTCTTTTGCCAGCGGTGCACGTCTTTTCTGACGAGCCTTTCAAGGCTACTGACGAGCACACCCACTGATTCCTCTTACGACGATCAGCCCAAGGCACCTGCTTGCGTGCCCGTTTCATGAGCTATCCGAGGCCAGCATACCGGCCGTCAGCGGATTCAGCGCAACACTTTCAAATAGTCGAAGACTGATGAGTACTAACGTCAGTGAATTTTCGGCAGATACACTTCCCGACAGCGATTACGTCAACGACACTGGTCGAGCCGCACTTTATCTTGCGCGCCTCACACCATGATCGTCCGGCCGCCCTTCGCATCGGACCCATTACAGCGCAGACGAGAACGCCATGGCCGGGCTGATTCCCCAGAGCTTCATTGACGACCTGCTGAACCGCACCGACATCGTCGACGTGGTCAGCTCGCGCGTGCAACTGAAGAAGGCCGGCAAAAACTACACCGCCTGTTGCCCGTTTCATAAAGAGAAGACCCCGTCGTTCAGCGTGAGCCCCGACAAGCAGTTCTATTACTGCTTCGGCTGCGGCGCTGGCGGCAACGCGCTTGGTTTTCTCATGGATCACGACAACCTGGACTTTCCCCAGGCCGTCGAGGATCTGGCCAAGGCGGCGGGCATGGAAATCCCGCGCGAAGAAGGTGGCCGCTCGCACAAACCGCGACAGCCGACCGATTCGCCGCTTTATCCGCTGCTGACCGCCGCCGCCGATTTTTACCGGCAGGCGCTCAAGAGCCACCCGGCACGCAAGGCTGCCGTGGACTACCTAAAAGGTCGCGGCCTGACCGGCGAGATTGCCCGAGACTTCGGCCTCGGCTTTGCCCCACCGGGCTGGGACAACCTGTTCAAGCACCTGAGCAGCGACACTCTGCAGCAGAAAGCCATGATCGACGCCGGCCTGCTGATCGAGAACGCCGAAACCGGCAAACGCTATGATCGCTTCCGTGATCGTGTGATGTTCCCGATCCGCGATACCCGCGGGCGCATCATTGCCTTCGGTGGCCGAGTTCTCGGCGACGACAAACCAAAATACCTGAACTCGCCGGAAACCCCGGTATTCCATAAAGGCCAGGAACTCTACGGCCTTTATGAAGCACGCAAGAACAACCGCAACCTCGACGAAATCATCGTCGTCGAGGGCTACATGGACGTCATCGCCCTGGCCCAGCAAGGCCTGCGCAATGCCGTCGCGACGCTGGGCACGGCCACCAGTGAAGAACACCTGAAACGTCTTTTTCGCGTCGTGCCGAACGTATTGTTCTGTTTTGACGGCGACCAGGCTGGCCGCAACGCCGCCTGGCGCGCGCTGGAAGCTACACTGAGCAGCCTGCAGGACGGTCGCCGCGCGCGCTTCCTGTTTCTGCCTGAAGGCGAAGACCCGGACACCTTGATCCGAGCCGAAGGCACCGACGCCTTCCGGGCGCGAATCAACCAGCACGCACAACCGCTGGCGGACTACTTCTTCCAGCAACTGACCGAAGAGGCCGACCCTCGCTCGCTCGAAGGCAAGGCGCACCTGGCCACCCTTGCCGCGCCGCTGATCGACAAGGTGCCGGGGGCCAACCTGCGCATCCTGATGCGTCAGCGCCTGACCGAAATCACCGGTCTGAGCAGCGAGACCGTCAGTCAATTGGCCCAGAGCGCACCACAGGAAGCGCCGCCCGCCTACGATCCAGGCATCGATTACGACGCAATACCGGACTACAGCGACTACCATCAGCCGCAGGCACAGGACATGTATGTGCCGCAGCAGGAATGGACGCCGAAGAAATCCGGCGCCGGCGGCAAGAAATGGGACAAGAAACCCTGGGACAAAAATGGCAAACGTGGTGGTGATCGCGATCAACCGCGTGCCCCACGGATACCGGCCGCCGTCGAAACACCGATCATGGCCGCCCTGCGAACCGTGATCCACCACCCGCAGCTGGCCCTGAAAGTCGAGACCGCCGGTCACTTCGCGGACGAAGACAATACCAACACCCAGCTTCTGGTGGCCTCGCTTGAGGCCGTACAAAAGAATCCTCAGCTAAACTCTTTTCAGTTGATCTCGCGATGGCACGGCACCGAGCAGGGTCGATTGCTGACCCGCCTGGCAGAAAAGGAATGGCTGATCAACGGAGAAAACCTTGAACAACAGTTTTTCGACACCATAACTAGCTTGTCCGCCCGCCAGCGCGAGCGAAAGCTGGAACAACTTTCCAGGAAATCACGTCAAAGCGATTTGAGCGCCGAAGAAAAATCTTTGCTGCTCGAGTTGCTTAAACGGGATGTTCCTGCATCAAACCCGACCTCAACTGGCGCGTGAGGTCATAGCTCAGGTATAATCCTCGGCTTGTTTTTTGCCCGCCAAGACCTTCAGTGGATAGGGTGTTATGTCCGGAAAAGCGCAACAGCAGTCTCGTATTATTGAGTTGATCAAACTGGGTCGTGAGCAGAAGTATCTGACTTACGCCGAGGTCAACGACCACCTGCCCGAGGATATTTCAGATCCTGAGCAGGTGGAAGACATCATCCGCATGATTAACGACATGGGGATCCCCGTACACGAGAGTGCTCCGGATGCGGACGCCCTTATGTTGGCCGACGCCGATACCGACGAGGCCGCTGCGGAAGAAGCAGCCGCTGCGTTGGCAGCGGTGGAGACCGATATCGGTCGCACCACTGACCCAGTGCGCATGTACATGCGTGAAATGGGTACGGTCGAGCTTCTGACTCGTGAAGGCGAAATCGAAATCGCCAAGCGTATCGAAGAGGGCATCCGTGAGGTGATGAGCGCAATCGCGCACTTCCCGGGCACGGTTGACCACATTCTCTCCGAATACACTCGGGTCACCACCGAAGGCGGTCGCCTGTCCGACGTTCTGAGCGGTTACATCGACCCGGACGACGGCATCACGCCGCCAGCCGCCGAAGTGCCGCCGCCGATCGATGCGAAAGCCGCGAAAGCGGACGACGATTCCGAGGACGATGACGCCGAATCTTCCGATGACGAAGAAGAAGCCGAAAGCGGTCCGGATCCGGTCATTGCTGCCCAGCGTTTCGGCGCCGTGGCTGACCAGATGGAAATCACCCGCAAGGCGCTGAAAAAGCACGGTCGTCACAACAAGGCAGCCGTTGCCGAGTTGCTGGCCCTGGCCGAGCTGTTCATGCCGATCAAACTGGTGCCGAAGCAATTCGAAGCCCTGGTCGAGCGTGTTCGCAGTGCCCTGGATCGTCTGCGTCAGCAAGAGCGCGCGATCATGCAATTGTGCGTACGTGATGCACGTATGCCGCGTGCCGATTTCCTGCGCCAGTTCCCGGGCAACGAAGTCGACGAAAGCTGGTCCGACGCCCTGGCCAAAGGCAAGAGCAAGTACGCCGAAGCCATTGGCCGCGTGCAACCGGACATCATCCGTTGCCAGCAAAAGCTGACCGCGCTGGAAACCGAGACCGGTTTGACCATCGCCGAGATCAAGGACATCAACCGTCGCATGTCGATCGGTGAGGCGAAAGCCCGCCGCGCGAAGAAAGAGATGGTTGAAGCAAACTTGCGTCTGGTGATCTCCATCGCCAAGAAGTACACCAACCGCGGTCTGCAATTCCTCGATCTGATCCAGGAAGGCAACATCGGTCTGATGAAAGCGGTGGACAAGTTCGAATACCGTCGTGGTTACAAGTTCTCGACTTATGCCACCTGGTGGATCCGTCAGGCGATCACTCGCTCGATCGCCGACCAGGCCCGCACCATCCGTATTCCGGTGCACATGATCGAGACGATCAACAAGCTCAACCGTATTTCCCGGCAGATGCTGCAGGAAATGGGTCGCGAACCGACCCCGGAAGAGCTGGGTGAGCGCATGGAGATGCCTGAGGACAAGATCCGCAAGGTATTGAAGATCGCCAAAGAGCCGATCTCCATGGAAACCCCGATCGGTGATGACGAAGACTCCCATCTGGGTGACTTCATCGAAGACTCGACCATGCAGTCGCCAATCGATGTCGCCACTGTTGAGAGCCTGAAAGAAGCGACTCGCGAAGTACTGTCCGGCCTTACTGCCCGTGAAGCCAAGGTACTGCGCATGCGTTTCGGTATCGACATGAACACCGACCACACGCTCGAAGAAGTCGGCAAACAGTTTGACGTGACCCGCGAGCGGATCCGTCAGATCGAAGCCAAGGCGCTGCGCAAGCTGCGCCACCCGACGCGAAGCGAGCATCTGCGCTCCTTCCTCGACGAGTGACACCAGAACCCCCGGCCCAGGCCGGGGGTTTTGTTTATGGGGCAGATTAAATACCTCGCTCCGCCCTTCCCTCGCGCACAGCCCGTCTACACTCGAAACATTCCCCCGAGCCATAACGAGACCGTTATGCCCAGACTGGCGTCCGTGCTTTTTTTGCTGTCACTGATGATCTGGACCGCAACGGCTGACGCGCTGACTCTGACCGATGAAGAACGTAGCTGGCTGGCGGCTCACCCGGACTTGCGCCTGGGTGTCGATGCATCGTGGCCGCCATTTGAGTTCCGGGACGATCAGAACCGTTATCAGGGCCTGGCAGCGGACTATATCGATGTGATCCGTCAGCGCCTGGCGATCAAACTGACACCGATCGAACCCGTGAGCTGGACGGTGGTGCTCGAACAGGCCAAAAACGGCACCATCGATCTGCTGCCGGGCATCATGTCCACCCCGGAACGCCAGAATTACCTGGCTTTCACCCGACCCTACCTCGACTTTCCGATCGTCATCCTCGCCCACGTCGGCGGCCCGCAACCGCGCAAGATCGAGGATCTGTACGGGCTGAAAATCGCCGTTGTCGAAAACTATGCCCCTCACGAACTGCTGCGCACCCATCACCCCGACCTGAATCTGGTCGCCATGCCGAATGTCAGCTCGGCCCTGCAGGCCCTGGCCACAGATGAAGTAGACGCGGTGGTCGGCGATCTCGCCTCCAGCGTCTGGAGCCTGCGCCAGCTCAAGCTCGACGGGCTGTATGTCAGCGGCGAAACCCCCTATCGCTATCAACTGGCCATGGGGGTACCCCGGGACAAGAAAATGCTGGTGAGCATCCTGGATAAAGTCCTGGCCGACATGTCCCCGGAAGAAATCAGCAGCATTCAGGAACATTGGGTAGGCAACGTCCTCGATCATCGGACATTCTGGTCGGATCTGCTGGTCTACGGCTTGCCTGGCCTGTTGCTGCTGGTGATCATCCTGGCCGTGGTGATCCGCATCAACCGCCGCTTGAGCTCGGAAATTGCCCGACGCATAGACCTCGAGCAGGAACTGCGCAGCAGCGAATACCACTATCGCGGACTGGTGGAGAGCCTGTCGGCCATCGCCTGGGAAGCGCGAATCAGCGATTTCACCTACAGCTACGTTTCGCCCCACGCCGAGGATCTGCTCGGTTATCCACTGTCGCACTGGCTGATACCGGGCTTCTGGCGCAACATCATCCACCCGGCAGACCTGACCCGCGCGCAAAGCTTCTGCGATCACGAAGTCCTTGCCGGGCGCGATCACAGCCTCGATTATCGGGTGATCACCGCTGACGGCCGTTGCTTGTGGGTGCGCGATATCGTCAGCCTGATCGAACACGGTCACGAGCCGGTGATGCGCGGCCTGATGATCGACATCAGCGAAACCAAGCGCACCGAAGAAGCATTGCGCCTGTCGGAGCAGAAATTCGCCTCGGTGTTCCAGCAATGCCCGGACATTCTGGTGATTGCACGGCTGTCCGACGGCTGCCTGCTGGAGGTCAACGAGGCCTTTGAAGAGCAGATCGGGCTGAGAGCTGAAGAAGTCATCGGCCAGACCGCTACCGAACTCAACATCTGGGGCATTCCCGGCGTCGGGCCGGGCCTGCTGCAGCGCCTGCAGGCTGGCAGCATCCGCAACCTGGAGATGCCCTTTCGTCGCAACAATGGCCAGGTGTTCACCGGGCTGATTTCTGCCGAACCGTTCGAACTCGACACCACACCGGCGCTGGTCGTGGTGGTGCGCGACATTTCTCCACTCAAGGAAACCCAGCAACAACTGCAAACCTCCGAAGAGAAGTTCGCCAAGGCCTTCCACGCCTCGCCGGACGGACTGCTGCTGTCGCGTCAGAGCGATGGCCTGCTGCTGGAGGTCAACGAAGGTTTCAGCCGCATCACCGGTTTCAACAGCGCCATGTCGGTGGACCGCTCGGCGCTGGATCTGGGGATCTGGGTCAACCTCAACGAACGCAAACAGATGCTTGATCTGCTGCACCGTGATGGTTTCGTTCGCGATTTCACCTGCCACATCCGCCGCAGCGACGGGCAGATCCGCCTCTGCGAGGTGTCCAGCCGTCCACTGCCGATCGGCGACGAAGACTGCATGCTGACCATCGCCCGGGACATCACCGAGCGCCACCTGATGCAGGAAAAACTGCAACAGGCCGCGACCGTGTTCGAGAGCACCGCTGAAGGCGTATTGATCACCGACACTCAACAGCACATCAGTGCGGTGAACCGTGCGTTTACCGAAATCACCGGTTACAGCGAAAGCGAGGCGCTCGGGCATACCCCGCGCTTGCTGGCCTCAGGGCTGCACGACAGCGCGTTTTACGCGGCGATGTGGCATCAATTGACTGACGAAGGCCACTGGCAAGGCGAGATTTCCAACCGACGCAAGAATGGCGAGTTATACCCAAGTTGGCTGACCATCAGCGCCGTGCGCAATCGCGACAAGTTCATCACCCACTTCGTCGCGGTGTTTGCCGATATCTCCAGCCTCAAGCACGCCCAGGCCAAACTCGATTACCAGGCCCACCACGATCCGCTGACCGGCCTGCCGAATCGCACGCTGTTCGAAAGCCGTCTGCAGATGGCGCTGAACAGCCAGCAGGAAAACGGCAGCCTGGGCGCAGTGTTGTTCCTCGACCTCGACCGCTTCAAGCACATCAACGACAGCCTCGGCCACCCGGTTGGCGACCTGCTGCTCAAGGGCATTGCCGTACGCCTCAAAGAACAGCTGCGCGACATCGATACCGTGGCGCGACTGGGGGGTGACGAATTCATCATCCTGCTGCCAGGGCTGCAACAGGCCGGTGATGCCGACAACATTGCCACCAAACTGCTGAACTGTTTCGGCGCACCGTTCCAGGCGGGCGAGCACGAGTTTTTCATCAGCGCCAGCATCGGCACCAGTCTTTATCCCCGTGACGGCTGTGACGTCGCCACCCTGATCAAGAACGCCGATGCGGCGATGTACCGTTCCAAGGCCAAGGGCCGCAACCGCGTCGAAAGCTACACCCGCGACCTCACCGCCCAGGCCAGCGAACGGGTGGCGCTGGAACATGAACTGCGCCGGGCTATCGAACGCGAGGAGCTGTACCTCTACTACCAACCGAAAATCAGCCTCGACGATCACTCTCTGGTCGGCGCCGAAGCCCTGATCCGCTGGCGTCACCCGACCTTCGGCGAAGTGCCTCCGGAGCACTTCATACCGTTGGCGGAAGAGAACGGCATGATCCTGCAAATCGGCGACTGGGTGCTGGAAACCGCCTGCCGGCAGATGTTCGAGTGGAACCAGATTTACGAATCCCTGGGCCCACTGTCGGTCAACCTCGCCGGCGCACAGCTGCGCCAGCCGAACCTGCTCGGACGCATCGAACAACTGCTCAAGGACAACCGCCTCAGGCCGGATTTACTGCAACTGGAAATTACCGAAAACTTCATCATGAGCCAGGCCGAAGAAGCCCTGGCGGTGCTGCATCAACTCAAACACCTCGGCGTGCAGCTGGCCATCGACGACTTCGGCACCGGTTATTCTTCGCTGAGCTACCTCAAACGCCTGCCGCTGGACATCCTCAAGATCGACCAGTCTTTCGTCCGTGGCCTGCCCGACGACCCGCACGACGCGGCGATTGTCCGCGCCATCATCGCCTTGGGCCGCAGCATGCAATTCACTGTGATCGCCGAAGGCGTGGAAACCCAGGCCCAACAACAATTCCTCGCCGCCGAAGGCTGTGAACAGATCCAGGGCTACATCGTCAGCCTGCCGCTGCCACCCGAGGAATTCGCCGCGACGTTTCTTCGCATAGCCGTATCAGATTTTTCGGATAGCACAGCCGAGAAACCGTCGCTATAATCCGCGGCCTACTGAGGGCCTATAGCTCAGTTGGTTAGAGCAGAGGACTCATAATCCTTTGGTCCACGGTTCAAGTCCGTGTGGGCCCACCAAACATGAAAAAGCCGCGCATATGTGCGGCTTTTTTTCGCCTGTCGTTTGGCGATTACGGTATTCAACAACGCAATGTTCGGAAGACTACCGCAAGGTCTGTAGGTAATTTCCCAAGCTGTGTTTCTACTCAGTTTTCGGCCTTGTTGGCCTTTTCTCCGAGCGAGTAATCTCCGGGCGCCGCTGCCCGCCAAGGATTACTTTCATGCTCATGAGTGCTGCGCCACTGGTCAAAGAAGCAGGTGGCCAACAAACATGGATCGACTTAGCTTTGCCCGACCTGCGAACGCTGGCCAGGGAGTTTCGGTCAGCGGTAATCGATGAGGTAAAAAGGGCAGACGATGCGCAAGGCGCCCTCAAGATTCTCCTGGCTCACTTCGGCTTCATCGACGAGGCGCTACTGGCAGTGACCATCCTCACGCCGATCGGAAACGTTGCGGTGATGAGGGACAAACTCGCCCACATCGTCGAAAAACGCGCTGACTCACGAGAGCGCTACGTTCGGCATGCCATTGATACGCTGACGGGACCTTTTGAAATTTGGAGAATCCTGTACGACAACGGCGGATACCGCCTAGCCTTCATCAACGCCTACGAGGCAAAGAATGACATGCTCGTCGTGGTGGATGTCAGGCACGGACACGTCCTGTGGAACTTCATGCATGCCCCGGCAAGAGCGATGAACAAGCACCGCCAGGGCGAACTTCTCTACAAGAGATACGTTCTTCAGGACAAACAAAAAGGGGAGCCTGTTGGCTCCCCTTGAGTATTTGAATCCTGATATTGGCATCCTCAGGAAATGGGATGAAGAGGTCTCACCTTACACCGATGTTGCAGCATCGCTGAGGTACCTACGTCCGCTGAAGCCCTGCAAGGCAGCGGATTTCGCGCTCTTGAGGCCATTTTTGATAAAGGCAGCAGGCAAGTCAAATCATTTGTCCGTTCTTTTGTTTCAGTAAAATCCCCCGACCCAGCGACTGCCTGACCCCAGCCATTCAATCAGCGCTCACAAGCGCCTCGCGTGACGAGCCTGTAACATGCAGCCCCATTGATCCGTACCGCTGGAGCCTGCCCTTGCCCGACATCCGCCCACCCGTGCTTGATGAAATCGACCGCCAGCTGATCGCTGCCCTGCAAATCAACGCCCGTGAAAGCGTGGCAATGCTGGCCAGGCAACTGGGCATCGCACGCACGACCGTGACTTCGCGGCTGGCGCGACTGGAAAAGGCCAAAGTCATCACCGGTTATGGCGTGCGCCTGGGCCAGCGCGTCGTGGATGGCGGGTTGCAGGCGTATGTCGGGATCAAGGTGCAGCCGCGCTCCGGCAAAGAGGTGTTGCGGCGGTTGAGTGCGATGGCCCAGGTGCAGCAGTTGTGTGCGGTGAGTGGCGAATTTGATTATGTGGCGTGGCTGCGAACCGACTCGCCGGAACAACTGGATCAATTGCTGGATCAGATCGGCAGCGTAGACGGCGTGGAGAAGACCACGACCTCAATCATCCTCAGCAGCAAAATTGATCGCGGACATCCAGTCTGATCATTATATTCGTCAGATTGCAGCACCAACGCTCAAAACGACGACACTTTGCGTCTTATTAACGTGTTCTACGCTCCCTAGAATGGCTGGCATCTTTTCCTATACTCAGACGCGCATCCAGCGTCGGGTCGCCAGCAAGGTCAGCCATGAACAAGAACAATCGCCATCCTGCAGACGGTAAGAAACCGATCACCATTTTCGGCCCGGACTTTCCTTTCGCCTTCGACGACTGGATCGAACACCCGGCCGGTCTCGGCAGCATTCCCGAGCATAATCACGGCGCCGAAGTGGCGATCGTCGGTGCCGGCATTGCAGGTCTGGTGGCGGCTTACGAGCTGATGAAACTGGGCTTGAAACCCGTCGTTTATGAGGCCTCGAAGCTTGGCGGCCGTTTGCGCTCCCAGGCATTCAACGGCACTGACGGCATCGTCGCCGAGCTCGGTGGCATGCGCTTCCCGGTGTCTTCCACCGCGTTCTATCACTACGTCGACAAACTCGGTCTGGAGACCAAGCCTTTCCCCAACCCGCTGACGCCGGCCTCCGGCAGTACCGTGATCGACCTGGAAGGTAAAACCCATTACGCACAGAGCCTGAAGGATCTTCCTGCACTGTTCCAGGAAGTGGCTGACGCATGGGCTGATGCTCTGGAGGCCGGCTCGCAGTTCGCCGATATCCAGCAAGCAATCCGCGACCGCGACGTGCCACGCCTCAAAGAACTGTGGAACACCCTGGTGCCGCTGTGGGACGACCGCACGTTCTACGACTTTGTCGCCACGTCGAAAGCCTTCGCCAAGCTGTCGTTCCATCACCGCGAAGTGTTCGGCCAGGTCGGTTTCGGTACCGGCGGCTGGGACTCGGACTTCCCCAACTCGATGCTGGAAATCTTCCGTGTGGTGATGACCAACTGCGACGATCACCAGCACCTGGTGGTCGGCGGTGTGGAACAAGTGCCGCAAGGCATCTGGCGTCATGCGCCGGAGCGCTGCGTGCACTGGCCGCAAGGCACCAGCCTGAAATCGTTGCACCATGGCGCGCCGCGCTCCGGGGTGAAGAAAATCGCCCACGCGCCTGACGGACGTTTCGCGGTCACCGACAACAACGGTGACACCCGCGAATACGCCGCCGTGTTGACCACTTGCCAGAGCTGGCTGCTGACCACCCAGATCGAATGCGACGAAACCCTGTTCTCGCAAAAAATGTGGATGGCGCTGGACCGCACTCGCTACATGCAATCGTCGAAGACATTCGTGATGGTCGACCGGCCGTTCTGGAAGGACAAGGACCCGGAAACCGGCCGCGACCTGATGAGCATGACCCTCACCGACCGCCTGACCCGTGGCACCTACCTGTTCGACAACGGCGACGACAAACCGGGCGTGATCTGCTTGTCGTACTCGTGGATGAGCGACGCGCTGAAGATGCTCCCGCACCCGGTGGAAAAACGCGTGAAACTGGCGCTGGATGCACTGAAGAAGATTTACCCGAAAGTCGACATCGCCGCGCGGATCATCGGCGATCCGATCACCGTGTCGTGGGAAGCCGACCCGCACTTCCTCGGCGCATTCAAGGGCGCCCTGCCCGGCCACTATCGCTACAACCAGCGCATGTACGCGCACTTCATGCAGGACGACATGCCGGCGGAGCAGCGCGGGATCTTCATCGCTGGCGACGACGTGTCGTGGACGCCAGCCTGGGTCGAAGGCGCAGTGCAGACTTCGCTCAACGCGGTGTGGGGAATCATGAAGCACTTCGGCGGGTCCACACATAAAGAGAACCCCGGCCCGGGTGATGTGTTCAACGACATCGGCCCGATCGCCCTGCCCGAGTAAGAGGAATCCCTGATGCGTGTAGCCCTTTACCAATGCCCACCGCTGCCTCTGGAACCCGCCGCCAACCTCCAGCGCCTGCAACAACTGGCGATGGAGGCCAAAGGCGCCGACCTGCTGGTGGTGCCGGAAATGTTCCTGACCGGCTACAACATCGGCAAGGAAGCGGTCGCGACGCTGGCCGAGGTCTACAACGGTGAATGGGCGCAACAAGTCGGGCGGATCGCCAAGGCTGCCGGCCTGGCGATTCTCTACGGATACCCCGAGCGCACGGCGGATGAGCAGATTTACAACGCCGTGCAGTTGATCGATTCGAACGGCGAGCGCCTGTGCAATTACCGCAAGACGCATCTGTTCGGCGATCTGGATCGTTCGATGTTCAGCCCCGGCGATGGCGAGTTTCCTATCGTCGAACTCAACGGCTGGAAGCTCGGGTTCCTGATCTGCTACGACCTGGAGTTCCCGGAGAACGCCCGGCGCCTGGCCCTTGAAGGTGCCGAGCTGATTCTGGTGCCGACGGCGAACATGATTCCTTTTGATTTCATTGCTGACGTTTCTGTGCGCTCCCGCGCCTTCGAAAACCAGTGCTACGTGGCTTACGCCAACTACTGCGGCCATGAAGGCGATATCCATTACTGCGGACAAAGCAGCATCGCCGCGCCGGATGGCAGCCGCATCGCCCAGGCCGGACTGGATGAAGCACTGATCGTCGGTGAGCTCAATCGCCAGTTGATGGTCGATTCCCGCAGCGCCAACCGCTACTTCAACGACCGCCGCCCCGAACTTTACGACGCGCTCAACAAGCGCTAATCCGCTAGCATTGGCACTTCACTGTTCTGGAAGTGCCCATGCCTGCGCCGACTCATCCCCGCCCCCACACCGAAACCCTGGCCAACGGCTTGCGCGTGACCCTGCGTCACGTGCCCGGCCTGAAGCGCAGCGCCGCCGCGTTGCGGGTGGCTGCCGGTAGTCATGACGTGCCGTTGGCGTGGCCGGGACTGGCGCATTTCCTTGAGCATTTGCTGTTTCTCGGCACCGAGCGTTTTCCTGCAAGCCAAGGGCTGATGGCCTACGTGCAAGGTCACGGCGGCCAGGTGAATGCCAGCACCCGCGAGCGCACCACCGATTTCTTCTTTGAGTTGCCGCCAGCGTCCTTCAACGGTGGGCTGGAGCGTCTGTCAGACATGCTCACCCATCCCCGTATGAATCCGGACGATCAGTTGCGGGAACGGGAAGTGTTGCAGGCAGAGTTTGTCGCGTGGTCCCAGGACGCCAAAGCTCAGCAGCAAGAGGCGCTGTTCGAGGGATTGTCAGCAGAGCATCCGTTGCGCGGCTTTCATGCAGGGAACCGCGACAGCCTGCCAGTAGAACAAGCGGAGTTTCAGCAAGCACTGAAAGACTTCCATCAGCAGTTTTACCGCACGGGGCAGATGACCCTGAGTCTGGTCGGGTCGCAGAGCATTGAAGAGCTGCGAGTGCTGGCCGAGCAGTTTGCCGCCGCGCTGACCGCTGGGGATAAAACTGCACAGGCAGCCCCAGCTCGCTTGATGGACAACCCACAGACAAGTTATCAACAGGTCGGCGAGCGGCGCGGCAATCTGCTGTTTGCGCTGGAGGATCTGCCGGAGTCGTCGGCCGAAGCGTTGGCGTTTCTCTGTCACTGGTTGAACAGCGCCAAACCCGGTGGATTGCTCGCGCATTTGCAGCAGCAGGGTCTCGCGAATGGTTTGCAGGCCTGCGTGCAGTACCAGTTCGCAGGGCAAGCCTTGCTGCATCTTCAGTTCACTGCACCCTGCGGGTCACTCGATGCCATTCGCGAGCAATGGCTGGATTGGCTGAGTTTCTTCGCCGCACAGCAGGACTGGCCGGTATTGCGTGAGGAATATGCGGCGCAGCTTCAACGTCAGCAGCAAGTCAGCGGTGCACTGAATCTGGCGCGACTCGACAGCGAACAACTCGAAAGCGGCTTGTCCGAATCGGCCGTTGCGGCGCTCAAAGAGATTCTCGGCAAAATTGGCACTGTGGATAACTTCAGCGGCCACTGGCATCTGCCCGCCGCCAACCCGTTTTTGCGTACAGCCGAACCGCTGGCCAACGCCGGCCTGATCCGCGGCCAGACCAGCGCCCACCGTGGCCTGCGCACGTTCGCTCAGGATCGCTCGCGCAGCCGTCGTGAACGCTCGCCGATGCAATTCAGCCAGGCGCTGCCGGATAACGCTGACGAAGGTGCGGTGTATGTGCGCTGGCAGATGGAAGCGGCGGCCACGGCCGAGCTGCAAGCGAAACTGCAACGCAGTCTGCGGGAAGTGTCGGATGAAGCACGCCAGGCCGGGGTCGAGCTTTCGTTCAGCACCACGGGCAATCAGTGGCTATTGAAGGTGACCGGTCTGCAGGACATATTGCCCAGCGTCCTCGAGCATGCGCTGAAACATCTGACGCAAGTTGATCCCGATTCCGCGCGAAGTGAACCGGAAACTCCGTTGATGCCGATTCGCCAATTGCTCAAGGCATTACCCGAACACGTCCTGCAATCGCGAACGACGTCTGACAATGCCACGCACCTGTGGACAACTTCGCGCTGGGACGGCCTGGCGTTGGGACTCAACCCACAGACCCAATCCGCCATGGGCCTGGCCCTGAGCCGCATCCCCGGCATCCCGGACAGTCAATTGCCCGCCCCCTGGGCAACCAATGCCCAATACCTGTGGCAGCAAATCGACAGCGACTCCAGCGAACACGCCTTGCTGCTGTTCTGCCCGACCGCCAGCCACGAAATCGCCGATGAAGCCGCGTGGCGCCTGCTCGCGCACCTGTGCCAGACACCTTTCTACCAACGCCTGCGAGTCGAACTGCAACTCGGTTACGCGGTGTTCAGCGGGTTGCGTCAGATTCATGGCCAGAGCGGATTGCTGTTCGGCGTGCAATCGCCCTCGGCTACCGCCGCGCAATTGCTCGACCACATTCAGCAGTTTCTCGATGGCCTGCCAGCCCTGATCGAACAACTCGATGACGCCAGCCTCACCCAGCAACGCCAGACGCTTGCCGATCAGTTAGATGACAGCGTCCTGTCCGGCAAAGCTGCGGCCGAGTTCCTGTGGCAGGCCCGACTCGCCGGCCACTCGTCGGATTATCTGGCACAACTGCGCTGCGCCATCGCTCAACTGGATCGCCCGGCATTACTGGCCGCCGTACAACGCCTGATCCGCGCCGAGGGCGGCTGGCACGGCCTGTCCAACAACCTTGCGCCGGGCACGCCCTGGCAAGCGGCAAAATGATCATTACCGGGGCTGCAAGGAGCTTTCTCAAAGATTCACGGGCCAACCCCCTGAAATTTTGAGTAACATAGCCACCTAACTATTTGGAACATCCCTGCGCTGCCGTGGACTATACCTATGGATAGCGCTATCTCACCCACCTGAAAAAGGAGTCACCCGATGGCCTGGACCAAACCTGCTTACACCGACCTGCGCATCGGCTTCGAAGTCACCATGTACTTCGCCAGCCGCTGAGTCCTGCCTCAAGCAGAACACTGCAGTGCAACGCCTCGGCTCGCCGGGGCGTTTTATTTTCAGCGTTGAAATGATGGAGCGTTCATGTTCGTCCAGATTCTGGGTTCGGCCGCCGGTGGCGGTTTTCCGCAGTGGAACTGCAACTGCGTCAATTGCGCCGGTTTTCGCGACGGCAGCCTGAATGCCAAGGCCCGCACCCAATCGTCCATCGCCATCTCCGATGACGGCGTGAACTGGGTGCTGTGCAACGCCTCGCCGGACATCCGCGCGCAGCTTCAGGGCTTCGCCCCGATGCAACCGGGCCGAGCCCTGCGTGACACCGGCATCAGCGCGATCATCCTGATGGACAGCCAGATCGACCACACCACCGGCCTGCTCAGCCTGCGCGAAGGCTGCCCGCATCAGGTCTGGTGCACGGACATGGTCCACGAAGACCTGAGCACCGGTTTCCCGTTGTTCACCATGCTCAAGCACTGGAACGGCGGGCTGGACTGGAACCGCATCGAACTCGACCAGAGCTTCACCGTCGCCGCCTGCCCGAACCTGCGCTTCACCCCGCTGCCGTTGCGCAGCGCCGCACCGCCCTATTCGCCACACCGTTTCGACCCGCACCCGGGCGACAACATTGGCCTGATCGTCGAAGACCTCAGCACCGGCGGCAAACTGTTCTATGCCCCGGGCCTGGGCAAGGTCGACGCGCCGTTGCTGGACATCATGGCCGGCAGCGACTGCGTGCTGGTGGACGGGACGATGTGGGACGACGATGAAATGCAGCGCCGTGGCGTCGGCACCCGCACCGGCCGCGAAATGGGCCACCTGGCGCAGAACGGCCCCGGCGGCATGCTCGAAGTGCTGGAACAGCTTCCCGAGCAGCGCAAGGTGCTTATTCACATCAACAATACCAACCCGATTCTCGACGAAGACTCCCCGGAGCGCGCGGAACTGGTTCGGCGCAATGTTGAAGTGGCGTATGACGGCATGAGCATTGTCCTGTAACGAATGCCCCGGAGAACCGCAATGACCGACACCCCGCTGTCCCCCGCCGAATTCGAAGCGGCCCTGCGCGCCAAGGGCGCCTATTACCACATTCATCACCCGTATCACGTGGCGATGTATGAAGGCCGGGCCACCCGCGAGCAGATCCAGGGCTGGGTCGCCAACCGTTTCTACTATCAGGTGAACATCCCCCTGAAAGACGCGGCGATCCTCGCCAACTGCCCGGATCGCGAGATCCGCCGCGAATGGATTCAGCGCCTGCTCGACCACGACGGCGCGCCCGGTGAAGACGGCGGTATCGAAGCCTGGCTGCGCCTCGGCCAGGCCGTCGGTCTCGATCCGGATCAATTGCGTTCCCAGGAACTGGTGCTGCCCGGCGTGCGCTTCGCCGTCGACGCCTACGTCAACTTCGCCCGCCGCGCCAGTTGGCAGGAAGCCGCCAGCAGCTCGCTGACCGAGCTGTTCGCGCCGCAGATCCACCAGTCGCGTCTCGACAGCTGGCCGCAGCATTACCCGTGGATCGACCCGGCCGGCTACGAATATTTCCGCACCCGTCTCGGTCAGGCCCGGCGCGATGTCGAGCATGGTCTGGCGATCACGCTGGAGCACTACAAGACCCGCGAGGGTCAGGAGCGCATGCTGGAAATTCTCCAGTTCAAACTGGACATCCTTTGGAGCATGCTCGATGCCATGAGCATGGCCTACGAACTGAACCGCCCGCCGTATCACAGCGTCACCGATCAACGGGTCTGGCATAAAGGAATCGCCTTATGAGTTTCGACCGCAGCAAGACCCCGACCTGGCGTCCCGGCTACCGCTTTCAGTACGAACCGGCGCAGAAAGGCCATGTGCTGCTGTACCCGGAAGGCATGATCAAACTCAATGAAAGCGCCGCGCTGATCGGCGGTCTGATCGACGGTGAACGGGATGTCGCGGCGATCATCGCCGAACTCGACAGACAGTTCCCCGGCGTGCCCGAGCTCGGTGACGACATCGAGCAATTCATGGAGGTTGCCCGTGCGCAGCACTGGATCGAACTTGCCTGAGTCATCGGTGCAAGTCCCGGCCAAACCGGAAGTCGGCCTGCCGCTGTGGCTGCTCGCCGAGCTGACTTACCGCTGCCCGCTGCAATGCCCGTACTGCTCCAATCCGCTGGATTTCGCCGAGCAGGGCAAAGAGCTGAGCACCGAGCAGTGGATCAAGGTATTTCGCGAAGCGCGGGAGATGGGCGCGGCGCAACTGGGCTTTTCCGGGGGCGAACCGCTGGTGCGCCAGGACCTCGCCGAGCTGATCCGTGAAGCGCGCCAGTTGGGTTTCTACACCAACCTGATCACCTCCGGCATCGGCCTGACCGAACAGAAGATCAGCGACTTCAAGAAGGCCGGGCTCGACCACATCCAGATCAGTTTCCAGGCCAGCGACGAGCAAGTGAACAACCTGCTCGCCGGCTCGAAAAAGGCCTTCGCGCAGAAACTGGAAATGGCCCGCGCCGTGAAGGCACACGGCTATCCGATGGTGCTTAACTTTGTCACCCATCGGCACAACATCGACAAGATCGACCGCATCATCGAGCTGTGCATCGCGCTCGAAGCGGACTTCGTCGAGCTCGCCACCTGCCAGTTCTACGGCTGGGCGCAGCTCAATCGTGTCGGCCTGTTGCCGACCAAGGAACAACTGGTCCGCGCCGAACGCATCACCAATGAATACCGCGCCAAACTGGAAGCCGAAGGGCATCCGTGCAAGCTGATTTTCGTCACCCCGGACTATTACGAGGAGCGCCCGAAGGCCTGCATGAACGGCTGGGGCAGCATCTTTCTGACGGTCACACCGGACGGCACCGCCCTGCCCTGTCATGGCGCCCGACAGCTGCCGGTACAATTTCCCAATGTCCGCGACCACAGCATGCAGCACATCTGGTACGACTCGTTCGGCTTCAACCGCTTTCGCGGTTATGACTGGATGCCCGAGCCGTGCCGCTCCTGCGACGAGAAAGAACAGGACTTCGGCGGCTGCCGCTGCCAGGCGTTCATGCTCACGGGCGATGCCAGCAATGCCGACCCGGTGTGCAGCAAGTCCGAACATCACGGTGTGATCCTCAAGGCCCGCGAAGAAGCCGAGCACGCCACCCAGACCATCGAACAACTGGCCTTTCGCAATGAACGAAACTCGCGCCTCATCGCCAAAGGCTGAGCCTTTCAGCGCCACTGCCGCGGTTGCTGCAGGTGTGGACTTCGCCGAATTGCAGCTCGGTGCCCATGGCTTGTTCTGGAATGAATACCGCCCCGCAGACGCCGCATGCCGGATCTGGCACTGGCGCGATGGCGCGGCGAAATGTCTGACGCCTGCGGGTTTCAGCGTGCGCAGCCGGGTGTACGAATATGGTGGTGGGGCGTTTTGTCTGACGCCTGATGGACTGGTTTTCGTCAACGAGGCGGATCAACAGCTGTATCGCCAGACGTTGGATGGAGAGCCCGAGGTTCTGACGTCGGGCGAGTGCCGATATGGTGATCTGCACTTTGCCAACGGGCAGGTGCTGGCCGTTGAAGAGAACGGTGATCGCCATCGGCTAATTGCCATTGATCTCGCGGACGGCACCCAGCATTTACTGGCAGAAGGTGCGGACTTCTACGCGGCACCAATCATCAGCCCGGATGGCCAGCGCCTCGCGTGGATCGAGTGGAGCCGCCCGCATCAACCGTGGACGTCCACCCGTTTGATGCTCGCCGAGCGCACAGGTAATGGATTTTCTGCCCCACGTTGCGTGGCCGGTGAAACGCTTGAAGAGTCGATCCAGCAACCGCGCTTCGATGCCAATGGCCGACTGGGCTACCTGACCGACCTTAACGGATATTGGCAGCCGTGGAGCGAGTCTGTAGACGGCTTGCAACCGCTACCCTGTGCCGCAGCCGATCACGCGCCGGCCCCATGGCAACTTGGTGGCTGCACCTGGCTGCCCATCGACGAAGGCTTTTTGGCGAGCTGGAGCGAAGGCGGTTTTGGTCGTCTGGCACTCAACGGCGAAGACTTCACCGGGGACTACAGTCGCTTCCGTCATCTGGCTGTCGATGATCAGTTCATTTACTGCATCGCCGCCTCACCGATCAGCCCTTCAGCGGTACTCGCCATCGATCGCGAGTCGCGTGAAGTGAAAGTGCTGGCCGGCGGCATTGCACCGCTGCCTGCCGAGCGCATCAGCCGCCCGCAAACCCTCCGCTATCCCAGCGGTTCGGGCGAGGCTCACGGCTTCTTTTACCCGACCACGAATGGCGATGAGAAACCGCCACTGGTGGTGTTCATCCATGGCGGCCCGACATCGGCGTGCTACCCGATGCTCGACCCGCGCATCCAGTACTGGACGCAACGCGGCTTCGCCGTCGCCGACCTCAACTACCGTGGCAGCAGCGGCTATGGCCGGGAGTATCGACAGGCGCTACATCTGAGTTGGGGCGCAGTGGATGTCGAGGATGCTTGCGCAGTGGTGGCCAATCTGGCTGAACGCGGCATGATCGACGGCGAGCGTGCATTCATCCGTGGCGGCAGCGCCGGTGGTTACACGACGTTGTGTGCCCTGGCGTTCCATCAGGTGTTCCGCGCTGGCGCCAGCCTGTACGGCGTCAGTGACCCGGTCGCCCTGGGCCGCGCGACACACAAGTTCGAAGGCGATTATCTGGACTGGCTGATCGGCGATCCCGAGCAGGATGCCGAACGCTACGCGGCCCGCACACCATTGCTGCATGCAGGCAATATTCGCGTACCGGTGATTTTCTTTCAGGGTGAACTGGACGCCGTCGTTGTGCCGCAACAGACCCGCGACATGGTCGCAGCCCTGGAGCACAACGGCATCGAGGTCGAAGCGCATTACTACGCCGACGAACGTCACGGCTTCCGCCGGGCCGTCAATCAGGCCCATGCGCTGGAGCAGGAGTGGCGCTTCTACCGGCGAGTGATGGGCCTGGCGGACTGAAACTCAGCGCTTGGCGATGATGTACACCGCATGCACGATCCCCGGGATGTAACCGCACAGCGTCAGCAGAATGTTCAGCCAGAACGCACCGCCGAACCCGACCTGCAGAAACACACCCAGTGGCGGCAACAGAATGGCGATGATGATTCGAATGAAGTCCATGGGGCAGCTCCTGATTGGGGGTTGGCTCGACTGAGCCATACAAGCTAATCGACCTGTGCCGTTTGTCAGGGTTCAGTGCAAACCGCAATCACGCCATCTGATTGCCATTACCCGGCCACAAAAAAACGCCCCACGCCAAAAGAATCAGGCGTGGGGCGTGCGTTATACCGCGAGACGGTTCTTGAATTCGGGTGGGAAACTTCAGGTCAGACGGCAATCCCTTTGCGGCATTGCAGTTGCGCAGTACGTACCCGGGAGAAGGCGCGCGCCAGGCGCAGAAGCATTTCGTCGATATTGGCCTTGCTGACGGTGAGCGCCGGGGTAAAGCGCAGGCAGTTGGCCTGCGGGGCGTTGAGCAGCAAGCCTTCATGGAACGCCGCTTTGACGACGGCCTCGGCGGAATCTTCCGACAGGGTCAGTCCCCAAAACAGCCCTTGCCCGCGCAACTCGTCATGTTCATAACGATGGGCCAGACGAGCGAGCCCTTCGCGCAGATGCTGGCCGTTGTCCCGGATCTGTTCGAGGAATGCGCGGTCCTGCACGCTGTCGAGCACCACCAGCCCTGCAGCGGTCATCAGCGCGTTGCCGTGATGAGTACCGCCCAACTCGCCGGAGTCGAAACAGCAGGCCTTGCCTCGCGCCAGCAATGCAGCCAGTGGCACGCCACCGCCGAGGCCTTTGCCGAGCACGACGATATCGGCGCGCACGCCGTAGGACTGTTCGGCGAGCAAGGTGCCGCAGCGGCCGATGCCGGTCTGCACCTCGTCGAGAATCAGCAGAATCCCCAGCTCACGGCACAGGCGCTCGACTCCCTTGAGGTAATGCTCAGTCGCAGGAATCACACCGGCATCGCTCTGGATCGGCTCGAGCATGATCGCCACGGTCTGCGCATCGACCGCGGCATGCAGCGCTGGCAGGTCGTTGAACGGCACCAGATCAAAGCCCGGCAGCAGCGGCGCAAAGCGATTGTGCAGGTTGCAACTGTCCGACGCCGAAATCGTCGCCAGACTACGTCCGTGACAACCTTGTCTGGCGACAATGATCCGCGAGGCGCCGCCGCGATGCAGTTGACCCCATTTACGCGCCAGCTTGATTGCGGCTTCACAGGCTTCGCTGCCACTGTTGAGCAAATATGCTTGATCGCTTGAGGTACTGGCACACAGACGCTCGGCGAGGCTGAGCATGCCGCGATTGTGCAGATTGAAGCCGGGGTTGATCAGGGCCTGGGCCTGGCTGGCGATGGCTTTGACCAGTGCCGAAGGGCTGTGACCGAGGCTGTTGGCGCCACCGGCCTGGGAAAAGTCCAGATAGGCGCGGTCATTGCTGTCCCACAACCAGGAACCCTGGCCGCGAACAAACACCTGTTGCGGGCGTTCGACGCTGGGCATCAGCCGCTCGGCATTCAGGCCATCAGCGGCATCCGATTCATGGGTTTCAAAAGCCAGGTCATCGAGGCTTGGTGTCTGGCGCCGCAGGCTGAACAGGTTCATTGCAAAAAGCCTCGCTGGAGGTTTTTTGAACTGCCTATGTAATCGTTATCGAAACAATTGCTGGTCATTGCCCTTTCCGGCCCTGTAAGCCCCGTGGATGCGGTTAGACTAGGCTCACACACGGCCGCCGGCCATTTCGATTTCCCAGCATTTTCGATAAGTGTTACTTATGGATTTCAAACAACTGCGTTATTTCGTCGCGGTCTACGAAGAAGGTCACGTCGGGCGTGCCGCCGAGCGCCTGTCAATCTCCCAGCCTGCGCTGTCCCAGCAGATCCGCCATCTGGAACAGAACCTCGACGTCACCCTGTTCGAACGCAGCAGCAAGCGCCTGCTGCCGACCCTCGCCGCCCATACGCTGTACAACCACGCCCTGCCACTGCTCGACGGCATGCAACGCGCGCGTGAGGCGCTGGGCAACTTCAAGGGGCAGGCGCTGCGCACGCTGGCGATTGGCGTACTGCAAACCGTGCACACCAGTCTGGTGCCGCAAATGCTGGAACGGGTGCGCAAGGCCCAGCCGCATCTGGTAGTACAGATTTATGAACTGACCGGATTGGAGATCGAGCGGCGCCTGCTCAATGGCTCGCTGGACATTGGCATCAGTTATCTGCCGCCACGCCAGCCCGGGCTGCACGGCGTGATGCTGTACGAAGATGAACTGACGCTGGTCATCCCGGCGGATCATCCGCTGCGTGAATTCAAGAAGGTTTCAATGAGCCAGGCCGCCGAACTGCCGATGTTGCTGCTGGGCGAAGAATTCCAGATCCGCCAGATCTGGCAGGCGCAACTGGCCAGCCTCGGACGTCGCCCGCAAGTGCAGGCGGAACTGAACAACATGGTGGGGATTCTCGACAGCCTGCCGCACACACGTCTGGCGACGGTGCTGCCCGGTCGTTCGCAAAAGGAGTACGACGATCAGGATCTGCTGTGGAAACCGCTAAGTGAGCCGCGTGTGCCGCTGAAGGTCGGGCTGGTGTGTCGCGACGTACAACGCCAGCAGGCGCCATTGGCCTTGCTGCGAACCTTGCTGGAGGAAGTGATGCAGCGCGAGGACAAACCGCTCAAAGGCACGCCGGCCATGGATCCGCTGAGCTGAAAACTTTTCTACGGGCAAAAGAAAACCCCGCCGAAGCGGGGCTTTGCAGACTGTTTCCCTGACATCCATTTCACTCCGCCACCCTGGCAGAATCCTACGTGTCCGTGTTGTTGCTTTGCGCTTCCTGCGCGACGTCCATGAAATGTAGATTAGCTCTGGATCCAATCTGCGCCTATGGGAGAACAGCAGCACGTCATGTAAGAGATTGCTTACATGACGTTACATCATCAGAACTGCCCGGCATCCAGCAGGAACAGCGACTCGCTGCCGGCCTTCACCGACGCGCTCAACGAGTGAATCCGCGGCAGCAGACGGGCGAAATAGAACCGCGCGGTGCCGAGTTTGCTCGCGTAGAAATCGTCCTGCGCTTCTTTGCCCAGCGATGCCTTGGCCATCAGCGCCCACATGTAGGCGTAGGACACGTAGCCAAACACCTGCAGATACTCGACCGACGCCGCACCGATTTCGTTCGGATTGGTTTTCGCCCGGTCCAGCAGCCACGAGGTCAGTTCGTCGAGGGTGTCGACGGCGTCATTCAGCGGCTTGGTGAACTCACCCAGATCGGCACTGGCGGTCGCGGTGAAATGACGGATCTCGTCGGCGAACAGTTTGTAGAACGCACCGCCGCTGCCGACGATCTTGCGACCCACCAGGTCCAGCGCCTGAATGCCGTTGGTGCCTTCGTAGATCTGGGTGATGCGTACGTCACGCACCAGTTGCTCCTGGCCCCACTCGCGGATGTAGCCGTGGCCGCCGAAGATCTGCTGGCCATGGACAGTGGTTTCCAGACCCAGATCGGTCAGGAACGCCTTGGCCACTGGCGTCAGCAAGGCAACCAGGTCCTCGGCACGTTTACGGGTGGCAGCGTCTTCACTGAACTTGGCGGTGTCGAGTTGCATCGCCACGTAGGTGGAGAACGCACGGCCGCCTTCGTTCGAGGCTTTCATGGTCAGCAGCATGCGACGCACGTCCGGGTGGACGATGATCGGGTCGGCAACCTTGTCCTTGTTCTGCGCGCCGGTCGGCGAACGGCTTTGCAGGCGGTCGCGGGCGTATTCGATGGCGTTCTGGTACGAGCGCTCGCCGGTAGCCAGGCCTTGGATACCGACACCCAGACGCTCGTAGTTCATCATGGTGAACATCGCAGCCAGGCCTTTGTTCGGCTCGCCGACCAGGTAACCCACGGCTTCGTCGAAGTTCATCACGCAAGTGGCGGAGGCCTGGATGCCCATCTTGTGTTCGATCGAACCGCAGTTCGCCGGATTGCGCGCGCCCAGGCTGCCATCGGCGTTGACCATGAACTTCGGCACCAGGAACAGCGAAATGCCTTTCGGCCCCGCCGGCGCGTCCGGCAGCTTGGCCAGCACCAGGTGGATGATGTTTTCGGTCAGGTCGTGCTCACCGCCGGTGATGAAGATCTTGGTGCCGCTGACCTTGTAGGAACCGTCCGCCTGAGGTTCGGCCTTGGTACGAATGATGCCCAGGTCGGTGCCAGCATGCGGCTCGGTCAGGCACATGGAACCGGCCCAGATCCCCGCGTACATGTTCGGCAGGTAAGCGGCTTTCAGCTCTTCGCTGGCGTGGGCGTTGATCGACAGGCAGGCGCCGGCAGTCAGCATCGGATACAGACCGAAGGACAGGCTGGCGGAGTTGACCATTTCTTCGACTTGGGCCGACACGGCTTTCGGCATGCCCATGCCGCCGTATTCCGGATCACCGCCAACACCGACCCAGCCGCCTTCGGCATAAGTCTGATAGGCCTGTGGGAAACCGGCCGGCGTGGTGACGGCACCGTCGGCCCAGTGGCAGCCTTCTTCGTCGGCCGCACGGCTCAGGGGCGCGATGCTTTTGCTGGTGACCTTGCCGGCCTCTTCGAGGATGGCTTCGACGGTTTCGGCGTCGACAGTCTCGGCCAGGGCCGGCAGTTCGGCCCAGAGTTTGGCGACTTCGAACACTTCATTGAGGACGAAGCGCATATCGCGCAGCGGCGCTTTGTAGTCAGCCATGGCAAACCTCGCAAAGATCTAAACAGGTGATTCGTGGAAAGGTGATTTCGTTGAGCTGGAGTGTAACCCAACAACTTTTGCGACACATAGAGTCAGGCGGTGACTGATTTGTTATTTTTAGTCACCAGCAATCAGCCATAAAGAAGCCCGCAATCAGCGGGCTCTTTTGTTTAACAGTGGCGTGTTACAGCGAGAACAACTGCGCCGGCAATTTCATCAGGCAATCACTGCCCGCCTCGATCGCCGCGCGATGCGCCGCAGTACGTGGCAACAACCGCTTGAAGTAAAACTCGCACGTCGCCAGTTTGCCCTGGCAGAAATCGCCATCACCCTCGCCCGACTCCAGCTGTGCCTGGGCGACCAGCGCCATGCGCAACCACAGATAGCCGAGGACGATGTAACCGCTGTACATCAGGTAATCCACCGACGCGGCGCCGACTTCATCCGGATTCTTCATCGCGGCCATGCCGACCTGCATGGTCAGCTCGCCCCACTGCTGGTTGAGGCTATCGAGTTGCGCCACAAACCCGCCCAGTTGCGCATGCCCGGCGTTGGCGGCGCAGAACTTGTGGACGATCTTGGTGAAGTTGCGCAGCAGTTTGCCTTGGCTGCCGAGGACTTTGCGCCCCAGCAGATCCAGTGCTTGAATGCCGTTGGTGCCCTCGTAGATCGGCGCGATCCGGCAATCGCGGACCAGTTGCTCCATGCCCCACTCGCGGATAAAACCGTGGCCGCCGAACACCTGCATGCCGTGGTTGGTCACCTCCAGACCGGTGTCGGTCATGAACGCCTTGCAGATCGGGGTCAGGAACGCCAACAGATCTTCAGCGTCCTGACGCGCGTCTGCGTCCGGGCTCAGGTGCGCGACATCGAGCATTTGCGCGGTGAAATAGGTCAGCGCGCGGTTGCCTTCGTTGAAGGCTTTCATGGTCAGCAGCATGCGTCGAACGTCCGGGTGGACGATGATCGGATCCGCCGGTTTGTCCGGGGCTTTGGCGCCGGTCAGGGCGCGCATCTGCAGACGGTCGTTGGCGTATTTGATTGCGCCCTGGAAACTTGCCTCGCCCAGACACAGGCCCTGCATCCCGGTGCCGAGGCGCGCGTGGTTCATCATGGTGAACATGCAGTTCAGGCCTTTGTTCGGCTCGCCGATCAGGAAGCCTTTGGCGTCATCGAAGTTCAGCACGCAGGTGGCCGAGGCCTTGATGCCCATCTTGTGTTCGATCGAACCGCAGGAAACGCCGTTGCGTTCCCCCGCCTCACCGGCTGCATCCGGCAGGAATTTCGGCACGATGAACAGCGAAATCCCCTTGGTCCCGGCCGGCGCGTCCGGCAGTTTGGCCAACACCAGATGAATGATGTTGTCGCTCATGTCGTGCTCGCCGGCGGAGATGAAAATCTTGCTGCCGGTGACCGCATAACTGCCGTCGGCCTGGGGTACGGCGCGGGTCTTGATGATGCCCAGGTCGGTGCCGCAATGGGCTTCGGTCAGGCACATGGTGCCGGTCCACTGGCCCGCTGTGAGTTTGCGCAGATAGGTGTTTTTCTGTTCCTCGGTGCCGTGGGCGTGGATCGCCGACATGGCGCCGTGGGTCAGGCCCGGGTACATGCCCCAGGAAGTGTTGCTGGAGGCGACCATTTCGCTGATCACCAGCCCCAGCGAACTCGGCAGGCCCTGACCGCCGTAAGCCGGGTCTGCCGCCAGACCGTGCCAGCCGCCTTCCACGTATTGTGCGAAGGCTTGCTTGAAGCCTGTAGGCGTTGTCACCACGCCGTTGTCGAAATGGCAGCCCTCTTCGTCACCACTGCGATTGAGCGGTGCCAGAACGTTCTCACAGAACTTCGCGCCTTCGTCGAGGATCGCGTTGACCATGTCCGGGCTGGCGTCGTGGGCGCCGAGGGCCGCGTACTGGGTGTGGAAGTCGAAGACGTGGTCGATCAGAAAGCGCATGTCGCGCAGGGGGGCTTTGTACTCGGGCATGGTGGCTTCTCCTTCAGCAGATTTCTCCAACCTACTGCCGGCCACCCTGCCCCACAATCACTGTCCAGACGCTGAATGCGCCGTCATCACTCAACCTGCGGCGCTGTCCATGCGCACCGCGCCACGACGGTTCTGACCGAACGCCATCACGCAGTTTCGACCTGCCCCTTTGGCGGCATAGAGCGCTTCGTCGGCGGATTTGAGCACTTGCTCCGGGTTACGCTGCTCCACACGCTCGGCGACGCCGATGCTCACCGTCACGGACACACTGGACGCACCGGAACCGGCACGACGCTGGCGACCCTGCTGATCGTCCTGCGGGCGGTTTTCCTGATTGCGCAACTGGATGTTGTAGGACGCGATCGACTCGCGGATGACTTCCAGGTGCGGCATGCACTCTTCAAGGGTCTTGCCCGCAAACACCAGGGCGAATTCCTCACCCCCGTAGCGATACGCCCTACCGCCACCGCTGATTTTGGACAGCTTGCTGGCCACCAGTCGCAGGACCTGGTCACCCACGTCGTGACCGTGGGTGTCGTTGAATTTCTTGAAATGATCGACGTCGCTCATCGCCAGCACATAGTTGCGCCCCAGACGCTGCATGCGCTCGTTGAGTGCGCGACGGCCCGGCAGGCCGGTGAGCTCGTCACGGAAGGCCATTTGGTAAGCCTCGTGCGCTACGGCCGCCGCAATCATCAGCATCACCTGGCTGCACATGATGTTCAGGGTAAACGGCAGGATGAAGGTTTTCGGCAGCATCCAGAACACTCCGAGCAACCCCACCAGTTGCGCCGCGTGCAGCGGTCGCGGGTTGCGCCAGTACTGCCAGGCCAGCAACAGGAACGCCGAGAGGAACACCGGATAGGACATCTGGATCAGGCTCATCCATGCGCCGTGCAGGGCTGGCCAGCGAATCTCCGAGAGCCACATCAGCAACGCCTGTGGGTAGCTTTGCTCAAGCCCCAGCGCCACGCTGCCAAACGCCAGCAGCACGGCAAACCGCGCCACCATGTCCTGAAACAAGTGCGTGCGCTCCTGCCACGCGGCGAACAACCCAAACAACAGGGGCAACAGCAGGCAGACCAGATGGAACACCACGGCCGCGTCTTCGCGCACCTTGCCGTTATCGCGGTAATAGTCGGTCTGGGTGTCGAGCAGGAAGTAGGCGATGTACACCGTGACCATCAGAAACAGTTCGCGCTGGCGTCGATAAACCGCGCAATACGACCCGCCCAGCAACAGCACCAGGGTTGGCAGCACGTTGAACAGCGAGGTGAAGAACACGTTGAGGTCTTTGACGTACGCAGCCGCCAACCCCGCAAGCAACAACAGCAGTGAAGGTATGAAATGACTGAAACGTACAGCGGAAGAACGCGGCAAGGGTAAAGCTCCGACCGTCTTGGCAAAGAGATGGCATTGTGCCTGCAATGTGGCCAGTTAAGCACACACAATGTGATCCAGATCACAGGCTGTCTCTTTAACGGCCGAATCCCTCGGTTTCTGAGCCTTCAATCAAGGTTTTTTGCCTGAGAAGCATGAAACTTTCGTCATGGCCATCATGCTTGATGGCCATGACGATCATTTCCACTCAAAGATCGTTGTAGAACGGCTGCAACGGCCCCTCCGCCGCCGGCCGGCCTTCAGCGCCGTAAGGCTTGAGATTCAGCGATGCATCCGTTGCCTGACGAGTCGTGACCTTCGGACTGGCCGGGCGCTGGGTCACGGCATTCTCATCCCCGATGTGGCCCTGCGGGATGACCAGCGACGGATGATCGAATGGCGCCCGTTCCCAGGCAACGCGCGGATCGGTCAGGCCGACTTCCATGAATTTCACCAGGGCGTCAATTTCGTCAGGCGTCAGGTTCAGCGCCGTCATGTCCGGATCGAGGTTGGAGGTGTTGTGCTGATTCACCGCCGGATGCTCGAAGCCACTGGTGTTGTTGGCATCCTCGCCGCGCCGGTCGCCGCCACGGTTGTAGAACTCCATGACCTGCTTGAGCGTGGCGCGACTGCCGTTGTGGAAGTACGGACCAGTCAGGGCGATGTTGCGCAGGGTCGGCGTCTTGAACGCGCCGTCGACCGAATCGCGGAACCCGACATTCGGCTTGAGCGTGGCGTCGCACGGTATCGCTGCACTCAGCGGTGCTTCGAAGGTGCACACGTCGACATCCAGTGGATCGACCGTCCGGCCACCCTGCAACACGGTGTTGTACTGACGGGTGAACGACCACGGATTGCCCCAGGCATCCGCGCCACCGAGGGCCAGATCCTCCGAAGTCGGCCGCACACCGGTGTTGTAGAAGCCGTTGTCGTAAAGGGTGGTCAGGTTGTCAGCCATCACCATGCGCTCGATACGTTCACGCGGGTGCATCAGCAAGCGGCTGGCGGCATTGGTCAGCTCAGCGCCACCGTGGCAATTGACGCATTTGCCTTTGCCGAGGAACAGGTTCATCCCCTCGACCTGCTGCGCGTTCATCGCGGTGTGGTCACCTTGCAGGTAGGCATCGATTGGCGCCTGATCGGACACCAGCGTGGCTTCGTACATCTGAATCGCCAGGCCAAAGAACAGCGGGAAGTTGGCCTCCATCTGGGTGTACGGCGCGCCGCCCACCGAGACGTTTTGCGTGGCGTTCCACAACCGGGGCTGGAAGGCATTCTTGATCAGTTCGCGATAAGTCGGACGCCGTGCGCCGGACACTGGCCCCAGCACCGAATCACTGGAGGAAATCCGCTGCTGCTTGAGCATCAGGGTGTCGAGCATCCTGCGGCCGATGTCGGCGAAGGTGCGACCGCCGCAGGACATTTCCACCGGGCTGCCGGGCGGGCCGACGGCTTGCGAGGCGGCAGACGCATCGTTGAGCGCCAGCCTGACTTTGGTGGCGACCGTGCTGCGCTCGCTGGTCACGTAGATCCCCGCATCCGGGTCGCGATTGCCGAACGGCGAAAATCCGTTGAACACGTTGTTGGCCCGACCGTCCCAGAAGTTGCGCACGTTGAACGCGGCGTTGATCACCGACGGCGCGTTGCGACCGGTGCTGCGCCGTACGTTGATGCCGCCGACCTGAAACAGGCCGTCCGGCTGCTGGGTGCACTTGTCGAACCGTGGCTGGTTGGGTTTGACGAAGTTGGCGTCGAACACGCCTTGGGAACCGACCACATCGTCGGTCGAGTAAACGATCGGCGAGTTGCGCTCCAGTGGATTACTCAGCACGTGGGTCGGGAAGTCGGTTTTTTTCAGCGTGTAGTTCGGGCCACCCTTGCCGCCGGACAACGTGGCGTAGGTCGCCACGTCGCCGGGAATGTCGGAAGCCACAAACGGCTTGTTGAAAATCGACGCGACGTTGGCGTTGGTGTTGGCCTGGCCGGGGTTGAGCTGGTTGGTGATGCGGTGATCGACACCGGCATGGTAGTGACAGGAGGCGCACGCAGTCGCGCCGTCGCTGCCGATCTCCATGTCCCAGAACAACGCCTTGCCCAACAGGATCGCGGCAGAGCGGTTGAGTACGTAATCGGTCATCAGGTCGACCTTGCGTCCGCCTTCGGTCCCGGAAGGATCGGGAGGCACCATCCCGCGCAACGATTGCAGCGACGGGACTTCCGGCACCGGGGGATCGACTTCGGCGGGGTCGGCGGCCCATGCGCTGTGGACTGACAGCGCGATGGGTAACCAGAAGGTCAAACGAGCGAGTCGACTGATGTTCATAGGCTTCACCCTGACTGTTGTTGTTAAGTGCCGGGCGTCATGCTTCTTTGAGCAGGCAGTTCTCGTTAGCACCGGTAATTCGGACAGTGCAATTAATTGGCCACCCTTCTGGAAACATCTTGAATCAATAGGCGCAGGGGTTCGGCTGAGCAAAGCCGTCATCAATGCTGGGGAATCAGCCCCGGGATTGGGGAAATCCGGGCACAAAAAAAACCGCTGCCCCCGAAGGAGCAGCGGTTTTCAGAACGACCGCGTTAAGGCTTAGTAGCCCAGCGAGAAGTTCTCTTCCTTCATGTCCATCAGGTTGTTGGCACCCGACAGCATGGTTGCCACGTGCGTACGGGTACGCGGCAGGATGCGCTGGAAGTAGAAGCGCGCGGTTTGCAGCTTGGCGGTGTAGAAGGCCTCGTCGGTGGTACCGGCAGCCAGTTTTTCAGCAGCCAGACGCGCCATGTCGGCCCAGAAGTAGGCCAGGCACGCGTAACCGGAGTACATCAGGTAGTCCACGGAGGCCGCGCCGACTTCTTCGCGATCTTTCATGGCAGCCATACCGACCTTCATGGTCAGCTCGCCCCACTCTTTGTTCAGTGCAGCCAACGGTGCAACGAATTCTTTAACGGCTTCGTTGCCTTCGTTGTTCTGGCAGAACTTGTGGACGATCTTGGTGAAGCCTTTCAGGGCCTCGCCTTGAGTCATCAGCACTTTACGGCCCAGCAGGTCGAGTGCCTGGATGCCGGTGGTGCCTTCGTACAGCATCGAGATGCGGCTGTCGCGAACGTTCTGCTCCATGCCCCACTCGGCGATGAAGCCGTGGCCGCCGTAGATCTGTACGCCGTGGTTGGCGGATTCGAAACCGACTTCAGTCATGAACGCTTTGGCGATCGGAGTCATGAAGGCCAGCAGTGCGTCGGCTTTCTTCTTCTCTTCTTCGTCCACGCCGTACTTGACGATATCGACCTGTTTGGCGGTGAAGTACACCATCGCACGGTTGCCTTCGGCGAATGCCTTCATGGTCAACAGCATGCGGCGTACGTCTGGGTGCACGATGATCGGGTCAGCGGCCTTTTCCGGCGCTTTCGGGCCAGTCAGGGAGCGCATTTGCAGGCGATCGCGAGCGTATTTCAGGCCGCCCTGGAAGCCGATTTCGGCGTGGGCCAGGCCTTGCAACGCGGTGCCCAGACGTGCGGTGTTCATGAAGGTGAACATGCAGTTCAGGCCTTTGTTCGCCGGGCCGATCAGGAAACCGGTCGCGCCGTCGAAGTTCATCACGCAAGTGGCGTTGCCGTGGATGCCCATCTTGTGTTCCAGCGAGCCGCAGCTCACAGCGTTGCGAGCGCCAACAGTGCCATCGGCATTCGGCATGAACTTCGGAACGATGAACAGGGAAATGCCTTTGGTGCCAGCCGGTGCATCCGGCAGGCGGGCCAGTACGATGTGGACGATGTTGTCGGCCATGTCGTGTTCACCGGCCGAGATGAAGATCTTGGTGCCGGAGACTTTGTAGGAACCGTCGGCCTGAGGTTCGGCCTTGGTGCGCAGCATGCCCAGGTCGGTGCCGCAGTGTGGCTCGGTCAGGCACATGGTGCCGGTCCATTCGCCGGAGACCAGTTTGGTCAGATAGGCTTCTTGCTGCTCTGGAGTACCGTGCTCGGAGATGGTGTTCATCGCGCCGTGCGACAGGCCCGGGTACATGCCCCACGACCAGTTGGCTTCGCCGACCATTTCGCTGACAGCCAGACCCAGCGACTCAGGCAGACCCTGACCACCGTGTTCGACGTCATGGGCCAGGCTTGGCCAGCCGCCTTCGACGAATTGCTTGTAGGCCTCTTTGAAGCCAGTCGGGGTTTTCACGCCGGACTCGCTCCAGGTGCAACCTTCGATGTCGCCCACGCGGTTCAGCGGTGCCAGCACCTGCTCACAAAACTTGGCGCCCTCTTCGAGAATGGCGTCAACCATGTCCGGCGTTGCGTCTGCGCACGCTGGAAGGCTCTGATAGTGCGCTTCGTAGCCGAGCAGTTCGTCACGAACGAAGCGAATATCACGCAAGGGGGCCTTGTAGTCAGGCATAGCGATAAACCTCTGCTGATGTAACCGGGAATGAACGACCGCATTGATTTGTTGTGACGGTCAAACAGTTGTTTGAAACATACGTTTACGCCGAAATCTTGTCAAGCGTCGATCTTTTGCCATTCGTCATCACATTTTTCGAACGCCGGACACAGCACCGCGACATGCGCCCGGACGAGCCATGTGCAATGAGAAAAGATTAGTTGAGGGAGAAGGACTTACAACGAAAAACGCCGCGAACAGTCGCGGCGTCTGGCAAAGCGGATATCAGAAAATCAGGCGAATGTATCGATGATCGTACCGAGCATTTCATCGGAAGCCTTGGCGACTTTGGTGCCCAGCTCCACTTGAAACTTGCCCTGGGCCATCTCGGCCATGGCGCTGCCCGGATCCATTTGCTGGCTGCGATCCACGCCGCGCAGGCGATCAATCTGGGCTTCGGAAGACTGGCTGGTGACCGAACGCTCAATGGTGTTGTTGGCGATCTGGCTGGCAGCCTGATCGACACGGTTCTGCCCGGTCTGAATGCTGCTCAGACCTGCATAAAAAGCTGTGTTTCCGGAGATTTCCATGGGAGCTCTCATCCTTGGGAAGGATCAATGGGTGCCATTGAACCAGAGGCGTCAGAAAAACACCCGTCAAAAACACTAATGGCACAGTGCCTTCCCATAGTCAAAATCAGTCGAGCAGATCCAGTTGCAAGTGATCGGCGACCGCCTCGGCGCTGACCGCCTTGAGTTTCGGCACCCGCCCCAGACATGGCGCCGGAATACGCTCGGCCAGCGTCGCCAGGTTTTCTTCCAGTCGCGACGTCTTCGGATCAATGATGTTCGCTACCCAACCGGCCAGTTGCAGCCCGTCCCGGGCAATCGCCTCGGCCGTCAGCAATGCATGGCTGATACAACCCAGACGCACGCCCACCACCAGAATCACCGGCAGATTCAGCGCAATGGCAAGGTCCGACAGATTGTCCTGATCCGCCAACGGCACCCGCCACCCGCCCGCGCCTTCAATCAATGTGAAGTCGGCGTTCATGGCCAGAATCTCGCGCATCGGCGCCAGCAGCGATTGCACGGTCAACGCCACGCCTGCCTCACGGGCCGCCAGATGCGGCGCGATGGCCGGCTCGAACGCCACCGGATTGACCTGTTGATACGTCAGCGGCAACGAGCACTCGGCCTGCAACGCCAAGGCATCGGAGTTGCGCAGACCTCTGGGCGTCACGACACAACCGGACGCCACCGGCTTGCCCGCCGCCGTACTCAACCCTGCCGATCGGGCGGCATGCAGCAACCCGGCGGCGACCGTCGTCTTGCCGACGTCGGTGTCGGTTCCGGTGATGAAATAGGCTGCGCTCATACGGGTTTCTCCAACACGGCGTAGACCACCTGATAAGTCGCCGGCAAGCCCTGCGGCTGACGGAACTGCTCGTAGGCTTCGACCAGCCCCAGAATCCGCGCCCGACCGGTCAATCCGCCCGGCCGACCGGGGTTCAGGTTATGCGCGCCCAGCGCCTTGAGTTCGTGCGTCAGGCTGCGCACATCCGGGTAATGCAGCACATGCGGCCGATTCTCCAGACTGACCGTGCGCAGACCACTGGCCGCACACAATTGCTCGTACCGAGCGAACTCGCGGAAACGGTTGACGTGCACCAGGCCATCGACCTGACGCCAACTGTCGCGCAATTCGTACAGCGTCCCTACACAAAGACTAGCAAACGCGAAAATCCCTCCCGGTTTCAGTACTCGGAAGGCTTCGCCGAGCACCGATTCGAAGTCTGCGCACCACTGCACGGCGAGGCTGGAGAAGATCAGATCGCAGGTCGAATTCTGCAACGGCAGACGCTCAGCATCGCCAGCAATAAAGTGCGCGGCCCCGCCCAATGGCCGGGCGTGATTGAGCATGCCCTCGGCGATGTCCAGCGCCAGCCCTTCGTTACCCGCAAAACGTTCAGCCAGCGCCCGAGTGAAATACCCGGTGCCGCAGCCCAGATCCAGCCAGCGCGACGGCAGAAAATCCACCGGCAGTCGATTCAGCAACTGCGTGCCGACATCACGCTGCAACTCGGCGACGCTGTCGTAGCTGGCCGCTGCGCGGGAAAAGGAAGCCGCTACCTGGCGCTTGTCAGGCAAGCCGCCGGGCAGCGCAGCAAGAGACAAATCAGTCATCACCACACTCACTTAAAAACGCCTGGATCGCACCGGCCACACCGTGGGGGTCTTCCAGAAGAAACGCATGGCTGGCCTGCTCGATCAGCCCGACCTCGACATCCGCCAGCAAGGCGAACAACTCGCCCGCGGCTTCCGCCGGCACCAGCCCGTCCAGCCCGGCAAACAGATGCAATTGTGGGCCTCGAAACACCTGCAAGGCATTGCGCGTATCGATCTGCGCCAACAACTCCAGACCCGCCATCAAGGCGATCGGTGAAGTATTCGGCGCGCCGCCCTGCAACAGTCGCGACAAGCCGCGAGAGTCTTGCGCACCCTGAGCGCACAGCAACGAAAAACGCTTGAGGGTCTGACGCGGATCAGCACTGCAACCGGCCAGAAATGCATCGAAGGTTTCCCCCGGCATAGCGCTCGGCCACTGGTCATGGGCAACAAAAGAAGGATTGCTCGCCAGCGTCAGCAAGCCGCAGCAATGTTCACCACGCCGCGCCGCCAGCTCTGAGGCCAGCATGCCGCCCAGCGACCAGCCACCCAGCCAGACGTCCTGGGGAATGCGCTCATCGAGTTCGTCGAACCAGTCCGCAGGATCGCTGGATTCCAGCTCCGGCAACGGTTCGATTTCGACCGTCAGGTGCTCATCGAGCCCACGCAGCGCAGCCGCCAAAGGTTCCAGCGGGGAAACACCGAGGCCCCAGCCGGGGAGCAGAATCAGACGATCACGCATGGCTTGGCTCCGACTTCAGTTGGGCAAAGCAATCGGCCAGTCCTTCTAACAATAGTTGCACCTGCGCCTCGCTGTGAGCGGCGGTCAGCGTGACCCGCAGCCGAGCACTGCCGGCGGGCACAGTCGGCGGGCGGATCGCGGTGACCATCAGCCCACGCTCACGCAACATCTGTGACAAACGTACGGCGCGACCGGCATCGCCAATCATGATCGGCTGAATTGGCGTGAAGCTGTCCATCAGCTCCAGACCGATCTGTTCGGCGCCGTGGCGGAACTGGCGGATCAGCGTCTGCAAATGCTCGCGACGCCAGTGTTCGCTGCGCAGCAGTTCCAGACTTTTCAAGGTTGTGCAGGCCAACGCCGGTGGCTGGCTGGTGGTGTAGATGTACGGACGGGCGAACTGGATCAGGCTTTCGATCAGCTCTTCACTGCCAGCGACAAACGCGCCCGCCGTGCCGAACGCTTTGCCGAGGGTACCGACCAGCACCGGCACGTCATCCTGGCTCAGACCGAAATGCTCGACGATCCCGCCACCGTTCGCGCCCAGAGGACCGAAACCGTGGGCGTCATCGACCATCAACCACGCGCCTTTGGCCTTGGCCTCTCGGGCCAGTGCTGGCAGGTCGGCGAGATCACCGTCCATGCTGAACACGCCGTCGGTGACCACCAGCGTATTGCCGGTGGCTTTCTCCAGACGCTTGGCCAGGCTTTCGGCGTCGTTGTGCAGATAACGATTGAACCGCGCGCCGGACAACAGTCCGGCATCCAGCAACGACGCATGATTGAGCCGGTCTTCCAGCACCGTATCGCCCTGCCCGATCAGCGCCGTGACCGCGCCGAGGTTGGCCATGTAACCGGTAGTGAACAACAGCGCACGTGGCCGTCCGGTGAGGTCGGCCAGAGCTTCTTCCAGTGCGTGATGCGGGCCGCTGTGGCCGATCACCAGATGCGAGGCTCCGCCGCCGACGCCCCACTTCGAGGCACCGGCGCGCCAGGCTTCGATCACTTGCGGATGATTGGCCAGGCCCAGGTAATCGTTGTTGCAGAACGCCAGCAATGGCTGACCGTCGACCACCACTTGCGGCCCCTGGGGGCTTTCAAGCAGCGGTCGCTGGCGATAGAGATTTTCGGCACGACGGGCAGCAAGGCGTGCGGCGAGATCGAAAGACATGCAAGCCTCACGGGTGGCAAATGAATCAGCAGACGCCGCCCGAGGCAGCGCCTGAAAGAACGGACGATCAGACTGCCGCGTTGTAGAACTGCTCGCTGCTCTTCTGCTCCACCAGCGCCTGCTCGATGGCGGCTTGATGCACTTCGTCGGCATGTTCTTCGCGGGCTTCCGGCTGAATGCCCAGACGCGCAAACAGCTGCATGTCCTTGTCGGCCTGCGGGTTGGCGGTGGTCAGCAGTTTGTCGCCGTAGAAAATCGAGTTGGCGCCGGCGAAGAACGCCAGGGCCTGCATCTGCTCGTTCATCGCTTCGCGGCCAGCGGACAGACGCACGTGGGATTGCGGCATCAGGATCCGCGCCACGGCGAGCATGCGGATGAAGTCGAACGGATCGACGTCGTCAGCGTTTTCCAGCGGCGTGCCGGCGACTTTCACCAGCATGTTGATCGGCACCGACTCCGGATGCTCCGGCAGGTTGGCCAACTGGATCAGCAGGTTCGCGCGGTCATCGAGGGACTCGCCCATACCGAGGATGCCGCCGGAGCAGATTTTCATGCCGGCATCGCGCACGTAGGCCAGGGTCTGCAGACGCTCGCTGTAGGTGCGGGTGGTGATGATGCTGCCGTAGAACTCCGGCGAGGTGTCCAGGTTGTGGTTGTAGTAGTCGAGCCCGGCCTTGGCCAGCGCTTCGGTCTGATCCTGATCGAGGCGGCCGAGGGTCATGCAGGTTTCCAGGCCCATGGCCTTCACGCCTTCGACCATCTTCAACACGTAGGGCATGTCCTTGGCCGACGGGTGCTTCCACGCCGCGCCCATGCAGAAACGGGTCGAGCCGATGGCCTTGGCGCGGGCTGCCTCTTCGAGGACTTTCTGCACTTCCATCAGCTTTTCTTTTTCCAGACCGGTGTTGTAGTGACCGGACTGCGGACAGTATTTGCAATCTTCCGGGCAGGCGCCGGTCTTGATCGACAGCAGGGTGGAAACCTGGACGCGGTTGGCGTCGAAATGCGCGCGGTGCACCGTCTGCGCCTGGAACAGCAAGTCGTTGAATGGCTGAACGAAGAGTGCTTTGACTTCGGCCAAAGACCAGTCGTGACGCAGGGTGGCAGTGGTGCTGGCGCTCATGGGCGATTCCTTGGTTATGCTTGGCTTGCGCCTGGGGAAACGGAATACCCACAGGCACGACACGGATGTTCGGCATATTTAAGGAAGAGCCATGCACTGTCAACCACATCAAGATAGACCGGTTTACATCTGGTTAAATAACAACCAGCACTGTTTATTGTGCGATGAGCCGGCGGAAACCGAAACACCTCTCTGCGTGGCCTGCGAAACCGAACTGCCCTGGCTGGGTGATCAATGCGTGACATGTGCCTTGCCGCTGCCCGCTGCGGGCCTGACGTGCGGCGGCTGCCTGAAGGATCCGCCCGCCTTCGAACACGTGGCGGTGCCCTGGTCCTACGGCTTCCCGGTGGACAGCCTGATCACCCGCTTCAAGCACAATGCGAAATGGCCGTTTGGTCGCCTGCTCGGCGATGTTCTCGGACAATACCTGCAACATCGCTTCGACGAAGGCCTGCCGCGCCCCGATGCCTTGTTACCGATACCGTTGGCGAACAAGCGTCTGCGCCAACGTGGATTCAATCAGGCGGCAATGCTGGCACGGTGGCTCGGCAAGCAACTGGACCTGCCCTGTGAAGAAAATATCCTGCGCCGAATTCAGGACACCAGCGCCCAGCAGGCACTCGATGCCAAGGCGCGCAAACGCAATCTGCGCAATGCCTTCGAACTTTTGCCAGACGCCCACGTACAAGGTCGGCATCTGGCCTTGGTGGATGATGTGCTGACCACCGGCGCCACCGCCCAGGCATTGGCCCGGCTGCTGGTGGACGCAGGTGCCACGCGGGTCGACGTCTACTGCCTGGCCCGAACACCGAAACCTGGCGACGCGGCTTGACTCACACGCGCCAAGCGGCCAACTTCCTCCACCATCAACCCAGCACAAAGCACCCGACATGTCCTTGCCTTCCCTGTTGTCCCAGCACATTGTCCGCCGCCCGCAGCGCATCGCCCTGCTGCAACACATTGCCGAACAGGGCTCGATCACCCGCGCCGCCAAAAGCGCGGGCCTGAGTTACAAGGCGGCGTGGGACGCCATCGATGAGTTGAACAATCTCGCGCAAAAGCCGCTGGTCGAGCGGGCTGTCGGCGGCAAGGGCGGCGGTGGCGCCAGACTGTCCAGCGAAGGCGAACGGGTGCTGCGTCTTTATCAGAAGCTGCAAGCCTTGCAGGCTCAGGTACTGGAAGCTGCCGAAGACGCCAGCGATCTGGATCTACTGGGGCGTTTGATGCTCCGGACCAGCGCCCGCAATCAATTGCATGGCAAAGTCGTCAGCATCGAACACCAGGGCCGCAATGATCTGATCCGTCTCGAACTGGCCGAAGGCCTGTGCATCGATGCGCAGATCACCCACGACAGCACCGTGCATCTGGAGCTGCAACCGGGCACCGAAGTGGTGGCACTGATCAAGGCCGGCTGGCTGGAGTTGCTGGGGCGAGAACAGGCTGCAACATCTGGTCACAATCTTCTGAGCGGTACCCTCGAAGCCATTCTCGATGCCGAAGACGGCCCCAGCGAAGTACGCGTCGCCCTGCCCAATGGCCAGACACTCTGCGCCCTGGCTGAGCCGCTGCACCTGCGCACCCACGGACTGACCGTCGAACAACCGGTGCAGGTGCAGTTCTCGCCGTCCAATGTGCTGATCGGCACACCGCTTTAGCGCCGGCTCCTGCAACAAAAGCGTCATCGCCTCTCATTAAGGTGGCTGCCAAAACCAAGCAGGGAGCCTGATGTGAGCCTATTAGAAGAAAACCAATCCACTGACCTGGAAAAAATGGTCGGCATGAGCCGTCGCGGTTTCATCGGCGCCGGCGCACTGTGCGGCGCGGCGATGTTCCTCGGCGGCAGCCTGTTGAGCCGCAGCGCGCTGGCCACCGGTGTCAGCGCCGGCAACAGCCGCCTGCTCGGCTTCGACAGCATTCCGGCCGCCACCACCGACGTCATCAGCCTGCCCAAGGGCTACAAGTCGTCGGTGCTGATCAGCTGGGGTCAGCCCCTGCACAAGAACGGCCCGGCCTTCGACCCGAGCGGTAATGGCACCGCAGCTGCACAGGAAGTGCAGTTCGGCGACAACAACGACGGCATGAGCCTGTTCGCCTTCCCGGACGACAAAAATCGCGCCCTGATGGCGATCAACAACGAATACACCAACTACCGCTACCTCTACCCCCATGGCGGCCAGCCGCAGTCGGCGGAAAACGTGCGCAAGGCGCTGGCCTGCGAAGGCGTGTCGGTGATCGAAGTGGCGCGCAAGAACGGCCAATGGCAGTTCGTTCAGGGCTCGCGCTACAACCGTCGCATCCACGGCAACTCGCCGCTGCGCATCAGCGGCCCGGCTGCCGGTCATGAGTTGATGAAGACCAGCGCCGACAAGCACGGCAAGAAAGTCCTCGGCACCTTCCAGAACTGCGCCAACGGCAAGACCCCGTGGGGCACTTACCTGACCTGTGAAGAGAACTTCACCGACTGCTTCGGCAGCAGCAACGCCCAGCAACAGTTCGACCCGGCGCAGAAACGCTACGGCGTGTCGGTCGCCAGCCGCGAGATCAACTGGCATCCGTTCGATCCACGCTTCGACATGGCGAAGAACCCGAACGAGCTCAACCGTCACGGCTGGGTGGTGGAAATCGACCCGTTCGACCCGCAATCGACCCCGGTCAAACGCACCGCACTCGGTCGCTTCAAACATGAAAACGCGGCCCTGGCCGAGACCGACGACGGTCGCGCCGTGGTGTACATGGGCGACGACGAACGCGGCGAGTTCATCTACAAGTTCATCAGCCGCGACCGCATCAACCACCGCAACGCGAAAGCCAACCGCGACATCCTCGATCACGGCACCCTGTACGTGGCGAAATTCGACGCGGGCGACGGCAACCCCGACCACCCGAAAGGCCAGGGCCAGTGGATCGAACTGACCCACGGCAAGAACGGCATCGACGCCAGCAGCGGTTTTGCCGATCAGGCCGAAGTGCTGATTCACGCGCGTCTGGCGGCCAGCGTCGTCGGCGCCACGCGCATGGACCGCCCGGAATGGATCGTGGTCAGCCCGAAAGACGGCCAGGTCTATTGCACCCTGACCAACAACGCCAAACGCGGCGAAGACGGGCAACCGGTGGGCGGCCCGAACCCGCGCGAGAAGAACGTCTACGGGCAGATCCTGCGCTGGCGCACCGACCGCGACGATCACGGTTCCAAGACCTTCGCCTGGGATCTGTTCGTGGTGGCCGGCAACCCGGGCGTGCATGCCGGTACGCCGAAGGGCGGTTCGTCGAACATCACCCCGCAGAACATGTTCAACAGCCCGGACGGCCTGGGTTTCGACAAGGCCGGCCGACTGTGGATTCTCACCGACGGTGATTCGAGCAACGCCGGGGACTTTGCCGGGATGGGCAACAACCAGATGCTCTGCGCCGATCCCAAGACGGGAGAGATTCGCCGGTTCATGGTCGGGCCGATCGGTTGCGAAGTCACCGGGATCAGTTTCTCGCCAGATCAGAAAACCCTGTTTGTCGGGATCCAGCATCCAGGCGAGAACGGCGGCTCGACCTTCCCCGAGCATTTGCCGAACGGCAAGCCGCGCTCTTCGGTGATGGCGATTACCCGTGAGGATGGCGGGATCGTCGGCGCCTGATACGGCAGCGGTCAGATCGTTCCCGCGTTCTGCGCGGGAACGATCCCCCTCAAGACAGCTTGTCTGCGCTACCATGCTGGGCCGGACGCGGCAGCCTGCCGCGCGCAGGAGTCAGCATGGCCCACCCGTTTGAAACCCTCACCCCAGACCTCGTGCTCGATGCCGTCGAAAGCATCGGCTTTCTGAGCGACGCGCGCATTCTGGCGCTCAACAGTTACGAGAACCGCGTCTATCAGGTCGGCATCGAAGACTCCGAACCACTGATCGCCAAGTTCTATCGCCCGCAACGCTGGACCAACGAAGCCATTCTCGAAGAACACCAGTTCACCTTCGAACTGGCCGACGTCGAGATCCCGGTGGTGGCGCCACTTATCCACAATGGCCAGACCCTGCACGAACACGCCGGTTTCCGTTTCACCCTGTTTCCCCGTCGCGGTGGCCGGGCGCCGGAGCCGGGCAACCTCGACCAGTTGTATCGCCTCGGTCAGTTGCTGGGGCGCATTCATGCAGTCGGCGCAACGCGTCCGTTCGAGCATCGCGAAGCGCTGGCCGTGCAGAACTTTGGCCATGCCTCGCTGAACACGTTGCTGGAAGGCAACTTCATCCCCAAAAGCCTGTTACCGGCCTACGAGTCCGTCGCCCGCGACCTGCTCAAGCGCGTGGAAGACGCCTACGCCGCCACGCCGCATCAGAACATCCGCATGCACGGTGATTGCCACCCCGGCAACATGATGTGCCGCGACGAGATGTTCCACATCGTCGACCTCGACGACTGCCGCATGGGCCCGGCCGTGCAGGACATCTGGATGATGCTCGCGGGCGATCGTCAGGAATGCCTCGGACAGCTGTCGGAATTGATGGACGGCTACAACGAATTCCACGATTTCGACCCGCGCGAACTGGCGCTGATCGAACCGCTGCGCGCCCTGCGCCTGATGCACTACAGCGCCTGGCTGGCCCGACGCTGGGACGATCCGGCGTTTCCTCACAGTTTTCCGTGGTTCGGCACGGAGCGGTATTGGGGCGATCAGGTGCTGGCGTTGCGTGAACAACTGGCGGCATTGAATGAAGAGCCGTTGAAGCTTTTCTGACACGACACGTCTATACAACTGCCCGTACAATCGCTGCTTTGTTAGCTGCCTAAGCAAGGATTCTGCATGCAAGCCGCCAACCCGCGTCGCGGGTACATTCTGGGCCTGAGTGCCTACATCATCTGGGGACTGTTCCCGCTCTACTTCAAAGCCATCGCCGAAGTGCCGGCGGTGGAGATCATCATCCACCGGGTGTTGTGGTCGGCGCTGTTCGGCGCGCTGTTGCTGATGGTCTGGAAACATCCGGGCTGGTGGCAGGAACTGCGCGACAACCCGAAACGCCTGGCGATTCTCGCGCTCAGCGGCACCCTGATCGCGGCCAACTGGCTGACCTACGTCTGGTCGGTGAACAACGGCCGGATGCTGGAAGCGAGTCTGGGTTACTACATCAACCCACTGGTGAATGTGCTGCTGGGCATGCTGATCCTCGGCGAACGCCTGCGGCGCATGCAGTGGCTGGCGGTTGGTCTGGCGGCGGTCGGCGTGGCGCAACAGGTATGGCAGGTCGGCAGTCTGCCGTGGGTGTCGTTGGTGTTGGCACTGACCTTCGGTTTCTACGGGCTGATCCGCAAGCAGGCGCCGGTCAAGGCACTGCCGGGGCTGGTGGTGGAAACCTGGATGCTGGTGCCGATCGCCGTTGCATGGTTGCTGTTCAATCCGACCGCCACCAGTGCACAAGCTGCGTTCTGGACCACCTCCGAAGCCTGGTGGCTGGTGGCAGCCGGCCCGGTGACGCTGGTGCCGTTAGTGTGTTTCAACGCAGCCACACGGCATTTGCCCTACACCACCATCGGCTTCCTGCAATACCTGGCACCGACGCTGGTGCTGTTGCAGGCAGTGCTGCTGTTCGGTGAGCACTTGTCGTCGAGTACGCTGATTGCCTTCATGTTTATCTGGGCCGGTCTGGCGGTATACAGCGTCGATGCGTGGATGAGCCTGCGCCGTCGCAGCTGATCAAAAAACGCACAAACCTCCACAGGCCACGGATCTCGTGGCCTGTATCGTTCCTTCCCAAGGTTATCCACAGCGTGATCCCCGCCGTTTGTGCGCAAGTCACTGAATGCTGGCGGTTTTTTGATCAATCTTCGCCAAGCCACGGCGGACGTGGCCTGGCGGTCGGTCTCTACAGGTTATCCACAGGCAGGTGCACGTTTAAACTGGATAACCCGATCCGTCTTCACAGGTCGGTGCGCAGCACCAATTCCACCATCAAGTCATCGGCCAGGGTTTCCAGGCGAGATTGCAGCACATCCAGCGACAGAGTCAGTGGCACCGCCAGAATCGCCTCGGCGTGGAACAGCGGCTCGCTGCTCATCGGCGCCGGACGCACTTCGGTCACCAGCCGTTCGAGGTTCACGCCCTGCTCGCTCAGCAGCCGGGTGATGTCGCGCACGATGCCCGGACGATCATTGCCCACCAGTTCCATGGCGATCGGTTTCCAGGTGCACGCCTGTTCAATCCCGCTTTCGGCCACCAGCACGCGAATCCCCTGAGCCGACAAAGCTTGTAGGGCATCGACTAATTCGTCGTAAGCCTCCGCCGGCACGCCGACCCGCAGAATCCCGGCAAACTGCCCGGCCATTCGCGACATGCGGCTTTCCAGCCAGTTGCCGCCGTGTTCGGCGATGCATTGGGCGATGCGCTCGACCTGCCCGGGCTTGTCCGGTGCGAAGACGGTGAGTACGAGGTGATCCATGGCGCAGCCCTCTTGTCATGACTTTTGTTATAGAAAAACAAGTATAGGCAAGCGTTCGACAGACGCCTCAGACGCTCGAAATCACAAATCGTGTACAACTTTTTATATTTAACTGGAACAATCCATTGGTTTTTTGAGAACATCCCGTTCCGCGCCGTGACCGCAATGCGTCATGGGGTCGCAGAACGACGTAATTAGTCTGATTTTCACAACCGCAATGCATCATGTAGTATGCCGCAGCGCGCACTACATAACGTTGGATCGATGTCTGCCCAAGGCACGTTCGCAACCCTGAAAGCCCCGTCAGCAAGGCCCCAAGCCGTTGATTGGTCCCAGCCCAGCCGCCAGCGATGGCATGTACTGGTCGAGGGGTTTGTGGTTTAAATGGCCAGAGGCTTCATTGTTAAATTGAAGAGCTGAAAAGCGAAATAGCTGAGCAGAGTGAGGCAAGCAATGACTGAACACGTTCAAGTCGGTGGCCTGCAGGTCGCCAAAGTCCTGTTCGACTTCGTGAACAACGAAGCCATTCCCGGTACCGGCCTCACCGCCGAAAAATTCTGGGAAGGCGCCGACAAGGTCATTCACGACCTGGCGCCGAAGAACAAAGCCCTACTCGCCAAACGCGATGACTTCCAGGCCCGTATCGACGGCTGGCACCAGAGCCGTGCCGGTCAACCACACGACGCCGTGGCCTACAAAGCCTTCCTGCAAGAGATCGGTTATCTGCTGCCAGAAGCGGCTGATTTCCAGGCAACGACGCAAAACGTCGATGACGAAATCGCCCGTACCGCCGGCCCGCAACTCGTGGTCCCGGTGATGAACGCCCGCTTCGCCCTCAACGCCTCGAACGCCCGCTGGGGTTCGCTATACGACGCCCTGTATGGCACCGACGCCATCAGCGAAGCCGGCGGCGCGGAAAAAGGCAAAGGCTACAACAAGGTGCGTGGCGACAAAGTCATCGCCTTCGCCCGCGCATTCCTCGACGAAGCAGCGCCACTGGCGGCCGGCTCCCACGTCGACTCCACCGGCTACAAGATTGCTGATGGCAAACTGGTCGTCACCCTCAAGGGCGGCAGCAACAGCGGCCTGCGCAACGATGCACAGCTGATCGGCTTCCAGGGCGATGCGTCGGCTCCGATCGCGATCCTGCTGAAGAACAACGGCCTGCATTTCGAAATCCAGATCGATGCCAGCACCCCGGTCGGCCAGACCGACCCCGCCGGAGTCAAAGACATCCTGATGGAAGCGGCACTGACCACCATCATGGACTGCGAAGACTCCGTGGCTGCCGTCGATGCCGACGACAAGGTAGTGATCTACCGCAACTGGCTGGGCCTGATGAAGGGCGACCTCGCGGAATCCGTTTCCAAGGGCGGCCAGACTTTCACCCGCACCATGAACCCGGATCGCACCTACACCAAGGTCGACGGCAGCGAACTGACCCTGCACGGCCGCTCGCTGTTGTTCGTGCGTAACGTCGGTCACCTGATGACCATCGACGCGATCCTCGACAAGCACGGCAATGAAGTGCCGGAAGGCATCCTCGACGGCCTGGTGACTTGCCTCGCGGCGATGCACAACCTGAGCGGCAACACCTCGCGCAAGAACACCCGCACCGGTTCTGTCTACATCGTTAAACCGAAGATGCACGGCCCGGAAGAAGCGGCGTTCACCAACGAGCTGTTCGGTCGCATCGAAGACGTGCTGGGCCTCAAGCGCAACACCCTGAAAGTCGGGATCATGGACGAGGAACGCCGTACCACGGTCAACCTCAAGGCCTGTATCCAGGCGGCCAGCGAGCGCGTGGTGTTCATCAACACCGGTTTCCTCGACCGCACCGGCGACGAAATCCACACCTCCATGGAAGCCGGCCCGATGGTGCGCAAGGCTGACATGAAGGCTGAAAAGTGGATCGGCGCCTACGAAAACTGGAACGTCGATATCGGTCTGAGCACCGGCCTGCAAGGTCGTGCGCAAATCGGTAAAGGCATGTGGGCAATGCCCGACCTGATGGCGGCGATGCTCGAACAGAAAATCGCTCACCCGATGGCCGGTGCCAATACCGCCTGGGTTCCATCGCCGACGGCTGCCGCGCTGCACGCGCTGCACTACCACAAGGTCGACGTGTTCGCCCGTCAGGCCGAGCTGGCCAAACGTGCTCGCGCTTCGGTCGATGACATCCTGACCATCCCGCTGGCGGTCAACCCGAACTGGACGCCGGAGCAGATCAAGAACGAACTGGACAACAACGCCCAGGGCATTCTCGGTTACGTGGTGCGCTGGATCGACCAGGGCGTGGGTTGCTCGAAGGTGCCGGACATCAACGACGTCGGCCTGATGGAAGACCGTGCGACGCTGCGTATTTCCAGCCAGCACATCGCCAACTGGCTGCGCCACGGTGTCGTCACCGAAGCGCAAGTGTTGGAAAGCCTCAAGCGCATGGCGCCGGTGGTGGACCGTCAGAACGCCAACGACCCGCTGTACCGTCCGCTGGCACCTAACTTCGACAGCAACATCGCCTTCCAGGCGGCGGTGGAACTGGTGATCGAGGGCACCAAACAGCCGAACGGTTACACCGAGCCGGTCCTGCACCGTCGCCGTCGCGAGTTCAAGGCTGCCAATGGCCTGTAACCCGCGCTGATGCCGGACATGAAAAAGCCCTGATCTTTCGATCAGGGCTTTTTTGTTTGCGTCGGATTAGCTAGGGCTCGATCCCCAACTCATGCTTGACCAGCCCAAGCAGTTTGGCGGTATCGATCGGCTTGAGCAGAAAGTCCACCACGCTCAAATGCATCGCCGCGATGGCGTCCTTCACGTCCGCATCACCCGAGACAATGATGATCGGCATCGCCGCCCGTACCGACTCGCGCACCTGACGGACCAGCTCGAGACCGCCGACATGACCCATCCGCAGATCCGTGATCACCAGGCCGATGGAAGGTTTTTCCTCGATCATCTTCAGCGCGGATTCGCCGCTGGCCGCCGTCATGCAGCGAATGCCGTCCAGTGCCAGGATCTCCGACAGCAACTCGCGGGCGTCCTTGTCGTCATCAACGATCAGTACCCGCTGCGGCGGCAGGTCGGGTTCCAGCATGACGGCGCTGAGCGCTTCCCGCTCGGCGTCACTCAAAATATCGTGGTCGGACATGGCGTTCTCTACGTTTTCAAATCGATCCCCTGGCACAGTGGTCAGACATCGCTGGGCAGAGCTTCAATGTGCACTTCGTCGGATTTTTTTCCAAGGGGCTAACCTGAGAATTTCCGACTGTTTGTGTAGGGCATATCCGAAAACTACCCAACGGCACGCCAAACCTAGACTTACGTCCAATGGGCACCCCGCGCGCTGGGGTCGACCATGGCTGCAACGATCCAATAACAACAATTCGAAAAAGACTGCGGTAATGGTTATGAGTAAAGCGGACGCCTTCACCCAGGCAGGGAAAACCGCGGTGTTGCAGAACATTCAGGGCACTTTGCAATTCCTCCAGCGCTTCCCCCCTTTCAATCAGATGGAACACGCCCACCTGGCCTATCTGGTGGAGCAATGCCAACTGCGCTTCTACGGTCAGGGCGAGAGCATCATCAAACCCGCCGACGGGCCGGTCGAACACTTCTACATCGTCAAGCAGGGCCGGGTGGTCGGCGAGCGGCCGCACACGGCCAAGGGAGGCACCGAAACCACGTTTGAAATCACCACCGGCGAGTGTTTTCCCCTCGCCGCACTGCTCGGCGAACGGGCGACCCGCACCGAGCATCTGGCCGGCGAAGACACCTTCTGCCTGCAACTGAACAAACTGGCGTTCATCAAGCTGTTCGCCCTCTCCAACACCTTCCGCGACTTCGCCCTGCGCGGGGTCAGCAGCCTGCTCGATCAGGTCAACCAGCAAGTCCAGCAGAAAGCCGTGGAAACCCTCGGCACCCAATATTCGCTGAACACCCGCCTGGGCGAATTGGCCATGCGCCATCCGGTGACGTGCAGCCCTTCCACTCCACTGCGCGAAGCGGTCAAGCTGATGCACGAACAACAGGTCGGCAGCATCGTCGCGGTGGATGAGCACAAGGCGCCGCTGGGGATTTTCACCCTGCGCGATCTGCGCCATGTGGTGGCTGCGGGCGTTGGCGACTTCGATGAACCGATCGAACGCCACATGACGCCCTCGCCGTTCTATCTGTCGCCGGATCACAGCGCCTTCGACGCGGCGATTGCCATGACCGAGCGGCATATCGCCCACGTCTGCCTGGTCAAGGATCAGCGTCTGTGCGGCGTGGTCTCCGAGCGTGATCTGTTCTCGCTGCAACGGGTCGATCTGGTGCACTTGGCACGGACCATCCGCAGCGCCCAGCGGATTGAACAACTGGTGACTCTGCGTGGCGAGATCGGCCAACTGGTGGAGCGCATGCTGGCTCACGGCGCATCGTCGACCCAGATCACCCACATCATCACCCTGCTCAACGATCACACCGTGTGCCGGGTAATCGAGCTGACCCTCGCGGAGAAAGGCGACCCCGGTGTGCCGTTCAGTTGGCTGTGCTTCGGCAGCGAAGGCCGGCGCGAACAGACCCTGCACACCGATCAGGACAACGGCATTCTGTTCGATGCGCGGGATGCGGCCCATGCGGCGGAGATTCGCGGCAAGTTGCTGCCCATCGCCCAGCAGATCAATAACAGCCTGGCGCAGTGCGGCTTCACTCTGTGCAAAGGCAACGTCATGGCCGGCAATCCGCAGCTGTGCCTGTCCCGCGCCGAATGGGCCCGACGCTTTGCCGCGTTCATTCGCGAGGCAACGCCGGAGAACCTGCTGGGCTCAAGCATCTATTTCGATCTGCGGGTGGTCTGGGGCGATGAACAGGGTTGCGAGCAATTGCGTCGGGGGATTCTCGATCAGGTCGGCGACAATCGTTTGTTCCAGCGGATGATGGCCGAGAACGCCTTGCGCAACCGCCCGCCGGTGGGGCGTTTCCGTGAATTCGTGCTGACCCGCAAGAACGGCGAGAAAGCCACGCTGGACCTGAAGATCCAGGGCCTGACGCCGTTTGTCGACGGTGCACGTCTGCTGGCTCTGGCCAATGGCATCGACGCCAACAACACCCTCGAACGCTTCCGCCAGTTGGTGGAGAAAGAAGTCATCGACCGACTGGATGGCGCCGCGTACGAGGAGGCTTATCACTTTATCCAGCAGACACGCATGCAGCAGCATCAGCTCCAGACCCGGGAAAACCTGCCGTATTCGAACCGGGTCGATCCCGACAGCCTCAATCATCTGGACCGGCGCATCCTGCGCGAATCCCTGCGCCAGGCCCAGCGCCTGCAAAGCAGCCTGACCCTGCGGTATCAGCTATGAGCCTGTTCTCGTGGCTGCGTCCGGCCAGCCCGGTTCTGCCGGACGATCTACAACAACGTCTGGCGAAACTGCCGGCGGTCCGCGAACTGAGCGAGTGCAGTCTGCGCGAACAGCGCTGGGTGGTGCTGGATCTGGAAACCACCGGGCTCAACCTTAACAAGGACCGGGTACTGTCGATTGGCGCGGTGGTGATCGAGGACGGCGCCATCGACTTCAGCCAGCAGTTCGAACGCACCCTGCAATGTCGCGAACTGAAACTCAGCCCCAGCGTGTTGATCCACGGACTGGGGCCGAATGCGATTGCCGCCGGCAGCGAGCCGGCCGAGGCATTGCTCGACCTTCTGGAGTTTATTGGCGACAGTCCGGTGCTGGCGTTTCATGCGCCGTTCGATCAGCACATGCTGGGCCGGGCGGTGAAAGAACACCTGGGCCACAAGTTGCAGCAAGTGTTTCTGGATGTCGCCGACATTGCACCGCTGGTTTGCCCCCAGGCGCATATCCGCGAGGCTGGGCTGGACGAGTGGATCGACTGGTTCAAGCTCGAAGTGTTCGAGCGCCACCATGCCAGCGCCGACGCACTGGCCACGGCTGAACTGGCGTTGATTCTGTTCAGCCGGGCACGTCAGCAGCAGATTCACAGCCCCTTGAACTTGCAGCAACGCCTGAGTCAGTGGAAGCGCCGCCAGCAGACGCATTCGTTCTGAGCCCCGGGTTGTCGCCCGACAACCCGACCGGTGGCCAATTGCTAACCATTCCCACCTCTGCCACAATCGCGAACAATTCTCGTTAGTTAACATTTCCCAGTCGGTGCCTTCGTGTCGTCAGCCCAAAGCCCTCACAGTGAGCTCGTCGGTGCGTTGTATCGCGACCATCGCGGCTGGCTGCTGGGCTGGCTGCGCCGCAACGTGGCCTGCCCGCAACGCGCCGAAGACCTGAGCCAGGACACCTTCGTCCGCCTGCTCGGTCGCGAGGAACTGCTGACGCCCCGCGAACCCCGGGCCTTTCTGGTGGCCATCGCCAAGGGTCTGCTGTTCGACTACTTCCGTCGCGCCGCCCTGGAACAAGCCTATCTCGCCGAACTGATGCTGATCCCCGAAGGCGAGCAGCCGTCGGTGGAAGAGCAACAACTGATCCTCGAAGACCTCAAAGCTATCGATCGTCTGCTCGGCCAATTGTCGACCAAGGCCCGCGCCGCATTCCTTTATAACCGTCTCGACGGCCTGACCCATGCCGAGATCGCCGACAAACTCGGCGTGTCGGTGCCGCGCGTGCGCCAGTACCTGGCCCAGGGTATCCGCCAGTGCTACATCGCCCTGTACGGTGAGCCGACATGAACCCGGCCAGTTCCAAACCGGTCTCGGCCCATGTGCTGGACGCGGCGATTGCCTGGCAATTGACCCTCGATTCCAGCAGCCCGCTGGAGCGCGAAGAATTCGCCAAATGGCACGCCGCCAACGAAGAACACGCCCGTGCCTGGCGTCAGTTGGGCATGCTCGACCAGCGTTTCAGCGTGGCCAACGGCCCGGCCCGCAGCGCGTTACTGCAATCGCGCGAAGGCATCCGCCGCCGGGTGCGCAAGCTTGGCAGCGGACTGGCCAGTGTTGTCGCGGTGGTCGGCCTGTCGCTGTTTGCCGCAGAACACTATCTGCCGCTGGATTACTGGCTCGCCGACCAGCGCACCGCTACCGGTGAACAACGCACCGTACGGCTGGCGGACGGCACCGTGATCAACCTCAACACCCACAGCGCCATGGATGTGCGGTTCGATGACCAGCAGCGGCTGCTTGTGCTGCAGGAAGGTGAAATCCTCATCGAGACCGGACATGGCGATGCACGACCGTTCATCGTCGAAACCCGCGAGGGTCGCATGCGCGCGCTGGGTACGCGGTTTCTGGTCAAACGCGAAGAACAGGGCACGCGCCTGAGCGTGTTGCAGTCGGCCGTCGCGGCGCACCCGCAATCCGATCCGCAGGAACAGATCCTGCGTGAAGGCCAGCAGGTGCTGATCCGCGACAACGGCCTGGACGCCGTCGTCGCGCTCAACCCCGGTGCCGATGCCTGGACGCGCGGCATGCTGGTGGTGGACAACGCGCGTCTGGAAGACCTGGTGCACGAGCTCGGCCGCTATCGTCGTGGCCATCTGGGCACAGCGCCGGAAGTGGCCGACCTGCGCATTACCGGCAGCTTCCCGCTGCACGATACCGACAAGGCGTTGAGCGCCCTGCTCCCGACCCTGCCGGTGCAGATCGAGCAGCACACGCCGTGGTGGGTCACCGTGGCCAAGGCTGATCCGAAGCCCTGATCCTCTGCCATAACGCCGTCCATTTCGCGTTAATGGAAATTATTTTCATCCAGCCCTATCACTTTTCGATTCTCGTCCGGCACACAGGCAATTGAGAAATATTTCCATTCAGGAGCCGCCGTATGTCCCGTTCGCTAGACACCTTGTTGCGCCCCAGTTTGCTGGCGGTCGCCATTGCCCTCTGCACCCCGCTGGCCAGCAGCCAACTGATCGCCGCAGAACAGGCGTCGAGCGTTCGCGCCTACAACCTGCCGGCCGCGCCGCTGTCCACCACCCTGAACCAGATCGCCAGCCAGGGCGGCCTCACGCTGTCGCTGAATCCGTCGCTGGCGGCGGGCAAGACGTCGGCGCCAGTCAACGGCCAATATGACGCGGCAGGCGCACTGAGCGCCGCCCTGCGCGGCACCGGCCTGCAACTGGAACAAAGCAGCACCGGCACGTACACCCTGGTCGCGGTGCCGGAAGGCGTGATGGCCCTGCCGGAAACTTCGGTAATCGGTGTGGAAAACTCTGAAAGCGCCTGGGGCCCGGTCGAAGGCTACACCGCCACTCGCACCGCCGCCGGCACCAAGACTGACACCGCGCTGGTCGAAGCACCGCGTTCGATCTCCGTCGCCACCCGCCAGCAGATGGACGACCGCAGCGTCCACAGCCTCGATGACGCCGTGCGCTACATGCCGGGCATCACCGCCAGCAGCTACGGCAGCGACACCCGCTCCGACTGGCTGCGCGTGCGTGGCTTCGAACCAACCCAGTTCCTCGATGGCCTGCCGCTGCCAAAAGGCGTGTACGCCAACCCGAAACAGGAAACCTGGAACCTCGACCGCCTCGCCCTGCTGCGCGGCCCGGCCTCGTCGGTTTACGGCCAGACCCCGCCGGGCGGCTTGCTGGACATGGTCAGCCGACGTCCAAGCGATGTGCAGAGCAGCGAAATCCAGTTGCAGTACGGCAGCGACAACCACCGTCAGATCAACTTCGCCAGCACCGGCAAAATCGACGATGCCGGCCAGTTCCTCTACGGCCTCAGCGGCGTGGTACGTGACAGCGGCACGCAGGTCGATCACGTCGACAACAAGCGCTACAACATCGCGCCGAGCCTGACCTGGAACATCGACGACGACACCAAGTTCACCCTGCTGACCCAGTTCACCCGCGACGATACCGGCATCACCAGCCAGTTCCTGCCAGTGCAGGGCACCAAGATCGACATGCCGTTCGGCAAGGTTTCCCACCACAAGAACCTCGGCGATCCGGACTGGGAATACTACGACCGCACCTACTACGCGCTCGGTTATGCCTTCGAACATCGCCTGAACGATGTGTGGCAGTTCAAGCAGAACCTGCGTTACACCAAGTCGGATCTGTCGTTCCAGAGCCTGACCCCGGGTTCGTATCCGTACACCCAGGTGGACAACGCTGGCAACGTCGGCCGCACCAGCACCAGTGTCGAAGAGGACATCAGCCAGTTCGCCGTCGACAACAACTTCCAGGCTGACTTTGCCACCGGCGACATCCGCCACACGCTGCTGCTGGGTCTGGATCACCAGCGCAGCAACACCAACTACACCTCGATCTTCGGTGACGGTCTGACCACCAACGTGCTCAACCCGATCTACGGTCAGCCGATCGTACGCCCGGCGCGCTCCACCGCCTTCTACGACTACGACCAGAAGACCTACCAGACCGGTCTGTACGTGCAGGACCAGATGGCCCTCGACCAATGGCGCCTGACCCTCGGTGGCCGTGAAGACTGGGTGCACACCGGTACGAAGTTCATCAACAAGGCCGACGCCACCAACACCGATCGCGACAAGGCCTTCAGCGGCAACGCCGCACTGAGCTACGTGTTCGACTCGGGCTTCGTGCCGTACATTTCCTACGCCGAATCCTTCCAGCCCACCAGTGGCGCCGACGCCTCTTCCACTGAATCGCTCAAACCGACCGAAGGCAAGCAGTGGGAACTGGGCATCAAGTACCAGCCGCCCGGCAGCAAGACCCTGCTGTCCGCCGCGGTGTATGACCTGACCCAGAAAAACGTCTCGGTAAGCTCCTTCGTCAACGGCGTATCGATCACCAGCCAGACCGGCGAAGTGAAAGTCAAAGGCCTGGAGCTGGAAGCCACCTCCGATGTCACCGACAACCTGAAAGTCATCGCCGCCTACACCCTGGCCAAGTCCGAAGTGCAGAACGGCGCCGACAAGGGCAACCGCCTGCAACTGATGCCGAACCAGCAAGCCTCGCTGTGGACCGATTACACCTGGCACAGCGGCGTGCTCGACGGCTTCGGCGTCGGCGGCGGTGTGCGCTACACCGGCAACACCTACGGCGACAAGGCCAACACCTGGCTGGGCAAGGCTGACGCCTACACCGTGTTCGATGCCAGCGTGCATTACGACCTCGGTCGCCTGGACAACAGCCTCAAAGGCGCGTCGCTGGCACTCAACGCCACCAACCTGCTGAACAAGGACTACATTTCCACCTGCGACAGCTTCTACTGCTACTACGGCGACCAGCGCAGCGTCGTCGCCAGTGCCACCTACAAGTGGTAAGCGCTTGAGCTGAAACAGGCCCTGCAACCAGGCCGTCCCTCGTGGACGGCTTTGGTGTTTTTGAAGGTCATGAAATGAAAAGTAAAACAATCCGTCGCTGGTCGTTCGTCCACACCTGGACCAGCCTGATCTGCACCGTGTTTTTGCTGCTGCTGGCCCTGACCGGCCTGCCGCTGATTTTTCATCACGAGATCGAGCATCTGCTCGGTGACGCACCCCAGGTGCGCGAGATGCCGGCCGATACGCCGCACCTGAATCTGGCGCAACTGGTGCAAGCCGCCGAAGCCCATCGCCCCGGTGAAGTCGTGCAGTACTTCGGCTTCGAAGACGACGAGCCGAACACCGTGCTGACGATCATGGCGAAGACGGCCGGCACCGAGCCGAATTCCTCGCACACTTTCATGCTCGACGCCCGCACCGGCGAAGCCCTGGAAACACCCTCGGCCAACGGCGGCCTGATGCTGTTCATCCTGCGCCTGCACGTCGACATGTTTGCCGGACTGCCGGGCAAGTTGCTGCTGGCGTTCATGGGCGTGCTGTTCGTGGTGGCGATCGTGTCCGGGACGGTGTTGTACCTACCGTTCATGCGTCGCCTGGACTTCGGCACCGTGCGCCGGGACAAATCCACCCGTCTGCGTTGGCTCGATCTGCACAACCTGATCGGCGTGGTGACCCTGACCTGGGCGCTGGTGGTCGGTGTGACGGGAGTGATCAGCGCCTGTGCCGATCTGATCATCGCGGCCTGGCGCAACGATTCGCTCAACGCCATGATCGCGCCCTACCGCGATGCGCCGCCGCTGACTCACCTCGCCCCGGCCACTCGCCTGCTGGATATCGCCGGCGAAGTCGCGCCGGGGATGAAACCGGACTTCATCGCGTTCCCCGGCACGCGGTTTTCCAGCGAGCATCACTACTCGGTGTTCATGAAGGGTGGCACCCACCTGACCTCGCATCTGCTGACGCCGGTGCTGATCGACGCCAGCAACTTGCAGGTCACGGCGGTCGCTGAACGGCCGTGGTACATGGACGCCATGGGCATGTCGCAGCCGCTGCACTTTGGCGACTACGGCGGCATGCCGATGAAAATCCTCTGGGCCACCCTCGATGTACTGACCATCATCGTCCTCGGCAGCGGCGTGTACTTGTGGGTGGTGCGGCGCAAGGCCGCGAAACCGGTGCTGGAAACAGCGGAGGCTTCGGCATGAAACCGCGTCAGTCGAATTTCTGGAAAGTCTTCAGCACGCCATTGGTGATTGCGTTACTCAGTGCGGCGGGGTTGTTCGCCGCCCTGCTGGGCGACGGGATCTGGGATGGCTTGAGCTGGATCGGTCTGGGTGTGCCAGCCGCACTCGCCCTTCGCGGTCTGTTGCAACGGCACTGAATGGCTTGAGCCTGACGGGCAACGCGCTATGCTGCCCGTTCATTGCCCTTGACCGAGACCCTGCCGATGTCCGCTCCCAGCATGACCCTGTTCCACAACACCCTGTCCCCGTTCGTGCGCAAAGTCATGGTGCTGCTGCACGAGACCGGCCAGCAGGATCGCGTCGCCTTGCAGGACTGCGTCCTGACACCGGTCAACCCCAGCACTGCGCTGAACGAAGACAACCCGCTGGGCAAGATCCCGGCCCTGCGCCTGGCTGATGGCAATGTCATCCATGACAGCCGGGTGATTCTCGATTACCTCGACCACCAGCACGTCGGCAACCCGCTGATCCCTCGCGACGGCTCGGCCCGCTGGCGTCGTCTGACCCTGGCCTCGATGGCCGACGGGATCATGGACGCCTCGGTCATGGTGCGTTACGAGCAAGTGCTGCGTGCCCCGGAAAAGCACTGGGACGAGTGGCTCGAGGCCCAGCGCGACAAGATCCGCCGGACCCTGGCGCTGCTGGAGCGCGACGCCATCGCCGAACTGACCTGCCATTTCGACGTCGCTTCGATCAGCGTGGCCTGTGCACTGGGTTATCTGGATCTGCGCTTCCCGGATCTGGGCTGGCGTGAAGCCAACCCGCAACTGGCCAACTGGTTCTTTGAAGTGAGCCAGCGGCCATCGATGATTGCGACAATGCCGAAGGTTTGATGCGCGGGGCGGGAGGCAGTGACGCAAAGATCAGCGTCACCAATACCTCTGCCTCCCGCTGATCCTCACGCAACCCCACAAACCGGCTCATTGCACCGCTCCGAGATCAAACTCCAGCGGTTTGGCCGGTTTCTGCCCGACGCCATACCAGTCCAGGTTACGGGTCAGCACCATGAACACGCCCAACAGGCCGAACAGCAACAGCGAGCCCATCAGCAGCGCGTAATCCTCGGCGCTGAGCAAGCCGTAGAGCAGGCCATACAACGGCGCCAATCCCGCCGAAAAACTCAGGCCATGACGCACGCTGTGCAGCACGTGGCAGACATAGAAGCCAATCAGCAACACACAACCACTGGCCGACAGCAGATACGCCAGGGCAAACCCGATGTGTTCCGACAACGACAACAACAGCAGATAGAAGAACGCCAGCGCCACACCCACCAGCGCATATTGCACCGGGTGCACGGCCAGGCTTTTCAATATCTCGAACAGGAAGAAACCGGCGAACGTCAGGACAATGAACAACAGCGCATATTTGATCGCCCGGTCACTCTTCAGGTATTGATCCACCGGATCGATGAAGCTCACCCCGAAACTGCGGCCGTTGAACGCCTCGCAATCGTTGCCCGAGACGCAACGGTTCATGGCCTCTTGCAGGTTGGTGGAGAAAAACGAGGTCTGCCAATCGGCGGTGAAGCCCTGATCGGTGATTTCACGCTTGGCCGGCAGGAAGTTGCCGATGAAGCTCGGGTGCGGCCAGTTGGCAGAAAGATTCACGCGGCTGGTCTTGCCCACCGGCAACACTTGCAACGAGCCAGTGCCTTGCAAGCGCAGGTCGAAGCCGAAGGCCAGTTCCGTGACCTGAGTTGTATCGAGTGCCGGCAGCGTCGCCCGAACGCCCTCGCCGAGCCAGCCCACTTGCGTGCCGGGCACAAAGTCCAGGCGTTGCGAACCGAGTTCCAGTTTCAGGGCATTTTCGATCCCGCGAATGTCACTGATGCCGATTGCGAGAAACGGCGCATCGAATTTGTAATCAGCAAAATCTTCCTTGATCCCCAACTGCGCCGGCAGCGAAAAATGCCCGCTGATGCGGTTGTCGGCGTGGAACAGCCGCGCTTCATAGATGCCCCGGGCACGCAGTTCAGTCTGCACCTGGCCGTCGAGTTCGAAGCGCTCCGGCAGGAAGTACAAGCGTCCACGTTCCTCGCCGATTTCCTGATAACGCTCATCGGTCTTTTCCTTGGTTTTCCAGGTGCGCACCACTTTGCGGTACGGCACCACCATCACCGGCCCGCTGATCTGCTGGCTGTAGCTTGAGCTTCTGGCGATGTCTTCGAGCACACCATCGCGCAGTTGCTGGCGATCATCGATGACGCCGTCGATCATCAGCAGCGGCACCAGCAGTAACAGGATCAACAGGGCAATGGCCCCGAGCTTGAATGTCAGATTTCGGTTCATCGGAACGCTCCCTTGTTGGAATGGAGCGAGTCTGTAAACGCTGTGTGGGTTTGTGATGGAGGTTGTGTGGGCTTTGTGTGGAAATACCTGTAAAACGCCTTTTCCGTCATCAAGTGCAGGACCACTTCGCGCCATAAGGGCAAGGTTCGAACAAGGATTATTCAATTGCGAAACAACTCATTCGACTTGATCAGGCATTTTGCCGCGCTGATGGTGCTGGTCAGTCACCACTTCGCACTTTGGGGCCTGGAAGAGCCAGGCATCGCCGGCTACAACTCATTGGGCGGCATCGCCGTCATCGCCTTCTTCTCGATCTCCGGCCTGCTGATCACCCATAGTTTCCTCAATGCCAGCAGCGTCACCGACTACCTGACCAAACGTGTCGCGAGGATTTTCCCGGCGCTGATCGCCTGCGCGTTCATCATGACGTTTGTGGCGGGCGGGATATTTGCCGACGGCTATATCACCGGTCCTGCGGCGCTGATCGACTTCCTGCGCATCTCGCTGTTCGGCCGCGCGGCAATCGATGAAATCACCAACGGTTTTATCTTCAGCGAGTCGTTCAATGGCAGCCTGTGGACGCTGAAGATCGAATTCGCCTTTTATCTGCTGGTGGCGGCCGCGCTGAGTCTGTACCGCCGGGCTGCGACGGCCGGTGCAATGCTGGTGGCGTTCTGTGTTGCGACCTATGTGCTGGGCAATGGCCCCGCCTCGGCGCTGACGCAGAAACTGACGGTGTATGGCTGTGCCGGTATCGCCTTTTTTGCCGGATCGCTCCTGGCCTTCTACAAACAATACCTGGGCGCCAGACATCGAATGGCAATGACGCTGGTGGCATGTCTCGGCCTGATGCCGTTGGCGGCGGGAACCCCGTTGACCGGGGTGGTCGTCACGCTGTGCATTTGCCTGGCCACGTTGAGCCTGGGCCTGTTGTATATCGATAGCACCATTCGTGGCCGGTTCGACCTCTCCTACGGCATCTATCTGTATGCGTTTCCCGTACAGCAATTGGTGATCAACAAGACGTCGCTGACGTTCGTGCCGTCCATGATCGTGTCGGCGCTGATCGTGATCGTGTTGGCCATCGCGTCCTGGCTGTGGATCGAACGACCGGCACTGCAATGGGTGCACCGCCGAAGCAAGGCCCGGATCAATGAGGTGATGACGCCGTCCTGAGCGCAAGACGGCTCGCCCGAGTGTTCACGGCAGGTGCAATTGCACCTGCACGCCACCGTCAAGGTTGTCGATGCGCAGAGAGCCACCGTGCAACTTGACCACCTCTTCGACGAAATTCAGCCCAAGTCCCGTGCTTTTGCGGCCACTGTCCGGACGCGGCAATGAATAGAATCGCTCGGTCAGACGCGCCAGCGCGTAATCGGGAATCGGTGCGGCTTCGTTGAACAGCCGGAACTCGATCTGCTCGCCAACCCGCTCGGCGTCAAATCGCAGCAACCCCCGTGGCGGTGTGAAATCCAGCGCGTTCTCCAGCAGATTGCCCAAAGCCTGACGCAGCAGGAACGGCTCGCCGATCAGCGACAAATCCGCCGGGATGGTGCACTCGATTCGCAGTTGTTTACCTTCAATGCGCGCAGCCTGTGCCTGCAACACTTCATCGACCAGCGCAGCGAGCGGCACAGCGACGCGTTCTTCCAGCGCCTGACGCTGCTCCACCTGGGCCAGATCGAGCAGCCGCTCGATCAACTGCTGCATGCGCGCACTTTCGCTGTCGATGTTGCCGACGAAACGCTGCCGTTGCGCCAGCGGCATTTCGCTTTGCAACAACTCCGCAGCGCCACGAATTGCCGCCAACGGGCTCTTCAATTCATGGGTCAAGGTGTGGACATAGCGTTCGACGTAGGCCTTGCCTTCAAGCTGGGTGCGCATCTGTTCCACGGCGCTCGCCAGTTGTTCCAGCTCGCCGCCACGGTAATGCGGCACTTCCACCCGACGCCCTTCGCTCACGGCCTCGGCATAACGGGTCAAACGGTGCAGTGCCCGGCTCAGCCACCACGACAACAGCGCACCGAGCAGCAGACCCAGGACGATCAGCCCGGCGCCATACCCCAGCAAGCGACGCTCGGTGCGGTCGACATAGGGTTGCAACGAGCTGTTGGGTTTAGCCACGGTGACCACGCCGATGATCTGGCCATCGTCGCGGATCGGCGCACCGACGTGCATGACCGAAGAGTTCGGATCATCGGGGTCGCTGCGGCTGGAGCGCGCGCCGTATTCGCCGCGCAGGGTCAGGTAGACGTCGTTCCAGCGCGAGTAATCCTGGCCGACCGCGAGGCCACTGGAATCCAGAACCACGATGCCCTTGGCGTCAGTGACGTAGATGCGGTGGTTGACCTGGTTTTTCGGCAGGCCCCAGATCGTCGCTTTCGGCTGGCGCTCGCCGTAGGCGCGGAGCAGTTCCGGCCAGCGATTCTGGCTGAGGGTACCAGCCTTGAAATCGTCCTTGAGGATTTCTGCCATCAGGTTGGCCGTGTCGACCAGGGTTTCCTCGGTGGACTGACGCACGCCGGGGCGGATTTCCTCCATCACGGTGTTGAGCACGAAATAACCGGTGAGGCCGATAAACAGCACGTACACCAGGAAAATCCGCAGCCCCAGCGACATCAGCTGTGCCCCGGGCTGTAGCTGTAGCCGAGGCCGCGATGGGTCTGGATCGGCTCGGCTTCGGCGCGAATCAGGCGCAACTTGGCGCGTACGCTCTTGATGTGGCTGTCGATGCTGCGCTCGTAGCCGGCATCCGCTGCCACCCCCAGCGCGTCGAGCAGTTGCTCGCGGCTGAACACCCGCTCCGGTTGTTCGAGCAGGCATTGCAGCAGACGGAATTCATGACGGGTCAGGCTCAACGCCTGGCCGCGATAGCTGATTTGCACACGCTCGGGATCGATACGAAACACCCCCGACCAGGCTTCGGCCGGCGGACGCGGTGCCATGCGCTTGAGAATTGCCCGGACCCGCGCCGCCACTTCACGAGGGCTGAACGGCTTGACCACGTAGTCGTCGGCGCCGATTTCCAGGCCCACCACGCGGTCGATTTCGGCATCCCGGGCGCTGAGGAACAGCACCGGTACTTCGCTGAACCGGCGCAGTTGCTTGCAGGTTTCAAAGCCGCTGATGTCCGGCAGACCAATGTCGAGGATGATCAGGTCGGCCGGCGTCTGGCGCTGATGCTCCAGCGCCGCCGCGCCGAGGCTCAGCCAGGTCGTGGTGAAGCCCTCGCCCTGCAAGGCAAAAATCAGCGTGTCGGCAATTGCCGCTTCGTCTTCGACAATCAGGATATGAGGCATGGCGTCCGAGCCTGTGGATTAAGTGCGCGAACGGTGCCCCAAGCCTGACGTTACGTCAATGAGACCACTTGTTTCAGCAGTCGGGTTTGTCGGCTGTGAAGCGCCTTGCCGGATTGACGGCTGCGCCGAACTCACGCAAGGCCTTGGCACCGATCAGCAGCGGGTAGTTGAAATGGCTGCGGTCGGTCAGGTTGACCTCCACGGTACGCTTGACGTTGCCCAAGCACAGTTCCAGATCGACCACCGGGCGCTTGGCGGCTTCCGTGGTGTCGCGATCCTCGTCGTCCTCGTCGGAGCGGCTCTTGATCTTGCTGATCCGCGCAATCTTGTGTTCGAACACCTTGTTGCTGGCGTCCTTGGTCGCGAGACGGAAACGCACCCAGTCTTCGCCGTCGCGGGTGAAAGTCTCGATGTCCTTGGCCGACAGCGAAGCGGTCAGCGCGCCGGTGTCCATTTTTGCCTTGAGCACTTGCCCGCCGATTTCCGGCAGCGCGATGTATTCGTAACGCCCGTACAGGGTCGGCTCGGCGGCCAGCACCGGCAGGGCAACAAGGGAAAGCAAAGCAAGGAGGGATTTCACGTAAGGGGCTTCCTTGAGAAATGGGGCGTCAGACGCGAGATTTTAGACCGCTGTTCACTTGATCGTTCCCGCAAGGCTAACGCGCCAAAGGTGAAACATTCGTAACCCGCGATTTGGCCTGTCGCCCGAAGCCACTTATCATGGCGCGCCCATCCGCTTTCATAGAGTTGCTTATGCGCCGCCTGCTCACCGGCTGTTTCGTCACCCTGCTGTTATTACTCAACACCCTGGTGCTGTTCGGCCCGCTGATGGTGTTCGCCCTGCTCAAGCTGATCCTGCCGGGACGCTTTCGCGATTACGCCTCGTGGGCGGTGATGTGGATCGCCGAGACCTGGGCGGAAATCGACAAACTGATCTTCCGCCTGTGCATCCCGACGCAATGGGACATTCGTGGCGGCGATGATCTGCGTGGCGACACGTCGTATCTGGTGATCAGCAACCATCAGTCCTGGGTCGACATCCCGGCGCTGATCCAGACCCTTAACCGGCGCACGCCGTTCTTCAAGTTCTTCCTCAAGAAAGAATTGATCTGGGTACCGTTCCTGGGCCTGGCCTGGTGGGCGCTGGATTACCCGTTCATGAAACGCTACACCAAGGCGTTCCTGGCGAAGCACCCGGAACTGGCCGGCAAGGACCTGGAAATCACCAAAGCCGCGTGCGAGCTGTTCAAGCGTCAGCCGGTGACGGTGGTCAACTATCTGGAAGGCACGCGCTATACCGCGGCCAAAAGCACGCAGCAACAATCACCGTTCAGCCATCTGCTCAAGCCCAAGGCGGGCGGTGTGGCGTTTGTGCTGGCGGCGATGGGTGAACAGCTGGACGCGATTCTGGATGTGACCGTGGTTTATCCACAGCCGAAGATTCCGGGTTTCTGGGACCTGATCAGCGGTAACGTGCCGCGCGTGATCATCGATATCCGTACTCGTGAACTCGACCCGGCGCTGTGGCAGGGCGACTACGAAAACGATCCGGTGTTTCGCGAGAAGATCCAGAACTGGGTCAACCAGCTCTGGACCGAGAAAGATCAGCGCATCGCCGAACTGCGCGGCGGGCGCCGTTGAATCAACTGCCGGCGCCGGTGCCCCAGATGCTGCCCAGGCTTTGCAACAGCGAGCCGCCGACACCCTGCTGACCGAGGTATTGCAGCAGTATCGGGGCAAACTGGCCAACCATGCCGCTGTCCATGCCCAACGCCCCAAAGGCATTGTTCAAGTCATTGGTGTCCTTGACGTTGCCCAGCGCGTTTTCCAGCCCGGCGGATTTGCCGGACGATCCGAGCAACCCGCTCAACGCCGCCAGATTGCCGCCGCCACCGGAAAGTTTGTCGATCCCCGGCACATCCTTGGCCAACTGCGAATAGTCAGTGTTGCTGAGCTGGTTTTTCGCCAGCCCCAGCATGGCACTGGTACCGCCGACCGCTTGCTGCGGCGTGACGTTCAGCGCGCTCAGTGCACTCAACAGACCGGCGGTTTCCGAGGTTGGCGCCGCTGCCGCAGCCTTGTCACCGCCCTGCATGCCCGACACCGCACCGGCAACGTCGCTCAGGCTGAAACCGGCAAATACCGGACCTGCCGCCAGGGTCAGGAGCGATGCCAGGGCAAAACCGCGTGAAATCTTCATTCAGACATCCTCTTGTGGCGTAAAAACCCTTCGTCAGCGAAGGGACAAACTGCCGGTTTGACCGAGTATCCGCCGGCATGTTCCGAGCGTAGCGCATCCATTCTGAACCCGGCCGCGTATATGAAACGTGAAACCCCGGAAACCCCATGATGAATGGCACGAGCGCAGCAGCTGAACTAGCCTGTGAACTACCCGAAACCAGCGCCCGCCCTGTCTGGAGACTTGTCATTACCCTCGCCGACACCGATCAGCTGCGGCAATTGCTGGCCCAGTGTTCACTGGGCGACCGCCGTGCCTTCGAAACGCTGTACCGCAGCGTGGGCCCGCGCCTGCACGGCGTTGCCCTGCGGTTCATGGGGCGCCCGGATCTTGCCGAGGAAGTATTGCAGGAAAGCTTCGTGCGGATCTGGAACAACGCCTCGCGCTACGAATCGCACCTGTCGGCGCCGATGACCTGGATGATCAACATCACCCGCAACCAGGCCATCGACCAGTTGCGTAAACACCGAGACCGGCCTCTGACCGATGTTGAACAGGACGCTCTGGCGGACGAAAGCCCGTCGGCCCATGACCAATTGAACAGCGCCCGCGAGGCCACAGCCCTGAACCGCTGCCTGGAAACCCTCGAAGGCATGCAGCGCCGGTCGATTACCGTGGCGTACTTTCAGGGTTTGTCCTGCTCGGAACTGGCCGAGCATCTGGCGGCGCCGCTCGGCTCGGTCAAATCATGGATTCGCCGTGGCATGGAACGCCTGCGCCGGTGCCTTGAATCATGAACTACCAGCCCCCTGCCCTGCGCCGCGCCCTCGCCGCCGATTACGCCATCGGCTTGATGGCTGCGCCGGCCCGTCGGCGTTTCGAGCAGTTGCTGCTGGAAGACGCGGCCCTGCGCGTCGAACTGGCGCACTGGCAGGAAAGCCTCGCCAGCCTCACCGAAACATTGCCGCAGGTTCCGGTGCCGGAGCGCGTGTGGCACGGCGTTACTGCGCGTATCGAGCCGCAGGTGCTGCACGTCCCCGAGAAGCGTCCGTTCTGGAACTGGCTGCGGGTGACGGCGGCACTGGCTTCAATCGTGGTGCTGGTGTTCCTCGGCTCGCTGTACACCCACGACGACGCCCGCTACCGCGCCACCCTGCTGAGCGCCGACGCGAAACCGGCGCTGAAGGTCGAGGCGCATGACGATTACCTGCAAGTCGAGCCGCTGACATTGGCGGCTGTCGATCCTCAGCGCAGTCTGGAACTGTGGGCGATTCCGGCCGATGGCAAGCCGATCTCGCTGGGTGTGATCCCGGCAGGTGGCAAAGGCAAGGTTGAACTGAGCGAGGCGCAGAAAGCGCTGATCGGCAAGCCGATTGCGCTGGCGGTCAGTCTTGAGCCGAAGGGTGGGTCGCCGACCGGGCAGCCTACGGGGCCGGTTCTTTATCAAGGGGCGTTGGCGGCGCTGTGAATGAGATCGGGAACGGACAAGGCATGCTCTCTGCCCAAGAGTAATTGCCAACGCATCCTTTATTCCAAAACAGGCTTATTGACTGTCAAATCTGACAGTACCTTAAAAAACGACAGTATCTGAACATGTGTCCTCCAACCCTGTAACGGAGTACGTCCCATGCTCAAATATCTGATTGCCGGTTCAGTCATCGCCCTGACACTCAGCAGCACTGTCTATGCAAATTGCCTGGAGGCCACGTCATTCAAAAAACTGAGTGACGGTAAATTCGAAGCAACGAGCCCCTATGGCAAGGTTGAAGTTGATGTTGATCCCGGCAGCGCCAGTGAAAGCGATGTCCAGGCACTCCCCTTCACAGCCGCACGAGCAAAAGAAACGACTACCAATGCGGCCAGAGTCATCTGCCAATACGAAAGCAAAGGATCGGAAATTGGAGCTTCACTGGTCTTGAAAAAAGGATCGCCGATCAATCTGACTGGACCAGACTGGAAAAACGATGACTGCGCAACCAAGGACGGTGACGTTCAAAAGTGCGCGTTCAATTAGTCGAGAGTTTCGAAGACAGGACGAGACAATTCCGCAAAAAAGGGCGACCTGACCGGCCGCCCTTTTTCGTGGTTACAACTTACGCCGCACTAAACAACTTATGCGGATCAATCACAAACTTCTTCGGCACACCCGCATCGAACTCGCCGTAGCCTTCCGGCGCCTGGTCGAGGCTGATGACCTGCACGCCCACCACTTCGGCAATGTTGATGCGGTCCCACATGATCGCCTGCATCAGTTGGCGGTTGTACTTCATCACCGGGGTCTGGCCGGTGTGGAAGCTGTGGGATTTGGCCCAGCCGAGGCCGAAGCGGATGCTCAGGCTGCCCATTTTTGCGGCAGCATCCACAGCACCCGGATCTTCGGTCACGTACAGGCCCGGAATACCGATCTTGCCAGCTACGCGCACCACGCCCATCAGCGAGTTGAGCACGGTGGCCGGGGCTTCGGATTTGACGCCGTCATGGCCATGACCACGGGCTTCGAAGCCCACGCAGTCCACAGCGCAATCCACTTCCGGTTCGCCCAGCAGTGCGGCGATCTGCTCGTGCAGCGGAGTGTCTTTCGACAGGTCGACGATTTCGAAACCCTGAGCCTTGGCGTGGGCCAGGCGGATGGTGTTGACGTCGCCGATGATGACCACCGCCGCGCCCAGCAGACGGGCCGAAGCGGCAGCGGCCAGACCGACCGGGCCGGCGCCCGCGATGTAAACGGTGCTGCCCGGGCCAACGCCTGCAGTAACGGCGCCGTGGTAACCGGTCGGCAGAATGTCGGAGAGGCAGGTCAGGTCACGGATTTTCTCCATGGCCTTGTCGCGGTCCGGCAGTTTCAGCAGGTTGAAGTCGGCGTACGGCACCAGCACGTACTCGGCCTGGCCGCCGGTCCAGTCGCCCATGTCGACGTAACCGTAGGCACCGCCGGCACGGGCCGGGTTGACGGTCAGGCAGACGCCGGTGTGTTGCTCCTTGCAGGAACGGCAGCGCCCACAAGCCACGTTGAACGGAACGGACACCAGATCGCCGATCTTCAGGTTCTCGACGTCGGAACCCTTCTCGATCACTTCACCGGTGATTTCATGGCCCAGTACCAGACCGGTCTGCGCCGTGGTGCGGCCGCGCACCATGTGCTGGTCGGAGCCGCAAATGTTGGTTGAAACCACACGCAGGATGACACCGTGTTCGATCTTCCTGCCGCGCGGATCCTGCATTTTCGGATAGTCGATTTTCTGTACTTCGACCTTGCCAGCGCCGAGATACACCACACCACGATTGCCAGACATGCTTTCACCTCGCTGTTGTTTTTATGGAACCGCGCCGCCCAGGCAGGCAGCGCGTTAAGTGCTCGGGTTATTGCTTGTTGGTCTTGCGTTGTCTGTGACTCAAAGAACGACGGTGCGGTTGGCGTTCAGGAACACCCGTCGCTCGATGTGATAACCCACCGCCCGTGCCAGGGTCAGGCCTTCGATGTCGCGGCCCTTGGCAATCAGGTCTTCGGGGTAATGACTGTGATCCACCGCCTCGACGCCCTGGGCGATGATCGGCCCCTCGTCCAGGTCGTTGTTGATGTAGTGCGCCGTCGCACCCACCAGTTTCACGCCCTTGTTGTAGGCCTGGTGATACGGCTTGGCGCCCTTGAAGCCCGGCAGCAGCGAGTGATGAATGTTGATCGCCTTGCCATCGAGCTTGCGGCACAGCTCCGGCGACAACACCTGCATGTAGCGGGCGAGGATCACCAGTTCGGCACCGGACTCTTCGATCACCTGCCACACCTGACGCTCCTGCGACGGCTTGTCGTTGGGGTCGAGGGGGAAGTGGTAGTAGGGAATCTGGTGCCAATCGGCCAGCGGCTTGAGGTCCGGGTGGTTGGACACCACTGCCGCCACGTCCATCGATAGCTGGCCGATACGCTGGCGGTAGAGCAAGTCGTTGAGGCAGTGATCGGCCTTGGAGACCATGATCACCACTTTTGGCCGGTAGTTCGGCGCGGTCAGCTCGAAGATCATGCCGAACGCCTGACCTCGTTCGGCGAGGCCGGCGCGGAAGGATTGCTCGTCAAAACCGTCGGGCTGACGGAATTCCACACGAATGAAGAAGCGACCCGAGAGCCGGTCGTCGAACGAGTGGTGCTCAGTGACGTAGCAGCCCTGCTCGAACAGAAAACGCGTCACCGCGTCCACGGTGCCGAGAACGCTGGGGCAGTCGGCGGTCAGAATCCATGTGTCTGGGGCGCGGCTCATGGTGCGGTGACTCCTGTTCTTTGTGCGGGGTGTCAGGGAGTTTCCCCTCACCCTAGCCCTCTCCCGGAGGGAGAGGGGACTGACCGAAGTGTCTGCAGAGCTACATCGACCTGAAATTTCGCAGGTGAATATAGATCGCAAAAACAACCGAGATCGGCTCCCTTTCCCCCTCTCCCCCCTGGGGGAGAGGGCTGGGGTGAGGGGGTAGGATCTCAAGCCCTACTCACAAGCCGTTGCAACTCAATCTACTTAAGCCTGAACGCTCAACCCGTACTCAGCCGAAGCATCCTGCAACCACAACCACCAGTAATCCGAGAAGCTGCGACGAATCAGCAGTTCCCAGGTGTCTTCAGCGGTGTGGCGGATCATCAGCTGCGACTTGGCGAACACCGTGCCCACGGCCTTGCCGACCGGGAAGTTGTTCGGGTGCACGTCGTAGCTGGTGGATTTCATCAGCACCTGACGCACGTTCGGGCCGCTCAGTTCGAGCACTTGCTGGCCGCCGCTGACGTTGACGATCGCAATGTGCAGATCGCCCAGCGCTTCGCGCAGTTTCTGCTCGGCGGCGAACTCTTCGCCGCTCGGCACAATCAGCAGCCACTCGTCCGGCCCCATCCATTGCAGGCTGGTTTCGCCTTTGACGATGACGCTCAGGGCGCCCGGCAACTCAATGCCCAGGGCCTTGTGCACACCGGCAGCGAACGCAGCATCGTGGCCGTCGCCACGAATGGTCAGATGGCCGAGGAGTTTCTTCTCGCGCACGGTCACACCGGCACTTTTGCGGCCCTTGCCCACCAGGCTGGCGAGGTCGGCGTGATGCAGCGACGACTCGGCCTTGGCCCCGGTGGTCGGGCGTTGTTGGTAAACATTGGCTGCGGTCATAAAGCACCCTTCCTGAATTCTGTGCCGCTCCCGCGCCAGGCGCGGGAGCGATCAATTAGATGTTCTGGCGATCGCCTTTTGGATCGAAGAACACCGAAGAAACGATTTCCGCCTCGATCACGCTGCCATCCGCCAGCGGTGCGAACACCCGCTCGCCCAGACGCTTCAGACCGCCCTTCACCACGCCCATGGCAAACGAATAACCGAGGGAGTTGTGCGCGTAGCTGGAGGTCACGTGGCCGACCATGGTCATCGGGATCGACTGCTTGGTGTTGAACACCAGTTGCGCACCTTCCGGCAGCCATACGTTCGGATCGATCGGTTTCAGGCCCACCAGCTGTTTACGCTGGTCACGGACGCAGTCTTCTCGGTTCATGCCGCGCTGGCCGATCCACGAGAACGGTTTGGTGCGACCGACACACCAGCCCATGTTCAGGTCGTCCGGGGTCATCGAGCCGTCGGTGTCCTGACCGACGATGATGAAGCCCTTCTCCGCACGCAGGACGTGCATGGTTTCAGTGCCGTACGGGGTCAGGTTGTACTGCTTGCCGGCCTCGACGATTTTTTCCAGCACACCCATCGCGTAGTCGGCCTGGACGTTGACTTCGTACGACAGCTCACCGGTAAACGAGATGCGGAACACCCGCGCCGGCACACCGCCGACCAGACCTTCCTTCCAGGTCATGAACGGGAACGCTTCGTTGGCGAGGTCGATGTCGGTCACGGCGCTGAGCAGCTTGCGGCTGTTCGGGCCGGACAGGGTCATGGTCGCCCAGTGGTCGGTGACGGAGGTGAAGTACACCTTCATCTCTGGCCATTCTGTCTGGTGGTACAGCTCCAGCCATTGCAGTACGCGAGCCGCGCCGCCGGTGGTGGTGGTCATGACGAAATGGTTGTCGGCCAGACACGCCGTCACACCGTCGTCGAAGACCATGCCGTCTTCTTTGCACATCAGGCCGTAACGGGCCTTGCCCACGTCGAGTTTGGTCCAGGCGTTGGTGTACACGCGGTTAAGGAACTCACGGGCGTCCGGGCCCTGGATGTCGATCTTGCCCAGGGTCGAAGCGTCCAGCAGACCGACGCTGTCGCGCACAGCCTTGCATTCGCGTTTGACGGCGGCATGCATGTCTTCGCCGTTTTTCGGGAAGTACCACGGACGTTTCCACTGGCCGACGTCTTCGAACTCGGCGCCGTTTTTCAGGTGCCATTGATGCAGTGCGGTGTAACGCACAGGTTCGAAAATGTGCCCACAGTGACGGCCCGCTACCGCGCCGAAAGTCACCGGCGTGTAGTTCGGACGGAACATCGTGGTGCCCATCTGCGGGATGGTCACGTTCAGCGAACGGGCGGCAATCGCCAGACCGTTGACGTTGCCGAGCTTGCCCTGATCGGTGCCGAAGCCCAGCGCGGTGTAGCGCTTGACGTGCTCGACCGACTCGAAACCTTCGCGGGTCGCCAGTTCGATGGCGGCGGCGGTCACGTCGTTCTGCAGGTCGACGAATTGCTTCGGTGCCCGTGAGGTGTTCTTTTCATGCGGCACCTGGAACAGCGCCAGCGTCGGCTCTTCGTGACGGCTCAAGGCTTTCGGCAACACGCCTTCAACTGTCTGGAACCCGGCTTCGGACGCAGCGCGCACGCCACCTTCAAAACCGTCGGCCAGGGAATCGCCGAGACCGTAGACGCCGTTGATACCACCGACGCACACGCGCTTCTGCGGTGCTTCGCCCGGTACGAAACCGAGGATGTCTTCGCGCCAGATCGGCTTGCCGCCGAGGTGCGACGCCAGGTGAACCACCGGGCTGTAACCGCCGGAGCTGGCGATCAGGTCGCAGTCGAGCCATTCGCCCGGGCTGGTGACCTTGTGGCCTTTGACATCGATCGCCGCCACGCGGGCAGCGGTGACGTGCTTGCTGCCACGGGCCTCGATCACAGCGCTGCCGGTGAGGATGCGGATACCTTTGGCGCGCGCCTCTTCCACCAGCGCACCGCGCGGATTGCTGCGGGCGTCGGCGATGGCCACGACTTGCAGGCTGGCATCGAGCCAATCCAGTGCCACGCGGTAGGCGTGATCGTTGTTGGTCGACAGCACCAGTTTTTTGCCCGGCGCCACACCGTAACGGCGCACATAAGTCGACACAGCACCGGCGAGCATGTTGCCCGGCACGTCGTTGTTGCCGTAGACCAGCGGACGCTCGTGGGCACCGGTCGCCAGCACCACGCGCTTGGCGCGGACGCGGTGAATGCGCTGACGCACCTGGCCAATCGGAGCGCGGTCGCCGAGGTGATCGGTGAGGCGTTCGTGAATGGTCAGGAAGTTGTGGTCGTGGTAACCGTTGACCGTGGCGCGCGGCAACAGCAGCACGTCCGGGGTGTTCTTCAATTCGGCAACGACACTGGCGACCCACTCCACCGCAGGCTTGCCATCGAGGCTTTCGCGGGAGTCGAGCAGGCTGCCGCCGAACTCTTCCTGTTCGTCGGCGATGATCACCCGCGCACCGCTGCGCGCAGCCGCCAGGGCAGCCGCCAGACCGGCCGGGCCGGCACCGACGATCAGCACGTCGCAGTGCTGGTTCATGTAGTCGTAGGTGTCCGGATCGTTCTCGGTCGGCGAACGGCCAAGACCTGCTGCCTTACGAATGTACTTCTCGTAAGTCATCCAGAACGATTGCGGGTACATGAAGGTTTTGTAGTAGAAACCCGGTGGCATCAGCTTGCCGCCGACCTTGCCGAGAATCCCCATCATGTCGTTGTTGACGCTCGGCCAGCCGTTGGTGCTGGTGGCGACCAGGCCTTGGTACAACGCCTGTTGCGTGGCGCGCACGTTGGGGATCTGGGTGGCTTCGGTAGCACCGATCTGCAGCACCGCGTTCGGCTCTTCGGCACCGGCGGCGAAGATGCCGCGTGGACGCGAATACTTGAAGCTGCGGCCAATGATGTCGACGCCGTTGGCCAGCAGTGCTGCGGCCAGCGAATCGCCTTCGAAACCTTTGTAGACCTGGCCGTTGAAGGTGAAGCTCAGCACTTTGTTGCGGTCGATCCGTCCACCGTTGGACAGGCGATTGGTCTGGCTCATACCTTCTCTCCCAGCGCCGTCGTGGCTGTTTTCGCAGTGTCAGCCTTGTCGGTGAATTGCGGCTTGGTGCCGATCTTGTAGGTTTCGAGAATCTCGTAGGTCACGGTGTCGCGGGTGACGTTGAAGTACTGGCGGCAACCGGCGACGTGATCCCACAACTCGTGGTGCAGGCCGCGCGGGTTGTCGCGGAAGAACATGTAGTCGCCCCACTCTTCATCAGTGCAGCTTGCCGGGTCCAGCGGACGCGGGATGTGCGCCTGGCCGGATGCGTGGAATTCCTCTTCGGAGCGCAGTTCGCCGCAGTGAGGACAGAAGATATGCAACATGGGATTTCTCCTGTTAGTGGGCGACAGCCGCAGCGCCGTGTTCGTCGATCAACGCACCGTTGTGGAAACGGTCGATGGAGAAAGGTGCGGCCAGCGGGTGCATTTCACCCTTGGCCAGACTCGCGGCAAACACGTTGCCCGAGCCAGGTGTGGCCTTGAAGCCGCCGGTACCCCAACCGCAGTTGAAGAACATGTTCGGCACCGGGGTTTTCGAAATGATCGGGCAGGCGTCCGGCGTGGTGTCGACGATGCCGCCCCACTGACGGTTCATGCGCACCCGCGACAGCACCGGGAACATCTCGACGATGGCCTGGATGGTGTGCTCGATCACCGGGTACGAACCGCGCTGGCCGTAGCCGTTGTAGCCGTCGATACCGGCACCGATCACCAGGTCGCCCTTGTCGGACTGGCTGATGTAACCGTGCACGGCGTTGGACATGATCACGCTGTCGATGATCGGTTTGATCGGCTCGGACACCAGTGCCTGCAACGGGTGGGATTCGATCGGCAGACGGAAACCGGCGAGCTTGGCCATGTGCCCGGAGTTACCGGCGGTGACCACGCCGACGCGCTTGGCGCCGATGAAACCCTTGTTGGTTTCAACGCCGATGCACACGCCGTTTTCCTTGCGGAAACCGATCACTTCGGTCTGCTGGATCAGGTCCACGCCCAAGGCGTCGGCGGCACGGGCAAAGCCCCAGGCCACGGCATCGTGACGGGCCACGCCGCCGCGACGCTGGACGGTTGCGCCCATCACCGGGTAGCGGGTGTTTTTCGAGCAGTCGAGGTACGGGATTTCGTCCGCGACTTGCTTGGCGTTGAGCAGTTCGCCGTCGACGCCGTTGAGGCGGTTGGCGCTGACCCGACGCTCGGAATCACGAATGTCCTGCAGGGTGTGGCACAGGTTGTAGACGCCGCGCTGGGAGAACATCACGTTGTAGTTCAGGTCCTGAGACAGGCCTTCCCACAGTTTCATCGCGTGTTCGTACAGGTGCGCCGACTCGTCCCACAGGTAGTTGGAGCGAACGATGGTGGTGTTGCGCGCGGTGTTACCGCCGCCCAGCCAGCCCTTCTCGACCACGGCCACGTTGGTGATGCCGTGCTCTTTGGCCAGATAGTAGGCAGTCGCCAGGCCATGCCCGCCGCCGCCGACGATGACTACGTCGTAGACCTTCTTCGGGGTCGGCGTGCGCCACATGCGCTGCCAGTTTTCGTGGTGGCTGAGGGAGTGTTTGAAGAGGCCGAAGCCCGAATAGCGTTGCATAGTCATGTACTCCAGAACGCTCAGCGATAAACCGGGAAGTCAGCGCACAGGGCCGAAACCTGCTGGGCGACATTGGCCTCGACATCAGCGTCGCCGAGGTTGTCGAGGATGTCGCAGATCCAGCCGGCCAGCGTCACGCACTGGGTCACCTTGAAGCCGCGCGTGGTCACCGCCGGGGTGCCGATGCGCAGGCCGGAGGTGACGAACGGCGACTGCGGGTCGTTCGGTACGGCGTTCTTGTTGACGGTGATGTGAGCGCGACCGAGGGCGGCGTCCGCGTCTTTACCGGTGAGGCCCTGACGGATCAGGCTGACCAGGAACAGGTGGTTGTCGGTGCCGCCGGACACTACATCGTAGCCACGTTTGATAAATACGCTCGCCATCGCCTGGGCGTTGTCGATCACTTGTTGCTGATAGGCCTTGAAGCCCGGCTCCAGCGCTTCCTTGAAGCACACGGCTTTACCGGCGATGACGTGCATCAGCGGGCCGCCCTGGGCGCCGGGGAATACCGCAGCGTTGAGTTTCTTCTCGATCTCTTCGTTGGCCTTGGCCAGGATCAGGCCGCCACGCGGACCACGCAGGGTCTTGTGAGTGGTGGTGGTGACCACGTCGGCGTACGGCAGCGGGTTCGGGTACAGACCGGCAGCCACCAGACCAGCCACGTGGGCCATGTCGACGAACAGCAGCGCACCGACCTTGTCGGCGATCTGACGGAAGCGCGGGAAGTCGAGGGTTTTCGAGTAGGCCGAGAAACCGGCGACGATCATTTTCGGTTTGTGCTCGACGGCCAGACGCTCGACTTCGTCGTAATCGATCAGGCCGGTCTTGGTGTCGATGCCGTACTGCACGGCGTTATACAGCTTGCCCGAAGACGAAACCTTGGCGCCGTGGGTCAGGTGACCGCCATGGGCCAGACTCATGCCAAGGATGGTGTCGCCAGCCTGGATCAGCGCCAGATAGACAGCGCTGTTGGCCGAGGAACCGGAGTGCGGCTGGACGTTGGCGTAATCGGCGCCGAACAGTTGCTTGGCGCGTTCGATGGCCAGCGCTTCGACCTTGTCGACGTGCTCGCAGCCACCGTAGTAGCGCTTGCCCGGATAACCTTCGGCGTATTTGTTGGTCAGGCCGCTGCCTTGCGCTTCCATGACGCGTTTGCTGGTGTAGTTCTCCGACGCGATCAGCTCGATGTGATCTTCCTGACGTTGCTCCTCGGCATTCATCGCCGCCAGCAGTGCATCGTCGTAACCCTGGATCTGGTCTTGCTTGCTGAACATCGCGTCTCTCCCAGCGGCATCTGTGCGCCATTCGTCTCGGTAAGGCACGGCGTTTCGGCAGTGCCCTTTGATGCGATGGTATGGCCGGCGCAGGGAGGTCAAATGCCTACGGACGCCACGCAAAGGTGCGTTTACGACATGGCGGGGGCGACGGACTCAAACAAGCAGCTGGCGCAAGCCCAGAAGAACCATGAAATGCGCGGGATAGAGCACATACGCCCAGCGACGCATGGGTGGCGCGCGGAGGAAAGTGACATGTCGCAACAGGAACATTCCGAGCAGTGGCGCCATCAGGCATGTCGCAATGCCGAAGATCGCCACACGGTTGCCGAACTGCGCGGACTCGTAGAGCACCTGCCACTGATTCGCCGCCAGACACACCAACCCCGGCAGCAGGCTGAAATACCAGGGTTTGCGAAACGCCAGCAACATCGCCAGCGGCAGCAGGATGCCGAACAGACCGAACATCAGTCGCTCCGGGAACAACGCCGCCACCAGCAAGGCGCTGATGCCCAGCAGTCGTGAAACCAGCGCTCGATCCTGCCAGCCCCGCGCCACCAGCAAGCCCAGCGCCAGCGTGGGCATCACGTTCAAGGTGTCGGGATCGGGAATGTACAAACGGTAGGGAATCTCGCTGAGCAGACTGAACAGCAGCAACCAGCCCGGATAGCGCCATTCGGTCTTGCGCGCCCCGTCACGCGCCAGGTTCGCCGCCATCGCCAGGCAGAACCACGGGAACGCCAACCGCCCCGGCACATACAGCCAATCGGCGCTGATCCCGACATATCGCAGGTGATCGAGCAGCATGCTCAGCAGCGCCAGCCACTTGAGCAGATCGAGTGCGCCGTCGCGTCGGCTCAGGTGCATAATCGACCCGCATCCCTGTAATGTTCTGTCAGCGACATCCCGTGTGCTCCCCGGATGATCTTCGGTAAAGTGCGCACCATCATTGACCCCACGAAGCGCCACAAGCGCCTCGATCACGGAAGCCGGCCATGACCGACAAGAGCCAACAATTCGCCAGCGACAACTACTCCGGTATCTGCCCTGAAGCCTGGGCTGCCATGGAACAGGCCAACCACGGCCACCAGCGCGCCTATGGCGACGATGAGTGGACCGCACGCGCCTCGGATGATTTCCGCAAGCTGTTCGAGACCGACTGCGAAGTGTTCTTCGCCTTCAACGGCACCGCCGCCAACTCGCTGGCGCTGTCGTCGCTGTGCCAGAGTTATCACAGCGTGATCTGCTCGGAAACCGCCCACGTCGAAACCGACGAATGCGGCGCCCCGGAGTTCTTCTCCAATGGCTCGAAACTGCTGATCGCCGGCACCGAAAACGGCAAGATCACCCCGGCCTCGATCCGCGAAGTCGCCCTCAAGCGCCAGGACATCCACTACCCGAAACCACGCGTGGTGACCCTGACCCAGGCCACCGAAGTCGGCAGCGTCTATACCCCGGAAGAAGTCCGCGCCATCAGCGACACCTGCAAGGAACTGGGCCTGAACCTGCACATGGACGGCGCACGCTTTTCCAACGCCTGCGCGTTCCTCGGCTGCTCGCCGGCAGACCTGACCTGGAAGGCCGGCGTCGATGTGCTGTGCTTCGGCGGCACGAAAAACGGCATGGCGGTGGGTGAAGCGATCCTGTTCTTCAACCACAAACTGGCCGAAGACTTCGACTACCGCTGCAAACAGGCCGGGCAACTGGCCTCGAAAATGCGCTTCCTGTCCGCCCCGTGGGTCGGCATCCTGGAAAACGACGCCTGGCTCAAATACGCCCGCCACGCCAACCACTGCGCGCAACTGCTGGCCGAACTGGTCAGCGACATCCCGGGCGTGGAACTGATGTTCCCGGTCCAGGCCAATGGCGTGTTCCTGCAACTTTCGGAACCGGCCATCGCCGCCCTGACCGCTCGCGGCTGGCGCTTCTACACCTTCATCGGCAAGGGCGGCGCCCGCTTCATGTGCTCGTGGGATACCGAAGAAGAACGCGTACGCGAACTGGCGTGCGACATCCGCGAAGTCATGTCGGCCTGATCCCTCCCCTCGCCCTTCTCCTGATCGTTCCCACGCTCTGCGTGGGAATGCCTCCCGGGACGCTCCGCGTTCCTGCCTCACCGCCGATGCAACGCCAGGCATCGTCATGACGCCGAGCGTCAAAGGCTGCATTCCCACGCGGAGCGTGGGAACGATCAAACGCCGACTCTACGTTGACTTTTCCCACCGTCACTACAGACGTCTCTGCTAGCGAGATCACTTCATCGACCCCATTCTTCTCGTTCCCACGCTCTGCGTGGGAATGCATACCGGGACGCTCCGCGTTCCTGCCTCACCGCTGATGCAACGTCTGGCACCGTCATGACGCGGAGCGTCAAGGGCTGCATTCCCACGCGGAGCATGGGAACGATCTGGCTCCCTCCCGTTTCAGCTCCATCGTCTACATTGTTTGTCGAGCCATCGCTCACATAACAATAAGCAGGAGCATCCGCATGTCGCTAAAAGGCAAAACCTTGTTCATCACCGGCGCCAGCCGTGGCATCGGGCGCGAGATTGCGCTGCGGGCTGCGCGGGACGGGGCCAATATCGTGATCGCCGCCAAGAGCGCCGAACCGCACGCCAAGTTGCCCGGCACCATTCACAGCGTCGCCGCTGAAGTCGAGGCGGCCGGGGGCAAGGCTTTGGCGTTGCAACTGGATGTGCGTGATGAAGAGGCAGTGCGTCAGGCGCTGGCCCAGGCCAATGAACATTTCGGCGGGATCGATGCGCTGGTGAACAACGCCGGGGCGATCAAGTTGACCGGTGTTCAACACATCGAACTCAAGCGCTTCGACCTGATGCACCAGATCAACACCCGTGCAGTGTTGCTGTGCGGTCAGGCGGCCCTGCCCTATCTGAAGAAATCCTCCGGGCACATTCTCAACCTGTCACCACCGCTGAATCTGGCCAGCAAGTGGTTCGCGCAATACAGCCCCTACACCGTGACCAAGTACGGCATGAGCATGCTGACTGTCGGGATGAGCGAAGAATTTGCCAACTACGGCATCAGCGTCAATTCGCTGTGGCCGCAGACCATGATTGCCACGGCGGCGATCGAGTTTCAGTTGGGCAACCGCGAGTCGTTCAAGCATGCGCGCACGCCGGCGATCATGGCGGATGCGGCGCATGTGATTCTGAGTAGCAGCGGACGGCGGATTACCGGGCGGTTGTTGATTGATGAGGAGATCTTGCGGGAGAGCGGCGTGACGGAGTTTGATCATTACCGTTTTGAACGGGAAAGCGACGTCGCACTAATGCCAGATTTGTTTATCGACTGAAAAGCCCCTCACCCTAACCCTCTCCCGGAGGGAGAGGGGACTGATTGGGGGATGCTCAAGGATTACGCCGACCTGAAAATAAAGTACCGAATCCATAATCGACCCGATCGTTCAGGTCGATGGATCACTTAAGACACCTCGGTCGGCTCCCTCTCCCTCCGGGAGAGGGCTGGGGTGAGGGAGCTTTTGAAGTACCCTCAATACTCGATCCGCACATCCCCCTTCGGCACACTGCAGCAAGAAAGAATGTACCCCTCCGCCTCATCGTCCTCGGTAATCCCACCGTTGTGATCCATCTCCACCTCGCCGCCCAGCTTGAGCACCTTGCACGTCCCGCAGATCCCCATCCCGCAGGCTTTCGGGATCATCAGCCCAACCTTGGCAGCCGCCGCATGCACAGTCTCACCCGGTGCCACGCGAATGCTCTTGTCCGATGAGGTGAATTCCACCAGGTGCAGATCCGCCGCCGGCACTTCCGGTGCTTCCGCTGCCTGTTCGGCCTGTTCCACCGCATCCGCGCGGGCTTCCGGTGGCGTGGCGCCGAAGGATTCCTCGTGATAGCGCTTCATGTCGTAGCCGGCGTTTTCCAGCAGGCGCTTGACCGCCGTCATGTACGGCGTCGGGCCGCAGCAGAAGACTTCGCGCTCGAGGAAGTCCGGCACCATCAGTTCCAGCATCTTGTGGTTGAGGTAGCCGCGATAGCCGGCCCACGGCTCGCCCAGCCCGTGTTTCTCGCAGATCAGGTGCAAGCTGAAGTTGTCGATCCGCGACGCCATGTGTTCCAGCTCGCGGTGGTAAATGATGTCTTTCGGTGAGCGGGCGCTGTGGATGAACGTCATGTCGACGTTGCCGTTGGTGTCGTAGAACCAGCGCGCCATGGACATGCACGGCGTGATGCCGACCCCGCCGCTGAGGTACAGCACTTTCGGGCTCGGAAAGTCGATGGCGTTGAACAACCCGACCGGCCCGTGTACCGCCAGCTCCTGGCCTTCATGCAGGGTGTCGTGCAGCCAGTTGGACACCTTGCCCCCCGGTACGCGCTTGATGGTCACCGAAAAGCTGTACGGCACCGACGGCGAGCTGGAGATGGTGTACGAACGCATGATCGGCTGGCCGTCGATCTCCAGCTCCAGGGTCACGAATTGCCCGGGCTTGAAGAAGAACAGGATCGGCTGGTCGGCCATGAAGCAAAAGGTACGCACATCCCAGGTTTCCTGGATGACTTTGACGCAACGGACAATGTGTCGGCCATTGGCCCAGGTCTGAGTGGTGACCGGATTCAGGAAGCTGTTGGACATGCTTGTTCTCCACGGCCGACTGTCGGCCTTCATGTGGCGATTCTGCGTATAGCGCAGACGGCCCGTTTACCTATCCGCGACATTGACATACTTATCGCGACCAGCCCCCAACCACCGGGGGTTGCGCGTCGGGAACAGATTGCACCATGTCGCCCATGGATAAGGTTCTCGCCTGCGGCGGCCCCACACTCGCCCCAACACAAACAGATTCTTTACACCTTGCGCTGCAACCCTGATCAGCCACTTTCGCGGCCACGCAGATGGCCTTGAGGATTACATCGATGGACACCGCAAAAATCAGCCTGGGCGACCCGCTGGAACCCGCACGCAAGGCCACCGCACAAATGCTGCAAGAGCGCGAGCGCACCTTCTCGCTGCCGCAACCGTTCTACAGTGACGAGCGCCTGTTCGATATCGACATGCAGGAGATCTTCCAGAAAGAGTGGTTGATCGCCGGCATGACCTGCGAGATCCCGGCCAAGGGCAACTACCTGACGCTGCAGATCGGCAAGAACCCGATCATCGTGATCCGTGGCGCCGAAGGCGTGGTGCACGCGTTCCACAACGTCTGCCGCCACCGTGGCTCACGCCTGTGCACCAGCGACAAGGGCAAGGTCGCCAAACTGGTCTGCCACTACCACCAGTGGACGTATGAGCTGGACGGCCGCCTGCTGTTCGCCGGCACCGAGATGGGCGCCGACTTCGACATGAACCAGTACGGCCTCAAACCGGTGAACGTGAAGACCGCCGGCGGCTACATCTTCATCAGCCTGGCGGAGAACCCGCCGGCCATCGATGACTTCCTGTCGACCCTGAACCACTACATGGAACCGTACGACATGGAGAACACCAAGGTGGCGATTACCACCACCTTGATGGAAAAGGCCAACTGGAAACTGGTGCTGGAAAACAACCGCGAGTGCTACCACTGCAACGCGTCGCACCCGGAACTGCTGAAAACCCTCCTGGAATGGGACGACGTCACCGACCCGCGCGCCGATCAGGCCTTCAAGGATCACGTCGCCGATTCCGCTGCGGCCTGGGAAGCCGAGAAGATCCCTTACGCCCACGCCAGCTTCGGCCTGCGCAACCGCATCGTGCGCATGCCGCTGCTTAAAGGCACCGTATCGATGACCCTGGACGGTAAACAGGGCTGCGCCAAGCTGATGGGCCGGATCAAGAACCCGGACCTGGGCTCGATGCGCATCCTGCACTTGCCGCACTCGTGGAACCACTGCATGGGCGACCACATCATCGTCTTCACCGTGTGGCCGATCAGCGCCCAGGAAACCATGGTCACCACCAAATGGCTGGTGCACAAGGATGCCGTCGAAGGCGTGGATTACGACGTCGAACGCATGCGCCAGGTGTGGGACGCGACCAACGATCAGGACCGTCGTCTGGCCGAAGAAAACCAGCGCGGGATCAACTCCACCGCCTACCAGCCTGGGCCTTACTCCAAGACCTATGAGTTCGGTGTGGTCAACTTCGTCGACTGGTACAGCGAGCGGTTGTTGAGCAACCTCGGGGCCGAGCCTGCGCCGTATCTCAAAGGTGTTCCGGTTCAGGGTTGATTCGCGTCATTGATCGTTCCCGCGTCCTGCGCGGGAACGATCAAACGGATCACTTCGATGACCACCTCACAGATCCATCCTCGCCAATAAACTCCTCGAAAATATCCTCACCCACCAGCCTGATTCTTGCGTACCCGTTCAACACCCGCAGTGGATAGTCCGGATCCTTCGCATCCTGCGTCTCCGAAAACAGCACCCCCGAATGCCCGTTCAGTTCACTGGTGGTGCCGTAGGGAATCGCCCCGTGCCCGGCGCAGCGCGCATGCAGTCCACCCTGAGTCGCGTAGACGATGCCGTTGTGCAAATGCCCCCAATACCAGTAATCCGGCTCGCGCCCCAGTGCATCGCATACCGGTTGATACAGCGCGGTCTTGTTGTGCCCGGTGATGTCGAAGCCCTGATGGTGGCTGAGCACCATGAGCTTTTTGCGTTTCGGCAGACTTTTCATCCACTCGATCTGCGGCTTGTTCAGGGTGCCGTCCATGTACAGGTTCATGACATCCGAGGCGTACGCCGTGTCCAGCCCGACAATCAGCCAGTCGTCGTTGATCAGGGCAAAGTAGCTGGTGCCCTGCTGCCCCGGAAAACGCGCGGCCAGTTCCTTGAAGTAACCGTGGGCGCCGCTGTACATCTCGTGGTTGGAGTTGAGGGTGAACGAGCCGTGGGTGCCCATCGGCCAGCCGGCCATGTCGGTGTCTTCCTGGGAATGGGTACCGGCGTAATAGACATCCCCCAGGTGAATGGTGAAGTCGGCGTTAGCCAGTTGCATCTGGTTGGCCACCGACACCGCCGGCGCATGACTGTTGAACGGCCCGGTGCCCCAGTCGCCGGCAATCGCCAGCGTCACTTCGCGCTCCATTGTCACCAGCGCAGGATCGGTGCCGAAGGTCGCGTGATGGCGCAGGTTTTCGATCCATTTGAGCAGCGCCTCGCTCCACAGCAGATCCAGCAGCTCCCACTTGCGACACCCCAGCAGCGTGCCGTCCTTGAGCACTTTGGTTTGCAGTTGATCAGGGGACTGCGGCAGCGGCGTTGCGTTGCCGATGCGCAGGATCGACAGACCGTGGGACAACTCCCACGGCACGGCCGGCACGTCGTCCGGCAACTCGCCGTGCTTGAGCACGTACTGCGCCTGATCGTGACCGCGCTGGAGCAACTTGATGATGGCCTGGAACTCCTCGGGTTCCAGTTCGCTGATGAGCTTCATCCAGGCCATTTCCACCCGGGTAAACAGGCCGTGCAGACGCAGTTTGACCTTGTCGTATTCATGCTTCAGATGACCGACTGCCGACATGACGTAATCCTCTATCCGTAGGGGTTCACAGGGTTTTCATGAATTCGATCAGCGCGCGTTTGTCGTCGTCCGACAGCGTCGTGCCATACAGGTGACCGGTGTTGTGATTGCCCTCCAGGCGCGTGTCGTACTTGAAGTCCGCCGAGGCCTTGGCCTGCGCGCCGCTGGTCACGAAGCCGACGTTGACCGGGTCGTAGACATCGGAGCCGGTGACGAACACCTGCGGACGTTTTTCCGGCGGTTGCAGCAAATCCCACAGGGTCGGCACCGAACCGTTGTGCAGGTACGGCGCGCGCAGCCAGATGCCGTCGGTGGGCGTGTTGCTGTAGCTCTGGGTCTTGCGGTAGGCGCCAAAGTCGAACGGCGGTTTCTTGAAGGTGTGGAACGCCGCCACCAACCCGACAGTGAACGAGTCCAGTCGATGTGGATCAGTGCCGAGCTGGTCGATGTTGGTGGTGACCTGCCCGGTGTCGACGCGACCGAAGTCGTGGCAACCGGCGCAATTGGTTTCCCAGATCGGTTTGCCCTGGGTGACCTTGGCTTGATCCAGTGCCCACGGCCACGCCGGCGCCTTGTGCCCGAGCAGCCAGTTGGTCACGCGATTGAAACTCGGCGGCAGCACCGACTCCGGCGTCGCACCCACCGCCATCGCAGCGGCGTAGTTGCGCTCGTGGATCTTGTTGTTATTGCCGTCCCAGTGCAGGTACATCGATTCTCGGGGTTTCTGGTTCCACACTTGCGGCAGGTCCACGGTGCCGATGGTCGAGTCATCCGGGAAGCCGAACACCACCATTTTCGTCGGGTTGAAGGTGTCGGTACGCCCCGGCCCCTGTGGCGGACGCAGCTTCTGCCAGGCATAGGCCTGCTTCTGTTTGAGCAGCGCGGTCTTGGCCATCGGGATGATCAGGTAACGGTTGTAGATGCGCTCGAAAAAGCCGAGCTGGAACTTGCTGTTGATCGCCGCCATCACCGCGTCGGTGGTGAATTTCGGGTCGCTGGCGCAATCGTAGGCGAACCACTGGAAGGCTTGCAGTTGCAGGGTGTTGGCCGGTGCGCTCGGCACATTGACCGCGACATCACTGGCATTCGCGCGGTAGGAGCCGGTGTGGCAGAGCGCGCAGTTCGGCTCGACGGTCGGGTAGCCGATCTGCCGCTTGGCCATGCCGATCGGCAGGTCCTTGCCGTTCTCGAACAGGAAACCGAAGACTTCCCAACCACCGGGTTTCGGCATTTTTTCCGGGCACATCTGCGGCAGTACGGAGAACAGGTAATACGGGATCCGCGCTTCGATGCCCAGGCCAATGGCGGCGTATTTGTAGTGATCTTCGTCGGAGGCATATTCCTGCTCCGGCACCACGCGCAGCATCTGATACCAGGTCTCGTAGCCGATGAACCCCAGCAACGCGACCACGACCAGCGTGCCGACCTTGAACGCGTGGCTCTGCCAATGCCGCGCCCACGCCGCCCGCCATTCGCGCCAGCCGTCACAGAGCAGGGCAAGGGGGCGGTTTTCCGGGGTGGTGCCGAGGTACAGCAGGATGCCGAGGATCAGGAAAAAGCTCAGGTCACCCATCAGCATCGGCACGAACACCGAGCCCTGGCTGCTGGTGTTGATCAGGTAGATCCAGAACGCCACGGCGATCAGCCGCGTCAGCACACACAACCAGGAATGCACCACATAGCGCGGCGCGTTGAAGCCCGACGGCATGTAGAACACGCTGATGCCCACCAGCAGCATCCCGGCGTTTTCCAGCCACGGGTCGGAGAGTTGCGGCGGCAGGCCGACCACCGATGTCAGCAACCCCGGCGCGAACAGCGCCGGGATCGCGAACACCATGTTCATCGCAATGCCGAGCCAGATGAAACGTTGAAACCAGCGGATGTAGCTGTCCATATCAGTTCCCCAGATCGTTCCCACGCTCCGCGTGGGAATGCCGCCATGGACGCTCTGCGTCCGCTCTTGGGACGCAGAGCGTCCCGGGATGCATTCCCACGCAGACGGTTCGACGCCTCGACGTGGGAACGATCGGGTGCTATCCGAGGGCCGTTTTCTCCAGGTGTTCAAGGATGATCGGATACACATCGACCACCGCGTTCTTGCCGAACATGCAATCGATATGGCCGTAACCCGGGACCACATGCCGGCTATAACGCTCCGGCCCATGCTTCTCGCAAACCCGCTGATAGGTCTTGAGCGTGCTCTCCGGCAAGTAGCACTGATTTTCCGCACCGCTGATGAAGCAGATCGGCATGGTCAACCGGTCGAAGTGCGGCATGTACACATCGTTGCCCTTGAAATCCACCAGATGCCCTTTGCGCACGATCAGCGCCAGGTGCTCGAAGGTCTCGATGTTCGACTCGCCGAACAGTTCGTGCAGGTTGTCATGCAGCGTCTCGTTGAGGGTGTCGTGGCGGTACAGCGAGGCGTACATGAAGGTGATGCGGTGGCACACCGGGTTGGTGCAGTAGCCCTGGGCTTCGATCCGCGCGTAGCCGTTGAGGGCCTTGTCGTAGAGCTTGTTGAACCAGTTCTCCTTGCTGTCGGCGTAGGCCGTCATCGACTTCACGCCAATCGCATCGAGCATGCCCGGCAGGTGCAGACCAGCCTTCAAGCCCGTTGCGGTCGCGACCACCGTGTCGGCGGCAATCTGCGAGCAGACCACCGAACGCACGCCCTGCAAACCGGCGAGCAACGACATGAAGAACGTCGTCGCGCCGTAGCAATGCACCACGCATTGCACGTCCTTCGCGCCGGTCTGCTGCTGGATCTGCCCGATGGCGGCCTTGAAGTCGTACTGGGCGATCTGATCGCCGTTCCATTCCTTCTTGCTGGCCGGCAGCAGGATGCTCACCCGGAAATCCAGCAGCCACACGTCGTAATCGTGCTTGCACAGAAATTCGAGCAGGTTGGTCTGGATCGTATCGGTGGAAAAGATATTCGAGCCCACACCCAAGCCATGCACCAGCATCACCGGGCCTTTGCTGCCGGCTTGATAGCGGCTCAGGCGCAGCTCCACGCCATCCTCGGTGGGGAAGAAATGCACAGCCGGCGTCGGCGCATCCAGCGGCCGCTTCAAGCGTGGCGGTGCATCAGGGTTGAAGTATTTGTCACCGGCGAACACCCCGCCGTAACTCTCCCAGAGAATCCCGGCGAAGAACTTGCCGAACCGCGCCAGCCCTTCGATGCGCTCACGCTCGTTGCGCGCATTGAGGACTTTCATGGTGGTCATCTGCTTGGCGAAATCGGCCGGATGGATGTGCATCACACCTGAACCGATCACCTCGCCCGACTTGTCCGGTCCACGGTAGAGCGTCACGTAAAGGGTGCTGGTGTCGTGCCAGATGTTGAGCACGCCGTTGTCTTCCGGCACGGTCTTGAAGGCGCTGAAGAAATAGTCGCTGCCATCCTCGGCGGTCAGCTTCATGTCGTATTTCATGTGGCGCGTGTCGACCTGCTGCTCGAATTGCTCGAACAGGTTGAACACGCCGTTGCTGGCGGTCAGCGGCTCTGGCGACAGCGCCGGGGCGATCACCGTACCGACGATGGTCGCGGCGTGTTCCGGCTCCTTGATCATCCGGTTGAGGTCGTTGGCAGTGATGGTCAGGGTGAAGTCGATCGGCGAGTTGTCTGCCTCGCCACGTTTGGCCGCCGCCTCATAAACCTTGAGGTCGGTGCTTTGCGCGGCGGTGAAGGCCCGGGAGAAGTAGCCCTTCATGGTTTCGGTGAACTGCACGCCAAGGGTCGGCGGCGCGGTCTGTTTGCGCGGCGCCGACGGCAGCGTGTAGTCGATGTGCCACCCACGATCGGCGGCCAGCAGGCCCATGTTGCGCTCGCTGACGGCGGAGATGGTCAGCAGCGGGTTGACCGCCAGTGACGTCGGAATCACCGCGCCGTCGGTCACGTACAGGTTGGCGTAGACATCGGTGCCACTGGCGCCACTGAACACCTGCCCCTTGTGGTTGACCACGCCTTGCCCGGCGTCCTTGCCCATCACGCAACCGCCCAGCGGATGCACCGAGACGATGCTGTGCTTGAGCAGTTTGGTCCAGATCGGGTTCTCGACCCAGATCCCACCCAGCGCCTGGGTGCTCTGGTGCAGGCGTTCGTTGCCGATCTTGAAGTTTTCCTGTTCGCCGACGCCCGGCCAGTCGATGCGCAACTGATCCTTGCTGTCGAGGACCATACGGCCCTGGCCGCTGTCGTGGCTCATGATCAGGTACGTCTGCATGTTGTGCAGCGCGCCGTAGTACGGGCCGCGCAGGAAGCTTTCGGCCTCGCGCTCCTTGTACTTCACTTTGCCGCTGAAACTGTCGTCGGTGGGCTTGCCGATCAGCTCGGCAAACCCGGCCATCGCCGGCACCATCGGCCGACCGAGCGCGCCAGGGATCGAACCTTCCTCAATGACCATGCGGCTGCGCCAGTCGCCTTCGGTGCGCATGTCGATGATCGAGGTAATGCACGGGCCGACCGGTTTCATTTCCTTGGCCGGGTGCGTGCCGAAACCGATGCCGTTGATGGTTTGTTCGCAATTGTGGCCGAAGCCGAGGATGTCACCGTTGCCGCTCATGTTCTCGCCGAGCTGCCCGGACATCGCCAGGCCCTTGTCCCGCGAGCGCAGCAGAATCTCGGTGGAACCGAGGGTGCCGGCGGACACCACGACAATGTCGGCTTTCACGAACAGGGTTGGTGCGTCGAATTTCTCGCGACCGCTGTCCAGATACTGGAAGTGCACGATCCAGCCATCGCCGTCACGCTCCAGATGCCGCACCTGGGCCTGGCAGATGATCTCGGCGCCATGGTTGCAGGCGTCCGGCAGGTAGTTCATCAGCGTGGTGTTCTTGGCCTTGTTGTTACAGCCCGAAACGCAGTCGCCGCAGTGGTTGCACGGCAGTTGCTCGACGCCGACGTGGTTGAGGTTGTTCGGCAGTTTGTCGAAGGTCACGTTGATCGGCGGCTTGTAGAAGTGCGCGCCTTGCTTGAGGAAATCCGCGGATTTTTTGTTGGCGTCGAGCTTGGGCAAATTCGGCGCGGTATTCGGGTAAGGATTGGGTTTGAGCATTTCCCGGGCGCGGGCATAACCGTCCTTGAGCAGGGTGTCGCGGTGTTCGCGCACCTCCTGCGGCCAGCGCGGGTCGTCAAAGACGCCGGGCTCGGGCTCCAGCGAGACGTTGGCATTGATCAGCGACGTGCCACCCAGGCCACAGCCGACCACTACGTTCTGCTGCGCGTTGACGTGCAGATCGAACAACCCGGTGCGCGAGCCGATGTGGCCGTCCGGGTCATTCACCTGCAATTCTTCGGTCGCAGCGATCATGGTGTTGGGGTATTCGCCGGGCTGGATTTCCCGACCGCGTTCCAGCAGACACACCTTTTTGCCGGCCCGGGACAGGCGCGAAGCGGCAATGCCGCCGCCATACCCGGAGCCAATGACGATCACGTCGTAGTGTTCCTTGATGTCGCTGATGGGCGTTGCGATCCGTGTCATGAGGTGGTTCCTCTCTCAGGCAGATGGGGCAACTCTGCGGTTGCCTGCAATCAATGGGCGAACGGGCACCTGGCCTCCGGTTTCGGCGGCAGTACAGCGATGTGGGCAATATCGACTCGCTAGAGACGGGCGTGCTGATTGGCGGCACGACGCAAGGTGCGCTTGCGCGGCAGCGGGGCCGGTAAGGCGCGGAGCATGCGGGGATTGAGGGGTGAGCGATGTGGCTGGGTATCCATCACGCGTTCTCCCTGAACCAGATGTGGATAAGTGACGGCGGTCCTTGTGCCATTGGAGTGAAGACAGCGGCCGGATTGAAGTCAAGGCAGCGCTTTAGAACTGTATGAAATCTGATCAATTACCGTTTGGACTATAGCCGGCGGGGCTCGCAGGGTTTGGCGAACAAGTTATCCACATAGCCACCCACAGCAAATGGGGACAACTGTGGATGACCCGGAAAAATATCGACGGTTTTGTAAAGAAAAACCGTGACTTATCCAGAAGCAGGGTTTTCAGCAACGATTGAGTGTTTTTTGATCACAAGCCTGCAAGGCACGGATTGCTTGGCTTGCAAAGGATGGCGAACACCTTATCCACAGAAGCGCCAACAGACTTCGGGGGTAACTTGGCGGGATCTGTGGAAAAGCGCTGGAGGCCTTGATAAATCGAGGTTTACGCGAGGTCTTGCGAGTCAAAAGGCTGAATTGATCGTTTTTCGATCAACTCTTCGCAAGCCACGTTTTATATGGCTTACAGCGGATAGCGAACATCTTATCCACAGAAGCGCCAACAGAGATTGGGGGCAACTTGGGGAGTGATCCTGAGGAAAAAGCTCGAAAAAACCGCGAGTTAGGCTGGTTGTTTTTTGATCTTAAGGCTGGAGGGCTTGGTTGGCGTGGGGTTCAGGGATGGGCGAACACGTTATCCACAGATCCGCCAACAGGGATTGTGGGTAAACAGCCCTCCCTCACCCCAGCCCTCTCCCGGAGGGAGAGGGAGCCTACGGTGGTGATCTCGCGAGGTACATCGACCTGGACGCTCATCGCGACCTTAGTTTTTCTTAAATCAAGGCGAGAGAGTGATTGAGGCTTGGCGAACCAAGGTCACCGTCGGAGTCGCAGGTCGACGTAAATGGCCGGCCCAACTCGGTCAGTCCCCTCTCCCTCTGGGAGAGGGCTAGGGTGAGGGGCTTTGGCTCTTCAGCGGACAACACCTTCTTCAATCAGCAGTTTGAGGATCGCTTCGGCACCTGCCTCGGCAGTCATGCCCTTAAGCACCTGCCCCCCGCCACCACTGGCCTTCGCCGTCGCCGCCTTCATCCGGTCCGCCCCGCTCTTGGCCTTGATCACCTTCAACCGTTTCGGCCGTGGCTTGGCCGGTTGCAGGGTCGACACCGCAAGCAATTCGTCGTCCACCACTTCCACGTCTTTTGCCTGGAGAACCCCACGCCGCGCCGGGCCGTAAGCACTCTGCCGAGGCTTGGGCGCGGCGTTATCCACAGTCGCGAGAAACGGCAGACGCACCTTCAACCGGCGCCGCTGCCCACGGGGCAACGCCTGCAGCACTAGCGCCGAGCCGTCGTTGATCGACTCGACCTGTGCCAGCCCCACCACCAGCGGCCAGCCCAGCCCTTCGGCCAGCAGGAACGGCAGCATCCCCGAACCTTCGCCGGTTTCCGCCTGGCTGCCGGTCAGCACGACCTGGGCACCGGCGTCACGCAGATAGTCGGTCAACGCCGGCAGCGCGTCGGCGCCGGACGGTTGTTCCAGCACATGCATCTGTGTAAGGCCCATGCCCAGATAGGCGCGCAGCGCAGGTTCGCCAATGTCCCCGGCATGCAGCACTTGCAGGTTATCCCCAGCCAGTTGCAGACCAAGCTCCACCGCGCGGGCGTCCTGTTCGGCGCGGCGCGGGCGGCCCGAGGTCGGGTGGGCACCGATTGAAACCAGACTGATGATCTTTGTGCTCATAACCGTTCCTTAAGCCGCATCGCGCTTGGCTTCGTTGCGGTAGGCCTCTACCGCCGCGATCAAGGCCTGAAGAATTTCCGCGCTTTCGCCGATCACCGACAGGTCGGCACGCTTGATCATGTCGCAGCCCGGATCGAGGTTGATCGCCACCACCTTGTCGCAGGCACCGATGCCTTGCAGGTGCTGGATCGCCCCGGAAATCCCCACGGCCACGTAAACCCGCGCCGTGACCCAGGTGCCGGACGCGCCGACTTGGCGGTCGCGCGCCATGAAGCCGTCGTCCACCGCCACCCGCGAGGCGCCTTCGGTGGCACCGAGAGCGGCGGCGGTCCTGTGGAAAAGCTCCCAGTCCTTGACGCCGTTGCCGCCAGAGAAGATGAACTCGGCTTCGGCCATCGGGATCGCCGACGGATCCACCGCTACGGCGCCCAGATCCTCGATCCGCGACAGGCTGCGCGCGACCGATGTGGATAACTCCACCGGCAGCGCTTCGTGACGGGTTTCGCTGACCGGTTCGGCGCATTCGGCGGACGCCAGAATCAAGCGCGCCACCGGACGGGCAAGATCCTGTAACCCTGCACCGGCGCGGCCGATGCACTCCTGATCCTTGACTTGCCAAACCCGTGTGGCTGGGCGTTCGCCCAGTGCGGCAGCAAAGCGCCGACCCAGTTCGCCGCCACCGCTGCGGCTGTCCGGCAGCAGCCAGTGACGCGGGTTGAACTGGTTATCCACAGCTCGCAGGCCCTGGATCCGTTGTTCCGGTGCATAACCGCTGAATTCTTCGCCTTCCAGCACCAGCAAGCGATCGACGCCTGCCGTGGCAAAAGCGTTTTCCTTGTGCTCGCCGAAGACCACGGCCAACACGGCGCCGTCGCTGCCGGCCAGTTGATGAGCCAGGCCGAGCAAATCACGGTCGTGGCTGCTCAGGCGGCCACCGACCATGTCGGGCACCACGCTGATGTAGAACGCCGGGGCCGGTACCTGATGCAGCGGCAATTGCACTTCCACCGCTGCCGAGCGTTTGACCGCCCCGCCCTGCTGGGCGCCGCTGCGGTCGATGCGCTTGATGCCGTTCGGCCCGATGAAGCCGATGCCGTGCAGGTTCTTGCGGATGATCCCGTTGGGCCCCATCCAGCTGTGTTGCGCCGGTTGCATGGCCGCGTGCAGCGGATGCAGACGGTTGCGTGCGATCCATTCGGCGCGGGGGTCGCGGCGGATAATGTCGCTCATCAGTGGGCCTCCGCAGGTTCACGTTTGGCCGGGGTGGCAGGCTTGTTCGGCGCGGCGTCTTCGAGCAGCGCGTCGGCCACCAGTTCGGCGATGTCCTTGATCAGCGGACGCGGTTCGACCACGCCTTCGAGCATCGCCGTGCACTGTGGACAACCCACCGCCACCAACTCGGCACCGGTCTCGCGGATGTCTTCCATGCGCATGTCGGGGATCCGCTGCTTGCCCGGAATGTCAGTGATCGGCGCCCCGCCACCACCGCCGCAGCAGCGCGAACGGAAGCCGGAACGTTGCATCTCCTTGATCTCGATGCCGAGCGCACGCAGCACTTCGCGCGGCGCCTCGTACTCGCCGTTGTAGCGGCCGAGGTAGCACGGATCGTGGTAAGTCACGCTGTTGCCTTTGTGCTGACCGAGGTTCAGCGCGCCGGCCTGGATGATTTCCGCCAGATAAGTGCTGTGGTGCTGCACGAGGTAGTTGCCATCGAACGCGCCGTACTCATTTTTCAGCACGTGGAAGCTGTGCGGATCGCAGGTGACGATGCGGTTGAAGCTGTACTTGGCCAGGGTCTGGATATTGCGTTTGGCGAGCAACTGGAAGGTCGCTTCATCACCAAGACGTCGGGCAACGTCGCCGCTGTCGCGCTCTTCAAGACCCAGCACCGCGAAGTCGACCTTGGCCGCTTTCAGCACTTTGACGAAGGCGCGCAAGGTGCGCTGGTTGCGCATGTCGAAGGCGCCGTCACCGACCCAGAACAGCACGTCGGTGGACTTCTTCTCGCTGAGCAGATTGAGGTTCAGGTCCGCCGCCCAGTTCATCCGCCCGCCCGGGGCGAAACCGCCCGGATTGTCGGTGGCGATCAGGTTTTCCAGGACTTCGGCGCCCTTGTTCGGGGTCGCGCCTTTTTCCAGGGTCAGGTGACGACGCATGTCGACGATGGCATCGACGTGCTCGATCATCATCGGGCATTCCTCGACGCAGGCGCGGCACGTGGTGCACGACCACAGGGTTTCGGCATCGACCAGGCCGTTGACAATCGGTTGATGCGGATTGCCGCTGTGTTCGCCCACTGGTTTGCCCGGATAAGGGCTGCCGGCGAACTTGGCATCGGTGCCGCCGGCGAGGCCGACGACCATGTCCTGAATCAGCTTTTTCGGGTTCAACGGCTGGCCGGCGGCGAACGCCGGGCACGCGGCTTCGCACTTGCCGCACTGCACGCAGGCGTCGAAACCGAGCAACTGGTTCCAGGTGAAGTCCTTGGGCTTTTCCACACCCAGCGGTGCGGTCGGATCATTCAGGTCCAGCGGTTTCAAACCGGTGGAACGGCCGCCGCCAAAACGTTCGGCGCGACGGTGCCAGGCCAGGTGCAGCGCACCGGCGAAGGCGTGTTTCATCGGGCCGCCCCAGGTCATGCCGAAGAACAGTTCCGACACGCCCCACAACACACCGATCCCGAGAATCGCTGCCAGCACCCAGCCACCAAAGTTTTCCGGCAGGATCCCGGCCACCGGCAAGGTCACCAGGAAGAACGACGCCGAGAACGCCAGCAGGCTTTTCGGCAGGCGCATCCACGGGCCTTTCGACAGCCGCGACGGCGGGTTGAGCCGACGCCGATAAACGAAGATCGCCCCGACGAACATCACCGCCGTCATCAGCAGCAACGCGTAGCCAAGAATGCGGTTATGCAGGCCGAAACCGTGCACCAGAATCGCCAGCACGATCGACGCCACCGCACCGCCCGCCGTGGCGACGTGGGTGTTGGCGATGTATTTGTCCCGCGCCACCACGTGGTGCAGATCGACCATGTAACGCTTGGGCATGGCAAACAGGCCGCCGATCAGATCGACCTTCGAGGCCCGGCCCCGGCGCCACATGGCCACCCGCCGCAACGCGCCCAGCACCGCGAGGGCCAGGGCTGCGAACAACAGGATTGGAAGAAGGGTGTTCAACATGGTGAAGCTCCCACCAGTACAGCCTGGAGAAACACGTGACGATCGTTCCCACGCTCCGCGTGGGAACGATCAGGCCTAGAGCGTTTAGAAGTCTTTGCACAACCGCAGGGCGTCATAGATCGCAGCGTGGGTATTACGCTGCGCCACGCAGTCACCGATGCGGAACAGCAGATAACCGTCGCTGTTGCTGCTCAACGAAGGTTGCGGCTGGATCGCGAACAGCGCCTCGACATCGATCTGGCCCTTGTTGCGCGAGCCGTCCTTGAGGGCGTAGTAGATTTCTTCATCCGGGCGCACGCCGTTCTCGACGACCACCTGATCCACCACACGCTCCTCTTTGGCGCCGGTGTATTCGTTCTCCAGCACCGCGACCAGCTTGTCGCCTTCGCGGTAGACCTTCTCCAGCATCATGTCGCCGGTCATGATCACTTCTTTCGGGTACATGCTGCGGTAGTAGGTCGGGAACGACGTACCGCCGATGGCCACGCCCGGCTTGATGTCGTCGGTGACGATCTCGACCTGGCTGCCCTTGTCAGCGAGGAAGTCGGCGACCGACATCCCGGTGAACTCGCAAATGGTGTCGTAGACCAACACGTTCTTGCCCGGCGCGACCTTGCCGTCGAGTACGTCCCAGCTGCTGACGACCAGCCCTTCGGCGGCGCCCCAGTGCTCGTTCTGCTCCAGGTACGGATGCCCGCCGACGGCCAGCACCACGATGTCCGGACGCAGGTCCATGATGGTGTCGGCATCGGCGGCAGTGCCCAGACGCAGGTCGACTTTCAGCCGCGCCAGTTCCAGCTGGAACCAGCGGGTGATGCCGGCGATCTGGTCACGCTGCGGCGCTTTCGAGGCAGTGGTGATCTGCCCGCCGATGAATTCCTTCTTCTCGAACAGGGTCACGTCGTGGCCACGTTCGGCCGCCACACGGGCTGCTTCCATCCCCGCCGGGCCCGCACCGACGATCACCACCTTGCGTTTCGGCCCGGTGGATTTCTCGATGATGTGCGGCACGCCCATGTATTCACGGGAGGTCGCGGCGTTCTGGATGCACAGCACGTCCAGACCTTGGTACTGACGGTCGATGCAATAGTTGGCGCCAACACACTGTTTGATCTGGTCGATCTGGCCCATCTTGATCTTGGCGATCAGGTGCGGGTCGGCGATGTGGGCGCGGGTCATGCCGACCATGTCGACGTAACCGCCCTCCAGAATCCGCGTGGCCTGGTTCGGGTCCTTGATGTTCTGCGCGTGCAGCACCGGAACCTTGACCACTTCCTTGATCCCGGCCGCCAGGTGCAGGAACGGCTCCGGTGGATAACTCATGTTCGGAATCACGTTGGCCAGGGTGTTGTGGGTGTCGCACCCCGAGCCGACGACGCCGATGAAATCGAGCATGCCGGTGTCGTCGTAATACTTGGCGATCTGCTTCATGTCTTCGTGGGACAGGCCGTCCGGGTGGAACTCGTCACCGCAGATACGCATGCCGACGCAGAAATCGTCACCGACTTCGGCGCGCACGGCTTTCAGGACTTCCAGACCGAACTTCATCCGGCCCTCGAAAGTGCCGCCCCATTCGTCGGTACGCTTGTTGACGCGAGGGCTCCAGAACTGGTCGATCATGTGCTGGTGCACGGCCGACAGTTCGACGCCGTCCAGGCCACCGGCCTTGGCACGGCGCGCGGCTTGCGCGTAGTTGCCGATCACCCGCCAGATCTCTTCCGGCTCAATCGTTTTGCAAGTGGCACGGTGCACCGGTTCACGGATGCCCGACGGCGACATCAGGGTCGGCCAGTGGAAACCGTCCCAACGGGAGCGACGGCCCATGTGGGTAATCTGGATCATGATCTTGGCGCCATGCTTGTGCATGGCATCGGCGAGATTCTGGAAGTGCGGGATGATCCGGTCGGTGGACAGGTTCACCGAACTCCACCATTGCTGCGGGCTGTCGATCGCCACCACGGACGAACCGCCACAGATCGCCAGGCCGATGCCGCCCTTGGCTTTCTCTTCGTAATACTTGACGTACCGTTCGGTGGTCATGCCGCCGTCGGTCGCGTAGACCTCGGCGTGCGCGGTGCTGAGCACGCGGTTGCGGATGGTCAGTTTGCCAATTTGAATTGGCTGAAACATTGCTTCGAAAGCCATGGCGGGTTCCTCGACTTACAACGGCTTGACGGTGAACAGGCCGTCGTCGTGGCCTTCTTCGGAGCCACCGTAGACTTGCTCGGCCACGGTGCGGATCTTGCTGCCACGAGCGGCGAGGATCTGATCCATCGCGCCGGCAAACCAGCCGGTGAACATGTAGTCGACCTTGCGTCCGACCTTGCCGTAGACGTAGACGAACGCCGAGTGTTCGAGCTTGACGCTGCAGGTGCCTTTATCGAGGTCGATGTCCTGGATCTTGAACAGGCCCCAGCCGCGCTGCGACAGACGCTTCATGTAGTGCTCGAACACCGCGACGCCTTCCAGACCGTGGCATTCGGCTTCTTTTTCACACCAGTGCCAGGCGGATTTGTAGCCGGCCTTGTAGAGGATTTCGGCGTAGGCGTCGGCGCCCAGCACTTCCTCGATGCCCATGTGGTTGTTGACGAAGAAGTGGCGCGGCACGTACAGCATCGGCAGGGCGTCGGAGGTCCAGACACCGGTCTCGCTGTCGACTTCGATTGGCAATTGCGGGGCGATCTTGGCCATGGAAACTTAACTCCAGAAAAATTTGGGTGTTGCCCCCGGCGCGGACGGCCGGGGGAAAGTATTCAGAGAAGCGGCTTACTCGCCCCAGACGTCCTTGAGGACGTTGACCCAGTTCTCGCCCATGATCTTGCGTACGACGCGCTCGGAGTGGCCGCGTTTGAGCAGGGTTTCGGTCAGGTTCGGGAACTCGCCGACGGTGCGGATGCCCAGCGGGTTGATGATCTTGCCGAAATTGGTCAGACGGCGGGCGTAGCCCTTGTCGTGGGTCAGGTATTCGAAGAAGTCCTGACCGTGACCCTGGGTGAAGTCGGTGCCGATGCCGATGGCGTCTTCGCCCACGATGTTCATGGTGTATTCGATGGCTTCGGCGTAATCGTCGATGGTCGAATCGATGCCCTTGGCCAGGAACGGCGCGAACATGGTCACGCCGACGAAACCGCCGTGGTCGGCAATGAACTTCAGTTCTTCATCGGACTTGTTGCGCGGGTGCTCCTTGAGCCCCGACGGCAGGCAGTGGGAATAGCAGACCGGTTTTTTCGATTCGAGGATGACTTCCTCGGAGGTCTTGGAGCCGACGTGGGACAGGTCGCACATGACGCCGACGCGGTTCATCTCGGCGACGATTTCGCGACCGAAGCCCGACAGGCCGCCGTCACGCTCGTAGCAACCGGTGCCCACCAGGTTCTGGGTGTTGTAGCACATCTGCACGATGCCGACGCCGAGCTGCTTGAACACCTCGACATAGCCGATCTGGTCTTCGAACGCATGGGCGTTCTGGAAGCCGAAGAGGATGCCGGTCTTGCCCTGCTCCTTGGCCTTGCGGATGTCGGCGGTGGTGCGGACGGGGATCACCAGATCGCTGTTTTCGCGAATCAGTTTCTGGCTGGCAGCGATGTTGTTGACCGTGGCCTGAAAGCCCTCCCACACCGACACGGTGCAGTTGGCCGCCGTCAGACCGCCCTTGCGCATGTCTTCGAACAGCTCGCGGTTCCATTTGGCAATGATCAGACCGTCGATAACGATGCTGTCGGCGTGTAATTCGGCTGGGCTCATCAGGCGTCCCCTTATTGGCGATTCATGCGCCGAATCGTCTGCCGGCGCTTTGGGGCCAGCATATGCCTCGGTGCGCGACCAGCCGGGTGCAAAAACGACAGGGGAATTGCCGAAAGCGTCAATCCGCGACAAAGGGTCGCCAACCGGTCCGACCAGCCACCTGTTCAAGCCCGCAAGCTTGAGCCAGAATCTGCCGCATCTCGGAAACACCACTGGATTAGAGCGGCGACATCAATGAAATCGATCTTCCTGGCCCTGGCACTGATTGCGACCGGCGTACACGCCGCCGAAGAGTCCGACAACAACCCGTGCGACGCGGTGGAAAACGACGTCCAGACCCTGGAATGCTCGACCTACAGCCGCACCACCGCCGAAGACCTGCTCCAGGACAACTTCAAAAGCCTGAACGAGCGCATGCAATCGACCTACGGCAAAAACCCTGCGCAACTGGCCGACATCACCGCCAAACTCAAGACCGCCCAGCAACAATGGCTGAAAACCCGCGACGCCGATTGCGCCGTAGAAGCCTTCCCGGCGACGGACGGCAGCAAGGCGTTCAAGATTGCGCAGAATGATTGCGTGGCGCGGATGAGTGACGAGCGATCGGAGTTTTTGGAGTCGATAGGTCAGGAGTGAGGACTTGAGCTGTAAGCTGCACCTCTCCAGCCAATCAAGGGATTCACATGAACATCTGCGGTATCGAAATCAAAGGCAGTGAAGCGATCATCGCCGTGGCCTCCCTCGACGGCTCGGCGCTGAGCCATGTTGCTTTGAGCACCAAGAAAATCGCGCTGGACGATGACGACGAGGCGGCCAACGTCAAAGTGTTCGCTGCGCAGATAGCGTCGTTTGTGCGGGAAAACGCCATTGATCGCATCGCGATCAAGAAGCGCAGCAAGAAGGGCGAGTTTGCCGGTGGGCCGACCACGTTCAAGATCGAGGGCGTGTTTCAGTTGCTGGACGGTTGCGAGGTGACGCTGCTGTCGCCGCAGACAATCAATGCCCAGATCAAGAAGCACAACGTTGAGCTGCCGGGGACGCTGAACAAGTATCAGCATGAGGCTTACAAGGCGGCCTGCTCCGCCTTGCTGAAAAAGTAACTCAAGCCTGAGCGGTACGCCGATCCTCCCGCGGACACCGGGCAAACTTGGCCCGGTAACTGCGGGTGAAATACGACGGTGATTCAAACCCGCAGGCGATGCTGACTTCCAGCACACTCATGTCGGTCTGGCGCAACAGCTGCCGGGCTTTTTCCAGCCGCAAGCGCAGATAGAAATTGCTCGGCGTGTCGTTCAGGTGCAGGCGGAACAACCGCTCCAGTTGCCGCCGCGTCACCTTGATCGATTCCGCCAGTTCCAGGGTGGTCAGCGGCGGTTCGCTGTGCTGTTCCATCTCGCCGATCACATGCACCAGTTTCTTGTTGCTGATGCCGTAACGCGTGGCGACTTCCATGCGCTGGTGGTCCTTGCGCGGACGAATCCTGCCCAATACAAACTGCTCGCTGACCTGGATCGCCAGTTGCGGGCCGTGGGCCTGGGCGATCAGGTCGAGCATCAGGTCGATGGATGCGGTGCCGCCAGCGGACGTGATGCGCCGACGGTCGATCTCGAACAGTTCCTGGGTGACGCTGAGCTGTGGATAAGATTCCTTGAAGGCATCGATGGCCTCCCAGTGCAGGGTCAGGCGATGGCCATCGAGCAGGCCGGCCTCGGCGAGGACGAAGCTGCCAGTGTCGATGGCGCCGAGGGTCACGCCTTCGTTGTCCAGGCGTCGCAGCCAGTGCTCCAGCGCCGGCGTGGCGAATTTCAGCGGCTCGAACCCGGCGACCACCAGCAGCGTCGCACCTTTTTTCAGCGGTTCCAATGCCGCATCGGCGTTGACCGACATCCCGTTGCTCGCCAGCACCGCCCCGCCATCGGCGCTCAAGACGTGCCAGCGGTACAGCTCGCCGCGAAAGCGGTTGGCCACCCGCAGCGGTTCGATCGCAGAGATGAAACCGATGGCGGAAAAACCCGGCATCAACAGAAAGTAGAAATCCTGGGACATGGCGCGCACTCGGTCAGCGGGTAGCGTGCAACGTTGATACGCCAGTTGTCGGCGGCATTCAAGAGCACAGGTCGCTGCAGTGCAAGAGCTGGTCGCCGCAGTGCGTTTTCATCGGTGCATTGCTGCGTAATTTGGCATCACCGGCACGACAGATGCCGGGACCCACAATAACGACCTGCCGAGGAACCCGACATGAAACGACTGATCAGCAGCTGTGTTCTCGCACTCAGCGGTACCGCGTTTTTAAGCGCCAGTGTCATGGCGGCCGAACCTGCCGCGTGCCAGAACGTGCGCATGGGCGTCGTGAACTGGACCGACGTGATCGCCACCAGCGCCATGACCCAGGTTCTGCTCGACGGCCTCGGCTACAGCACCAAACAAACCAGCGCCTCCCAGCAAATCATCTTCGCCGGGATCCGCGACCAGCGTCTGGACCTGTTCCTCGGCTACTGGAACCCGTTGATGACCCAGACCATCACCCCGTTCGTCGATGCCAATCAGGTCAAAGTCCTCCAGGCCCCGAGCCTCAAGGATGCCCGCGCCACCCTCGCCGTACCGACCTATCTGGCGGACAAGGGTCTGAAAACCTTCGCCGATATCGCCAAGTTCGAGAAAGAACTGGGCGGCAAGATCTACGGCATCGAGCCAGGCTCGGGCGCCAACACCCAGATCAAGGCGATGATCGCCAAGAACCAGTTCGGCCTCGGCAAATTCCAGCTCGTGGAATCGAGCGAGGCCGGCATGCTCGCCGCCGTCGATCGCGCCGTGCGCCGCAAGGAAGCCGTGGTGTTCTTCGGCTGGGCGCCGCACCCGATGAACGTCAACGTGAAGATGACTTATCTGACCGGCAGCGACGACGCCCTCGGCCCGAACGAAGGCATGGCCACCGTGTGGACCGTCACCGCGCCGAAATACGCCGAACAATGCCCGAACGTCGGCCGCCTGCTGAGCAACCTGACGTTCACCGCCGAAGACGAGAGCCGGATGATGCAGCCGCTGCTCGATCACAAGGACGCTTTCGAATCGGCCAAACAATGGCTCAAGGATCACCCGCAGGACAAACAGCGCTGGCTCGAAGGCGTCACCACCTTCGATGGCAAACCGGCGGCTGAAAACCTCCAGCTCACCAGTAAATAAATCGCAACGAACGAACCACTTCGCAGCCCGCGACGGGCTGCGAACAGACCCATCACGCCTGAAGGAAAACGCACCATGAACCACGACGTCATCATCACCTGCGCACTCACCGGTGCTGGCGACACGACCGCCAAGAGCCCTCACGTGCCGGTCACTCCGAAACAGATCGCCGCAGCCGCTGTGGAAGCGGCCAAGGCCGGTGCCACCGTCGTGCATTGCCATGTCCGCGACCCGCAGACCGGCAAGTTCAGCCGTGACGTGGCGCTGTACCGCGAAGTCATGGAGCGCATCCGCGAAGCCGATGTCGACATCATCGTCAACCTCACCGCCGGCATGGGCGGCGATCTGGAAATCGGCCCGGGCGAGAACCCGATGGAGTTCGGCCCGAACACCGACCTGGTCGGCCCGCTGACCCGTCTGGCCCACGTCGAGGAGCTGCTGCCGGAAATCTGCACGCTGGATTGCGGCACCCTGAACTTCGGCGACGGCGACACCATTTACGTCTCCACCCCGGCGCAACTACGCGCCGGCGCCAAGCGCATCACCGAGCTGGGCGTGAAGGCGGAGCTTGAGATTTTCGACACCGGTCACCTGTGGTTCGCCAAACAGATGATCAAGGAAGGCCTGCTCGACAACCCGCTGTTCCAGCTGTGCCTGGGCATCCCGTGGGGGGCGCCGGCCGACACCACCACCATGAAAGCCATGGTCGACAACCTGCCCGCCGACGCGGTGTGGGCGGGCTTCGGCATCGGCCGGATGCAAATGCCGATGGCGGCGCAAGCGGTGCTGCTCGGCGGCAACGTGCGGGTCGGTCTGGAAGACAACCTGTGGCTGGACAAAGGCGTGCTCGCGACCAACGGCCAACTGGTCGAACGCGCCAGCGAAATCCTCAGCCGTCTCGGCGCCCGCGTACTGACCCCGGCTGAAGGTCGCAAGAAAATGGGCCTGACCCAGCGCGGCTGAAGCCACCCTTTCCCCCGGTGGGCGGGCAATTGGCGCCCACCGTTTTTTTGCCTCATTCCAGGAAGTGACCATGAGCTTTATCACCGAAATCAAAACCTTCGCAGCACTGGGCAGCGGCGTCATCGGCAGCGGCTGGGTCGCCCGCGCCCTCGCCCATGGCCTCGACGTGGTGGCCTGGGACCCGGCGCCGGGTGCCGAAGCGGCGCTGCGCAAACGCGTGGCCAATGCCTGGGGCGCGCTGGAGAAAAACGGTCTGGCGCCGGGCGCCTCGCAGGACCGCCTGCGCTTTGTGGCGACCATTGAAGAATGCGTACGCGATGCGGACTTCATCCAGGAAAGCGCCCCGGAACGCCTCGAACTGAAACTGGAGTTGCACAGCAAAATCAGCGCGGCGGCCAAGCCCAATGCCCTGATCGGCTCCAGCACCTCGGGCCTGTTGCCAAGCGAGTTCTACGAGAGTTCGACCCACCCGGAACGTTGCGTGGTCGGTCACCCGTTTAACCCGGTTTACCTGCTGCCATTGGTGGAAGTGGTCGGCGGCAAGAACACCGCGCCGGAAGCCGTGCAGGCCGCGATGAAAGTCTACGAATCCCTCGGCATGCGCCCGCTGCATGTACGCAAGGAAGTGCCGGGCTTCATCGCCGACCGCCTGCTCGAAGCGCTGTGGCGCGAGGCGCTGCATCTGGTCAACGACGGGGTGGCAACCACGGGAGAAATCGATGATGCGATCCGCTTTGGCGCCGGTCTGCGCTGGTCGTTCATGGGTACGTTTTTGACTTACACCCTGGCCGGGGGCGATGCCGGCATGCGTCACTTCATGTCGCAGTTCGGCCCGGCGTTGCAGTTGCCGTGGACCTATCTGCCGGCACCGGAACTGACCGACAAGTTGATCGACGATGTGGTGGATGGCACCAGCGATCAACTGGGGCGACACAGTATTTCGGCGCTGGAGCGCTATCGTGATGATTGCCTGCTGGCGGTGCTTGAGGCGGTGAAGACCACCAAAGAGAAGCACGGGATGAGTTTCAGCGAGTGATGTGTTGATTGATCGTACCCACGCAAAGCGTGGGTACGAACGTGCCTGGAGATAAGTATGCCCACCCTCACCACCTACCAAACCAGAATCATCCCCGACTGGGTCGATTACAACGGCCACCTGCGCGACGCCTTCTATCTGCTGATCTTCAGCTACGCCACCGACGCCCTGATGGACCGCCTCGGTATGGACAGCAACAACCGCGAGACCAGCGGTAACTCGCTGTTCACCCTCGAACTGCACCTCAACTATCTGCACGAAGTGAAGCTCGATGCCGAGGTCGAAGTGCGCACGCAAATCATCGGCCACGACCAGAAACGCCTGCACCTCTATCACAGCCTGCACCTGGCCGGCGGTGACAAGGAACTGGCCGGCAACGAACAGATGCTGCTGCACGTCGACCTCGCCGGGCCGCGTTCCACACCGTTTACCCCGGACACCCTGAGCCGCCTGCAAGCCATCGTCGCCGAGCAGGCCGACCTGCCCGCCCCGGCTTACATCGGCCGGGTCATCGCATTGCCGCCAGCCCGGTAAATCCATCCAACGCAAGGAGCCGCCATGCAAACCGCCGCCGCAGTTGCCGATTTTCGTACTTATCCGTTGATCAGCGCGCTGAACGGCGTGCAGAACCTGGCGGATCGCGTCCTGATCGAATGGGCCGACGGGCGCGTCAGCCCGTTCCACCATGTGTGGCTGCGGGACAACTGCCCGTGTCCGCAGTGCGTCTACAGCGTTACCCGCGAGCAGGTGTTCGAGATCGTCGATGCGGCGCAGGATCTGTCGCCCTCCGCCGCCCATATCGACACCAATGGCTGCCTGCGCATCGACTGGCAAGACGGCCATTTCAGCTGCTTCGATGCGGGTTGGTTGCGGGCCCACGCCTATGACGACGAGACCCGCGCCGAACGCCTGGCCGCCAAGCCGAAAGCCTTTCTCTGGCGCAGCGACTTGCAGTTGCCGGTGTTCGACTATTCAGCCCTGATGAACGACAACGCCGCGCTGCTGCAATGGTTGCTGGCCGTGCGCGACATCGGTCTGACCCAGGTGCGCGGCGTGCCCACCGAACCCGGTTCGCTGAAGCTGATCGCCCAGCGCATTTCGTTCATCCGCGAGAGCAATTTCGGCGTGCTGTTCAACGTGCAATCCAAGGCCGATGCCGACAGCAATGCCTACACCGCTTTCAACCTGCCGTTGCACACCGACCTGCCGACTCGCGAGCTGCAACCGGGGCTGCAATTTTTGCATTGTCTGGTGAACGACGCCGAGGGTGGCGAGAGTATTTTCGTCGACGGTTTTGCGATTGCCGAAGCCTTGCGTCAGGAAGATCCCGCGTCGTTCAAGGCGCTGTGCGAGATCCCGGTGGAATTTCGCAACAAGGACCGCCACAGCGACTATCGCTGCCTCGCCCCGATCATCGCCCTGGATGCCTTGGGCCGGGTTGCGGAAATCCGTATGGCCAACTTTCTGCGCGGCGCGTTCGACACCTCAGTCGAGCAAATGCCCCTGCTGTATCGCGCGTATCGACGCTTCATCGCCATGACCCGCGAGCCACGCTTCCGGCTGATGCAGCGGCTCAATCCGGGCGAGTTGTGGTGCTTCGACAACCGCCGCACCCTGCATGCTCGCAACGCCTTCGACCCGACCACCGGAGCCCGGCACTTTCAGGGCTGCTACATCGATCGGGATGAGTTGTTGTCACGGATTCTGGTGTTGCAGCGCTAGACCGCGTCATCGTTATTCGCAGGCAAAAAAAGCCCCGATGCAAGCCGTGACAGGATCGGGGCGAGGGTACTGTTGAGGAGCTGCCGTGCCGAGGGTGACCAAACCTTCGTGAAGCGAGCTGGGTTCAGTGTGCCCACTCCCCGATACGGCAAGTTAGCCGAAAACGACATGCTCATAGCCAATGTGGACACTGCGACAAATCGCCCTTGCCGTGCCTGGGCAGGCCTACCAGAATCGAGCCACGACCTCCGTTGCCGAAGAAGGATTCGCGTCATGATGTATGCCGATTTGATCGATCAGGAAGACCTGTTGGGCCAACTCAAGTCGTTGGGATTCGAAGTACCGTCGGGCTCGTCTGCGCAGCAGGCCTGTGAGTGCGCCGTGCGGGGCCTGGACGATGTGCGGGCCAATACGTTGCGCACCATGGTCAAGCAGATGTACACCAGCAGCGCGAGTATTCAGCCGACCGTGCGTGAGGCCATCGACAAGCAGTTGCTGCCGGCCCTGGCGCAGTACCAGCAGACCCGCGCCTGACATCCCGGGCGTTTGCTAGAGTGGTGGCCTTGATGACCACCACGAGCGAACGCCGATGTTCCTTATCCAAAACTGCCAGTCCAGCGAGCAATCGGGCTGGCTGCCCCTGCGCCAGGCCCTCTGGCCCGATGCTTCGGAACACGAACATCGCGATGAAATCGAGCAGCAACTGAAAGCGCCGCAGCGCTATATCAACTTCGTCGCCTACGACACGCAGCACCATCCCGTCGGCCTCGCCGAAGCCTCATTGCGCACCGATTACGTCAACGGTACCGACAGCTCGCCGGTGGTGTATCTGGAAGGTATCTACGTGATACCGGAGCAGCGCCGCCATGGCGTTGCCGCCCGGTTGATCGAGCACGTTGCGCAGTGGGGACGGGAAAACGGCTGCGTGGAAATGGCTTCCGATACCGGTGTCGACAACCTGACCAGTCAAGCGACACACAAGGCGCTCGGCTTCGAGGAAACCGAGCGCGTCGTGTACTTCAAACGCGCGCTCTGATCAGAGGCGCACGCTGGCAAAGGTCGATTCGTTGCGCGCCTGGCTCAGCGCCGACATCGGCCCGGACAGCGGCGACATCACAATGGCCTGCGGCAGCGGCAGCATCGCCACCTGCTGGGTGGTGTTGGAACCGACGCGCTCGTCACGCGGCGGAATGCCGAAGTATTCGCGGTAGCACTTGGAGAAGTGCGGCGTCGACACGAAACCGCAGACCGACGCCACTTCGATGATCGACATCGGCGTCTGCTTGAGCAATTGCCGGGCACGGATCAGGCGCAGCTTGAGGTAGTAGCGCGACGGCGAGCAGTGCAGGTATTTCTGGAACAGGCGCTCGAGCTGGCGACGGGACACGGCGACGTACACCGCCAGTTCATCGAGGTCGATCGGCTCTTCCAGGTTGGCTTCCATCAGCGCGACGATTTCCTGCAGTTTCGGCTGGTTGGTGCCGAGCATGTGCTTGAGCGGCACGCGCTGGTGATCCTGCTCGTTACGGATGCGCTCGTAGACGAACATCTCGGAGATCGCGGCGGACAGTTCACGGCCGTGATCGCGGCTGATCAGGTGCAGCATCATGTCCAGCGGCGCGGTGCCGCCGGAGCTGGTGAAACGGTTGCGGTCGAGGGTGAACAGACGGGTGCTCATCGCAACGCGCGGGAAAGCTTCCTGCATCGCCGCCAGACATTCCCAGTGCACGCTGCAATCGAAGCCGTCGAGCAGGCCGGCGCAGGCCAGGGCCCAACTGCCGGTGCACACGGCACCGAGGCGACGGGACTGGCGCGCCTGGCTTTGCAGCCACGAGACGTGTTCACGAGTAACAGTGCGTTGAATGCCGATCCCGCCGCACACGATGATGGTGTCGAGGGCCGGGGCTTTGTGCATGGAGGCGTCGGGAGTGATCTGCAGACCGTCACTGGCCCAGACCTGGCCACCGTCGACGGTGAGGGTGGTCCAGCGATACAGCTCGCGACCGGACAGCTGGTTGGCCATGCGCAGCGGTTCGACTGCAGAAGCCAGGGAAATCAGCGTGAAATTGTCCAGCAGCAGAAAGCCGATGGATTGAGGCGCACGGTTCTGGGGTTGAGCCCCGGAGTTGAACGACGTCATCGCGGTATCTCCTCACACAAAGCGGGTGATGGCCTCAGGCGGAGGCTCTTGTTATTGCCATCGTTCTCTTGCGTGAGACGGGGCTTTGTTATGACAGAGCAATTGCCATGCCTGAAATTGAATGTGCGTTCAATAACTCCTGAAAACGACGTCGCGACGCGTCTATACAAGCCGTCCGACGAAAGGTAGTTCGAAGTGCCATCAGCGGCGGTGAAAGCCCTGCCCCGAAGCGCGTGAGCAAATCGGTAGCACTTGTGGGAACAGGGCCGGGCGCGATTGTCGGACAGTGTCACCGCAGGCACGGGTGACGGACGGTCGCCAGCATCAATCACGCGCTGGAGGTGGGAAAGACTCTTATCTGATTGCGACGCGCCAAAAGGTGGCGCGTTTTATTGCCGATGCTCGCTTGGTGCGCAGTTTTGACTGGTCTGGTGTTATCGGAGGAATCAGCACTCGACCGCGCTGACCGCCAAGCCACCTCGAGAAGTCTCTTTATATTTGTCATGCATGTCGGCGCCGGTATCGCGCATGGTGCGAATCACCCGGTCCAGCGAAATAAAGTGCTGCCCATCGCCACGCAAGGCCATCTGCGCCGCATTGATCGCTTTCACCGCCGCAATCGCGTTGCGCTCGATGCACGGCACCTGGACAAGACCGCCCACCGGGTCGCAGGTCAGGCCGAGGTTGTGCTCCAGGCCGATTTCCGCCGCGTTGCACAACTGCTCCGGGCTTGCGCCAAGGATTTCCGCCAGCCCTGCCGCCGCCATTGCGCAGGCCGAACCGACCTCGCCTTGGCAACCGACTTCGGCGCCGGAGATCGAGGCGTTCTTCTTGCACAGAATCCCCACCGCCGCTGCCCCGAGGAAATAGTCGACCACGTTGGCGTCGGTCACTGCCTCGCTGAATTTCATGAAGTAGTGCAGCACCGCCGGAATGATCCCGGCCGCGCCGTTGGTCGGTGCTGTGACCATGCGCCCGCCGGCAGCGTTTTCCTCGTTCACCGCCAGGGCGAACAGGTTGACCCACTCCATGGCGCTGAGGGTCGAGCCGATCACATTGGGCTTGTTCAACTCCTGAAGACTGCGGTGCAGTTTCGCCGCGCGCCGGCGCACATTGAGGCCGCCAGGCAGGATGCCTTCGTGCTTGAGGCCCTGCTCGACGCAATCCTGCATCGCCCGCCAGAGCTTCATCAGCCCGGCGCGGATTTCCTCTTCGCTGCGCCAGACTTTCTCGTTGGCCATCATCAACTCAGCCACGCGCAGGTTGTTCTGCTTGCACAACTCCAGCAGTTCGACGGCGCTGGAGAAGTCATAAGGCAATTCGGTGCGATCCAGATCCACCACACCGCTGGACGCCTGCGCTTCGTCGACGACAAAACCGCCGCCGACCGAATAGTAGGTATCGCGATGAATCTCGCCGTGATCGCCTTCGGCAACCAGGGTCATGGCGTTGGGATGGAACGGCAGGTTTTCGTCGATCAGGCGCATGTCGCGGGCCCATATAAAGGGCACCGACAAACGACCATCCAGTAATAGGGTGTGAGTTTCGCGCAGGGCCTGGATCCGCGGGCCGATCTGCGACGGATCGATCGCGTCCGGCCACTCGCCCATCAGGCCCATGATCACGGCGTTGTCGCTGCCGTGACCGACACCGGTGGCCGACAGCGAACCGAACAGTTGCACTTCGATCCGCCGCACTTGCTCCAGCAGGAATTTGTCGCGCAGAGACTCGACGAACAGCGCCGCGGCGCGCATTGGCCCGACGGTGTGGGAACTGGACGGGCCGATGCCGATTTTGAACAGGTCGAAAACGCTGATAGCCATTGATGCAGAGCTCCTGAGAGTGCCGTCCGGGGCGTGAAGCGCCCGCTGGCGGAGCTGCTACGCTCAAGCTGCGATCCGCCGGAATGCCCGCATCATCAGGCTTTTCCCGGGTCGCTCGGCGTCTGACACCGACGCACTCATGCCCACTAACGCCGTGCCGGTTTTCGCCCGTGTTTTCGCCGTTTTTATGCGGTTCAGATGGCCAAACGGGGCTGAAAAAAGCTGTAAACGACGTCACCGACACTGGATGCGACCATCCCTGTACTGGATACGACGCACCCTGTAGGCGTCAGATTTTCACTGGTACATGATCGTATCGACTCGATTGCAAGGCGCCGTGGTAGAGCTGTCTCCAGAACGCCATCCAACCGCAACCTATAAGTGCGGTGGTCCAGTCGGAACACTGCCAAAAAAAACACCAAGGAGTCCATCCATGAAAGGTTCCCCGTCGTTGTTGTTGGCCGCCATGCTGAGTCTGCCGTTACTGGCTCAAGCCGCAGAACCGGCGCAGTGCAGTACCGTTAACTTCTCCGATGTCGGCTGGACCGACATCACCGCAACAACCGCGACCACCAGCGTGGTGCTCGACGCCCTCGGCTACAAGACCAAGACCACCATGATCTCCGTGCCCGTGACCTACAAGTCGCTGGCCGACGGCAAGAACATGGACGTATTCCTCGGCAACTGGATGCCGACCATGGAAAACGACATCAAGGCCTACCGTGATGCCGGCACCGTGGAAGTCGTGCGCACCAACCTCAAGGGTGCCAAATACACCCTCGCCGTACCGCAGGCGCTGTACGACAAGGGCCTGCATGACTTCGCCGACATCGCCAAATTCAAGAAAGAGCTCGACGGCAAGATCTACGGCATCGAGCCTGGCAACGACGGCAACCGCCTGATCCAGAGCATGATCGACAAGGATGCCTTCGGCCTGAAAGCCGCGGGCTTCAAGGTCGTCGAATCGTCCGAAGCGGGCATGCTCTCGCAGGTCGACCGCGCGCAGAAACGCGACACCGCCGTGGTTTTCCTCGGCTGGGCGCCGCACCCGATGAACAAGCGCTTCAAGATTCAATACCTGACCGGCGGCGACGACTTCTTCGGCCCGGATTTCGGTGCAGCCACCGTCGCGACCAACACCCGCAAGGGCTACGTCGAAGAATGCAGCAACGTCGGTCAGTTGCTGAAGAATCTGGAGTTCACCGTCGACATGGAAAGCACCCTGATGGGCAACATCCTGGACGACAAGATGAAGCCTGACGCGGCCGCCAAGGCCTGGCTGAAAAAGAATCCACAGGTGCTCGATACCTGGCTCGCTGGCGTGACCACCATTGACGGTAAACCTGGCCTGGAGGCCGTGAAAGCCAAGTTGAATCAGTAATCGCTTATGCCGGACGGCTCCGGCCGTCCGGGCTGTTTATTTCCTTGCATGCGGACGTTCACTACCATGCTGATTGATCAGAAAATCCCTTTAGGCCAGTACATCGCGGGCTTCGTTGAATGGTTGACGCAACACGGCGCCAGCACCTTCGACGCAATCGCCGTGACCCTGGAAACGATGATCCACGGCGTGACGTTTGCGCTGACCTGGTTCAACCCGCTGGTGTTGATCGGCCTCATCGCTCTGCTCGCGCACTTCATTCAACGCAAATGGGGCCTCACCGCCTTCGTGATCGCCTCCTTTCTGCTGATCCTCAATCTGGGGTACTGGCAGGAAACCATGGAAACCCTCGCCCAGGTCATGTTCGCGACCCTGGTCTGCGTGGTCATCGGCGTGCCGCTGGGCATCGTCGCTGCGCATAAACCGATGTTCTACACTTTGATGAGGCCGGTGCTCGATCTGATGCAGACCGTACCGACCTTCGTTTACCTCATTCCTACCCTGACCCTCTTCGGGCTGGGCGTGGTTCCGGGCCTGATCTCCACGGTGGTGTTCGCCATCGCTGCGCCGATCCGCCTGACCTACCTGGGCATCCGCGATGTCCCGGAAGAACTGATGGACGCCGGCAAGGCCTTCGGCTGCTCGCGTCGCCAACTGCTTTCACGGATCGAACTGCCCCACGCCATGCCAAGCATCGCGGCCGGCATCACCCAGTGCATCATGCTTTCATTGTCGATGGTGGTGATCGCGGCACTGGTGGGCGCCGACGGACTCGGCAAACCGGTGGTCAACGCACTGAACACTGCTGATATCGCCCTGGGCTTCGAAGCGGGCCTGGCGATCGTACTGCTGGCGATCATGCTCGACCGTATCTGCAAACAACCCGACGCAAAAGTAGGGGGTGACGCATGAGCATAATTCGCTTCGATAACGTTGACGTTATCTTCGCCAAGGATCCACGCGAGGCGCTCAAGCTGCTGGATCAGGGCATGACCCGTAACGAGATCCTGAAAAAGACCGGGCAGATTGTCGGCGTTGAAAAGGCCAGCCTGGATATCGAGAAAGGTGAAATCTGCGTACTGATGGGCCTGTCCGGCTCCGGCAAATCCAGCCTGTTGCGCTGCATCAACGGCCTCAACACCGTGAGCCGCGGCAAGCTGTTCGTCGAGCACGAAGGCAAGCAGATCGACATCGCCTCCTGCACCCCGGCCGAACTGAAAATGATGCGCACCAAGCGCATTGCGATGGTGTTCCAGAAGTTCGCCCTGATGCCTTGGTTGACCGTGCGCGAGAACATCAGCTTCGGTCTGGAAATGCAGGGCCGTCCCGAGAAAGAACGGCGCAAACTGGTGGACGACAAGCTTGAGCTGGTCGGCCTGACCCAGTGGCGCAACAAGAAACCCAACGAGCTGTCCGGCGGCATGCAGCAGCGTGTAGGCCTGGCCCGCGCACTGGCGATGGACGCCGACATTCTGCTGATGGACGAACCGTTCTCGGCCCTCGACCCGCTGATCCGTCAGGGTCTGCAGGATGAATTGCTGGAACTGCAACGCAAGCTGAGCAAGACCATCGTGTTCGTGAGCCACGACCTCGACGAGGCGCTGAAACTGGGCAGCCGCATCGCGATCATGAAAGACGGCCGGATCATCCAGTACAGCGTGCCGGAAGAGATCGTGCTCAATCCTGCGGACGATTACGTGCGCACCTTCGTTGCCCACACCAATCCGCTGAACGTGCTCTGCGGTCGCAGCCTGATGCGCACGCTGGACAACTGCAAACGCATCAATGGTTCGGTGTGCCTCGATCCGGGCGGCGATTCGTGGCTGGATCTGGCAGAAGGCAACACCATCAAGGGTGCACGCAAGAACGGTTCGGTACTCGACCTGCAGAACTGGGTACCGGGGCAAGCGGTGGAAGGCCTGGATCGTCGTCCGACACTGGTGGATTCGAACATCGGCATGCGTGACGCCTTGCAGATCCGTTACCAGACCGGAAACAAGCTGGTGCTGCACGACAACAACCATGTGGTGGGGATTCTTGGGGACAGCGAGCTGTATCACGCGCTGCTCGGCAAGAACCTGGGGTAAAGAGAGCAGACACAAAAACGCCGCGAGAGGATCGCGGCGTTTTTGTTTTCATCATTCCCACGCAGGACGTGGGAATGAACAATCGCTATTAGCTGTACACCCGGCCAAGGAGCTGCCGATGGCTTTCAAACTGATCGAGCACATCGCGAGTGATCTGATCCTGCGTGAAGCCCATCAGGTCGTAATCCTGGCTGCCGTTGTGCAGGTACACCTCGGCGCGGTAGTAACGCTGGCGCGCTTCATCGGACTGGGCCGATTCGGTCGGGGTCGCCAGATAGCCGTCCAGGCTCACTTCGTAGACAAAAGGGTTGCCCTCTTCCATCTCGACCCGCACGCCCATGCAACGCTTGGATTTACCCAGCAGCGTCTGCACTTCCAGGCCTTGGGTACGCAGCTGGGCAGCCGCATCGTCCAGCGCCGGAGTAACGTGTTTGTCCATGAAGCGTTGCACCACCGACTGGCTCGGTTGCAGGTCCAGTTGAGTCAGGCGCTCGCTGAAACCACGACGACCGCGCTCAGCCAGTTGCGCTTGCTCCTGTTCGATCTGCACGTCCTGGCGCATGGCCTTGTGCAAGCCGAACATGAAGAACACCAGCACCACCGAGAACGGCAGACCGGCCAGCACCACCATGGTCTGCATGGCTTCGAAGTTACCGGCGAACAGCAGGCCGATGGTCACCAGGGTGATCACGACCGACCAGAAGATCCGCAACCAGTGCGGTGCGTCTTCGTCGACGGTGCCGCCCTTGCACGACAGGTTGGCCATCATTACCGCGCCAGAGTCGGCCGGGGTCAGGAACAGTACGAAACCTACAAAGATCGACACACCGATGACGACTTTCGACGCCGGGTAATGTTCAAGCAACTGATAGATCGCCATCGACGGCTGTTCCAGCGCCGTCTTGCCAAGCTCCACCGCACCGTGGTTCATCACCAGGTCCAGTGCCGAGTTACCGAAGATCGACAGCCACGCCAGGGTGAAGCCCAGCGGAATCAGCAGCACGCCGGCCACCAGTTCACGCACGGTACGACCACGGGAAATCCGCGCGATGAACATGCCGACGAATGGGGCCCAGGAAATCCACCATGCCCAGTAGAACAGAGTCCACAGGCCCAGCCAGCGGTCGGACTTGGCACTGTCGCCTTCATAGACGTACAAATCGAAAGTCTTCAGCACCACGCCGTTGAGGTAGTCGCCGATGTTCTGCACGAAGCCGTTGAGCAGGTGCAGGGTCGGGCCGAACAGCAGCACGAAAATCAGCAGGCCGCTGAACAGAATGATGTTGAGGTTGGACAGACGACGGATGCCGTTTTCCACGCCGGACACGGCAGCGATGGTCGCCACGGTGCTCATCACGATGATCACGATCAGCAGGTTGGTGTTGCTGTGCTCCATGCCGAACAGGTTTTCCAGGCCCGAAGACACTTGCAGCGAGCCGATCCCCAGGTTGGTCACCAGACCCAGCAGGGTCACGAACATGCCGAAACCGTCTACCGCATGACCGGCAGCGCCCTTGACCCAACGCTCGCCCACCAGCGGGTACAGCGCCGAACGCAGTGCCAGCGGCTGGTTATGACGGTAAGCGAAATAGGCAACAGCCAGACCGACCAGTGCGTAGATCGCCCAGCCGTGCAGGCCCCAGTGCAGGAAAGTCAGCTGAACAGCCTGACGCGCCGCCAGGTTGGTAGCGGACGCACCTTCCGGTGGGTTGAAGTAGTGATCCAGCGGCTCGGAGGCGCCGAAGTACAGCAGCGAAATACCGATACCCGACGAGAACAGCATCCCCGCCCAGGCGCCATAGCTGAAATCCGGGGTGTCGTCCTTGCTACCCAGTTTGAGTTTGCCGTAGGAAGAGAACGCCAGGCCCACCACAAACACCAGGTAAGCGGCGATCACCACCATGTAGTACCAGCCGAAGCTGCGGGACAACCAGGCCTGAGCCACTCCCAGCATTCTGCCGGCCTCTTGCGGGGCGATGATCAGAATGGCGGTCAACAACAGAATCAACGCGGTCGAGGTGTAGAACACCCAACCGTTGACCGTCACCTTCTCGGGCGGGGTCTTTATAAGCGAGGCAGAACTCATGGCACAAATGCTCCAGGCAGTGCGAGAGAAGAACACAAGGCAACACGGAACCCGACCAATCGGTTAGTTGGCAGCCGACCGGCGGGTGATATAAAGACACCCCGAAAAAAGCCCGAACCTGCAGAGATGGCACCGCGTATCGCCGTCGTGGCCGAGGTCTGGACGTTCATCCGAAACCTGGCCGCGAGCGTCTTGCCCATTCAACACGTCCATCGAACGTCGAACCGCGCCTTGCCCCGCGCAGGTTTCGAGCATTTTCGGATGTCGGTTTATCGCCACTTACACGTAGGAAAAATCTGTAGGCAGCGACGATTTGTCGCAGATCTTATTCTTTGTTGATTGAACGTTCAATCAAAACAAAATAGACTGGCCCTCAATCCGATCGGCGTTTATCGCCCGTTGGAAGGCCTAAGGAGATGTGCAAGATGCCCAAGGTCGGTATGCAACCCATCCGCCGCCAACAACTGATCGAAGCCACTTTGCAGGCCGTCGATCAGGTCGGAATGGGGGACGCCAGCATTGCGCTGATCGCCCGTTTGGCCGGTGTCTCGAATGGCATCATCAGTCACTATTTTCAGGACAAGAACGGCCTGATTGCCGCCACGATGCGGTATCTGATGAGCGTCCTCAGCGAGAACGTCACCGCGCGCCGTCAGGCGCTGGCAGACAGCAGCCCCCGGGCGCATCTGCAGGTGATCATCGAAGGCAACTTCGACGCCAGCCAGGTCAATGGCCCGGCAATGAAAACCTGGCTGGCCTTCTGGGCCACCAGCATGCACCAGCCGTCTTTGCACAGGTTGCAGCGGATCAACGATCACCGTCTGTATTCCAACCTGTGCTGCGAGTTCCGCCGTGTGTTGCCGCTCGAAGATGCGCGCAGCGCCGCCCGCGGACTGGCAGCTCTGATTGACGGCTTGTGGTTGCGCGGCGCGCTGTCGGGAGACGCTTTCGACACCGCGCAGGCGCAACAGATCGCTTACGAATACATGGATTTCCAATTGGCCAAGAAGGTGAGCTAGAGCACAGAGAAAACGCTCGGCCCCTGAACGCCACCGCAGCCTGATCGCGGTGGTCAACGCCAACCACTTATGCACTTGCGAGGACACTATGGCCCGTTTCGAACTGCAAAAACTCTACATCGATGGCGCGTACTCCGACGCCGGCAGCGATGCCACCTTCGAAGCCATCAACCCGGCTAACGGTGAAGTCCTCGCACAAGTGCAACGTGCGACCAAGGAAGACGTCGAGCGCGCAGTCGTCAGCGCCGAAAAGGGCCAGAAAATCTGGGCCGCGATGACCGCCATGGAGCGTTCACGCATCCTGCGTCGCGCCGTCGACATCCTGCGCGAGCGCAACGATGAACTGGCTGCTCTGGAAACACTGGACACCGGCAAGGCTTACTCCGAAACCAAATACGTCGACATCGTTACCGGCGCCGACGTGCTGGAATACTACGCAGGCCTGGTACCCGCCATCGAAGGCGAGCAGATCCCGCTGCGTGACACCGCATTCGTCTACACCCGTCGTGAGCCGCTGGGCGTGGTTGCCGGTATCGGCGCGTGGAACTACCCGATCCAGATCGCCCTGTGGAAATCCGCTCCAGCCCTGGCGGCCGGTAACGCGATGATCTTCAAGCCAAGCGAAGTCACCTCGCTGACCACCCTGAAACTGGCCGAGATCTACACCGAAGCCGGCGTTCCGAACGGCGTGTTCAACGTACTGACCGGTAGCGGCCGTGAAGTCGGCACCTGGCTGACCGAGCACCCGCGCATCGAGAAAATCTCCTTCACCGGCGGCACCGACACTGGCAAGAAGGTCATGGCCAGCGCTTCGGCTTCGTCGCTCAAAGACGTGACCATGGAGCTGGGCGGCAAGTCCCCGCTGATCATCTGCGACGACGCCGACCTGGATCGCGCCGCCGACACCGCCATGATGGCCAACTTCTACAGCTCCGGTCAGGTCTGCACCAACGGCACTCGCGTGTTCGTGCCGGCGCACCTGAAAGCCGCTTTCGAAGCCAAGATCGTCGAGCGCGTTGCCCGCATCCGCGTTGGCAACCCGGAAGACGAAAACACCAACTTCGGCCCGCTGGTCAGCTTCGCGCACATGGAAAACGTGCTGGGCTACATCGCCAAGGGTAAAGAAGAAGGCGCTCGCGTTCTGTGCGGCGGCGACCGTCTGACCGACGGCGAATTCGCCAAAGGCGCGTTCGTGGCACCGACCGTGTTCACCGACTGCAACGACGACATGACCATCGTCCGTGAAGAAATCTTCGGCCCGGTAATGGCGATTCTGACCTACGAAACCGAAGAAGAAGTGATCCGCCGTGCCAACGACACCGACTTCGGCCTGGCCGCCGGTATCGTCACCCGCGACCTGAACCGCGCCCACCGCGTGATTCATCAACTGGAAGCCGGTATCTGCTGGATCAACGCCTGGGGCGAGTCCGACGCAAAAATGCCGGTCGGCGGTTACAAGCAGTCGGGCGTTGGCCGTGAGAACGGCATCAGCTCGCTGAACAACTTCACTCGCATCAAATCGGTACAGGTCGAGCTGGGCGATTACGTCTCGGTGTTCTAAGACCCGCCATCGTGCGCTGCCCGCGAAGCCGCCTTCGCGGGCATGTCTGCTCGCCGCTCCCACACGGGAAGCGCTGGCTGTCTGACCTGACCAATTTTCAAAGAGGGTGCATTCAATGTCCCAAGAATTCGATTACATCATCGTGGGTGCCGGTTCTGCCGGTAACACCCTGGCGACCCGTCTGACTGAAGACGAAGGCGTCACCGTCCTGCTGCTCGAAGCAGGCGGCCCGGACTACCGCATGGACTTCCGCACGCAGATGCCGGCCGCACTGGCCTTCCCGCTGCAAGGCCGTCGCTACAACTGGGCGTACGAAACCGATCCGGAACCGTACATGGACGGTCGCCGGATGGAATGCGGTCGCGGCAAGGGCCTCGGCGGTTCCTCGCTGATCAACGGCATGTGCTACATCCGCGGCAACGCGATGGACTACGACGGCTGGTCGAAACTGCCAGGCCTGGAAGACTGGACCTACCTCGACTGCCTGCCGTACTTCCGCAAAGCGGAAACCCGCGACATCGGCCCGAACGACTACCACGGTGGCGAAGGTCCGGTCAGCGTGACCACGCCGAAGGCGGGCAACAACCCGCTGTTCCACGCCATGGTTGAAGCTGGCGTACAAGCCGGTTACCCGCGCACCGAAGACTTGAACGGCTACCAGCAGGAAGGCTTCGGCCCGATGGACCGCACCGTGACGCCGAAAGGCCGTCGTGCTTCCACCGCCCGTGGTTACCTGGACGTGGCCAAGAAGCGTTCGACCCTGACCATCGTCACCCACGCCCTGACCGACAAAGTCTTGTTCGACGGCAAACGTGCCGTTGGCGTGCGTTACCTGGTCGGCGCTGCCGAAGAGCGCGTTGAAGCCCGCGCCCGTAAAGAAGTCATCGTCTGCTCCGGCGCGATCGCTTCGCCGCAACTGCTGCAACGCTCCGGCGTAGGCCCGGCGAAACTGCTGGAAAGCCTCGACATCCCGGTCGTTCACGATCTGCCGGGCGTCGGCGAAAACCTGCAGGATCACCTCGAGCTGTACCTGCAATTCGCTTGCACCCAACCGGTCTCGCTGTACCCGTCGCTGCTCTGGTACAACCAGCCGGCCATCGGTGCCGAGTGGCTGTTCAACGGCACCGGCATCGGCGCCAGCAACCAGTTCGAAGCCGGCGGTTTCATCCGTACTCGCGAAGAGTTCGAATGGCCGAACATCCAGTACCACTTCCTGCCGGTGGCGATTAACTACAACGGCAGCAACGGTGTGCAAGAGCACGGTTTCCAGGCGCACATGGGTTCCATGCGTTCGCCGAGCCGTGGTCGCATCCAGGTCAAATCCAAGGATCCGCGCCAGCACCCGAGCATCCTGTTCAACTACATGGCCACCGAACAAGACTGGCAGGAATTCCGCGACGGCATCCGCCTGACCCGTGAAATCATGCAACAGCCTGCACTGGACGCTTTCCGTGGCCGCGAAATCAGCCCGGGCATCGAAGTGCAAACCGATGAGCAGCTGGACAAGTTCATCCGCGAGCACGCCGAAACCGCGTTCCACCCGTCCTGCTCGTGCAAGATGGGCACCGACGAGATGGCCGTAGTGGATGGCGAAGGCCGCGTGCATGGCATGCAGGGTCTGCGTGTGGTCGATGCCTCGATCATGCCGATCATCACCACCGGCAACCTGAACGCGCCGACGATCATGATGGCCGAGAAAATCGCCGACAAGATCCGTGGCCGTCAGCCACTGCCACGCAGCAAGGCGCCGTACTACGTCGCTGGCGATGCGCCGGTGAAAGGCAAGGCACTGCGTGATGTGAGTGCTGTTGCTCAGTAAGTCGTAATACCGGGCGGTGATCGTTCCCATGCAATGTGGGAACGATCAGCCGACTCAAAGCAGTAAATCCTCCTACACCCCCTCTTCACTTGATCCTACCCCCACGCAGGCCTACTCTAGTCCTCGCGCAATCGTTTCACCCCTCCCCGCCGAATCCGCTTCGCCGCTACTCCCATAACAAGGAGGTTCCCTGATGTTCGATTTCCACCCCCAGCTCAAGCAGCGCTTCGCTGCCTTGCGCACGGGCGCCGAGTTTTTTTCCCTGCGGTATGTACGCGAGTCCGGCCAGTACCTGTCGGTGCGCAAGAACGTTGCCGAACCGCCGAGCCTGAGCCGCGACGAAGGTGCGATGCTCACCGTTCGCGTCAACGGCGTCGAAGCCTACGCCGCGACCAATGACCTGTCGCAACAAGGCCTGCAAGCCGCCCTCGAGCGCGCCGAACAGCAGGCCCGGCGGATCAAGCCCCACGCCCTGCTCGACCTGAGCCAGCAGCCGGTGTCCAGCGACCGCGCTGACTACTTTTCACCCAATCTCGAACAACCCTTCCCGTCCCTGAGCGAATGCTTCGAGCTGCTCGGCTCGGAGTCCGCCTCGGTGCCAAAGGATGAGCGCCTGGTGAATTGGGAAGTGAGCATCGGCATCACCCATGTTGAACAGATCTACCTGAGCAGTGCCGGGGCCGAATTGCGCCAGGCCCAGCGCTTCGTTTATCCGGGCCTGGACGTCACCGCCTACGACGGCAACGACAGCCAGACCCGCAGCCTCGGCCGCGAGAACTTCGGCCAGCAGGGCGGCGCCGACGTGATCAGCCGTTGCGGCCTGATCGGCGCCGGCCCGCAAGTCGCCGATCAGGCGCTGCAATTGCTGCTCGCGCCGAACACCCCGCAAGGCCCGCGCGACCTGCTGCTGATGCCTGACCAGATGATGCTGCAGATCCATGAATCCATTGGTCACCCACTGGAACTGGACCGGATCCTCGGCGACGAGCGTAATTACGCCGGCACCAGTTTCGTCAAAACCTCGGATTTCGGCAGCCTGCAATACGGCTCGAAACTGCTCAACGTGACGTTCGATCCGGGCATTCCCGAAGAACTGGCGAGTTACGGTCACGATGACGACGGTTCCAAAGCCAGCAAGCAATTCCTGATTCGCGAAGGCCTGTTGGTACGGCCGCTGGGCGGTGCACTGTCGCAGTTCCGCGCAGGTCTGGACGGCGTCGCCAACAGCCGCGCCTGCGGCTGGAACCGACCGCCCATCGACCGCATGGCCAACCTCAACATCGAGCCGGGCGATCAGCCGCTGGAACAACTGATCGGCGGCATCGAAAACGGCATCCTGATGAGCACCAACCGTTCGTGGTCGATCGACGATGCACGCAATAAATTCCAGTTCGGCTGCGAATGGGGCCAGTTGATTGAAAACGGCGAACTCAAAGGCGTGGTGAAGAACCCGAACTACCGGGGCATTTCCGCGCACTTCTGGAAAAGCCTGCGCGCAGTCGGCAACACCGGCACCACCCGGGTGCTGGGCACGCCGAACTGCGGCAAGGGCGAACCGAACCAGGTGATCCGCGTCGGCCATGCTTCGCCGGCCTGCGTGTTCAGCAATGTTGATGTGTTTGGGGGAGACGCCTGATGAGTATTTCCAAGAGCCAGGTCGAAGCCTTCAAGGTTCTGGTCAACTGGCTGCGCGATACCGTGCGCGAGCCGGAACAATTCACCCTGAGTTACGACGCCGAATCGTCGGCCTTCGTCCGCTTCAACCACGCCAAGGTGCGTCAGGCCGGGCAAGTGCAGCAAGCCGGTATCGGCCTGAAACTGATCGACGACGGTCGCCATGCCGACCTGCACATCACCCTGTCCGGCGAGCCGACCACCGACCTGCAACGTCTGGCCGAAGGCCTGCAGCAACTGCGCGAAACCTTGCCGCTGCTGCCGCAGGATCCTTACCTGTTGCTCAACCACAATGGCTGGCAGAGCAAGAACGTGCAGGAGCATCCGCTGCCGGACACCGAACAGGTCGTGGCGGAAATCGCTCAAGCGGCCGAAGGTCTGGATCTGGTCGGCTTCTATGCCGCCGGCCCGATCAGTCGTGGCTTCGCCAGTTCTTCCGGCGCGTTCGGTTGGCATCAGGCCAACAGCTTCAACTTCGACTTCAGCCTGTTCCACGAGAACGGCGAAGCGGTGAAAGCCAGCTACGCCGGGCACGAGTGGAGCAGCGAAGGTTTCGCCAAACGCTTCCAGCAGGCCCGCGAGCAACTCGAGTTTCTGGGGCGACCGCTGCGCACCTTGCCGCCCGGTCAATACCGCGCCTATCTGGCGCCCGCAGCCCTGGAAGAAATCATGGGCATGCTGTGCTGGGGCGGTTTCTCGGCGCAGTCGATTGCCAGCAAGAGCAGCCCGTTGCAGAAGCTGTATGCCGGCGACCAGGCGTTCAGCCCGCTGGTGTCCCTCGACGAGAAAGTCAGCGACTCGCTGAGCCCGGCGTTTTCCGGTGAAGGTTACCCGCGCAGCGATCTGCGGTTGATCATCGAAGGCAAGGCGGGTGACCAGTTGGTCGGTTCGCGCAGTGCCGCCGAATACGGTCTGACGGCCAACGGTGCCGGCGGTGGTGAGTCGCCGAGTGCGCTGAACATGGGCGTAGGCAATCTGCCGCAGGCCGAGATCCTCAAGCAGTTGGGCACCGGCTTGTACATCAGCAACCTGTGGTACCTGAACTTCTCCGATCAACCGGCCGCGCGCCTGACCGGCATGACCCGGTTTGCCACGTTCTGGGTTGAAAACGGCGAAATTCAGGCGCCGGTCAGCACCATGCGTTTCGACGACAGCGCCTACAGCCTGCTGGGTTCGCAGCTGGAAGCGTTGACTGCCGAGCGTGAGTTGCTGCTGTCGGCGAGCACCTACAGCCAGCGCAATACGTCGTCGGCGCTGCTGCCGGGGGCGTTGGTGAGCCGATTGACCCTGACGCTCTGATACAAATCGTTCCCGCGCCTTGCGCGGGAACGATCATTCACGGCCCTACACCACAAGAGGTTCCATGCCCAACCGCCCGCCTCTCGACGCCATCACCGCCCGCTGGTTGCCGTGGGTCATCGCCATCGCTTTCTTCATGCAGTCCCTCGACGGGACCATCCTCAACACCGCCCTGCCGGCCATGGCCCGGGATCTCGCTGAAGACCCGTTGCGCATGCAGGGTGTGATCATCGCCTACATGCTCACCGTGGCCCTGCTGATCCCGGCCTCTGGCTGGATCGCCGATCGCTTCGGCACCAAGAAAATCTTCTTCGGCGCGATCCTGCTGTTCAGCATCGGCTCGTTGCTCTGCGCCCTGTCGAGCAGCCTGAGCATGCTGATCGGCGCCCGGGTGATTCAGGGCCTCGGCGGCGCACTGATGTTGCCGGTCGGGCGGCTGGTGGTGCTGCGCGCCTACCCGCGTTCGGAACTGGTGCGGATCATGGGCTTCATTACCATTCCCGGCCTGCTCGGCCCGCTGATCGGCCCGACCATGGGCGGCTGGATGGTGCAATACCTGACGTGGCACTGGATCTTTTTGATCAATCTGCCGGTCGGTGTCATCGGCTGCTACGCGGTGTGGAAGTTCATCCCCGACCTGCGCGGCACCGAACGTACGCGTTTCGATAGCCTGGGTTTCCTGCTGTTCGGCGCGGCGATGGTGCTGATCACCATCGCCATGGAAGGCCTCGGCGAACTGCACCTGCCGCACTTGCGGGTGATGCTGTTGCTGTTCGGCAGCATGGCGTGTCTGGCGGCGTACTGGCTGCGCGCCGGGCACATCGACAATCCGCTGTTCGCGCCGTCGCTGTTCAAGACCCGCACCTTCGCGGTCGGCATCCTCGGCAACCTGTTCGCCCGACTGGGCAGCGGCGCCCTGCCGTTTCTGGTGCCGTTGCTGCTGCAAGTGGCGCTGGGTTATTCGCCGTCCCAGGCCGGGATGAGCATGCTGCCGCTGGCGGCTGCCGCGATGGTCGCCAAGTGGGGCGCGCGGCCGCTGATCGAACGCCTCGGCTATCGCATCGTGCTGACCGGCAACACGCTGTTTCTGGGGATCATGCTGGCGAGCATGGGCCTGGTCAGCGAGCAGACGCCGTACTGGCTGCTGCTGTGCCTGCTGGCGATTCTCGGGGCAATCAACTCGCTGCAATTCACCGCGATGAACACCGTGACCCTGATCGACCTCGACGACGCCAGCGCCAGCAGCGGCAACAGCCTGCTATCGGTGGTGGCGCAGTTGTCGCTGAGCCTCGGTGTGGCGTGCGCCGGCGCGCTGCTCGGCGGCTTCACGGCGGAGATCGGAAACGACGGCGTTGAGACCGTGTTGGGCGCGTTTCAGCTCACGTTCGTGACTGTTGGGATCATGGCGATGCTGGCGGCGACGATTTTCTCCCAGCTCTCGAAGAATGACGGACGGCGCGTCAGACGTCCGGAAGAACACATCGAGTCTTAGGGCTAATGGCCACCGGGCTGGTACACTGCGCGACATTTTGTTTTGCAGGCCAGTCCCGTGACCACCATCGCCACCGCTTTTAATACTTTGCCGCTGTCCGCCGCCATGCTGGCTAACCTCGAATCGCTCGGTTATGCCCAGATGACGCCGATCCAGGCGCAGAGCTTGCCGGTGATCCTCAAGGGGATGGACCTGATCGCCCAGGCCAAGACCGGCAGCGGCAAGACCGCCGCGTTCGGCATCGGCCTGCTGAACCCGATCAATCCGCGCTACTTCGGCTGCCAGGCGCTGGTGATTTGCCCGACTCGCGAACTGGCCGACCAGGTCGCCAAGGAAATCCGTCGTCTGGCCCGCGCCGAAGACAACATCAAGGTCCTGACCCTGTGCGGCGGCGTGTCGTTCGGCCCGCAGATCGGCTCGCTGGAGCACGGCGCGCACATCATCGTCGGCACCCCGGGCCGCATCCAGCAGCACCTGCGCAAGGGTTCGCTGGTCCTCGACGGCCTCAACACACTGATCCTCGACGAAGCCGACCGCATGCTCGACATGGGTTTCTACGACGCCATCGAAGACATCATCGAGCAGACCCCGGCCCGTCGTCAGACCTTGCTGTTCTCCGCGACCTACCCGGTGGGCATCAAGCAACTGGCGTCGAAGTTCATGCGTGATCCGCAAACGGTGAAAGCCGAAGCGTTCCACGACGACACGCAGATCGAACAGCGCTTCTACGAGATTTCCCCGGAAGAGCGCATGAGCGCGGTGACCAAGGTCCTGCACCACTTCCGTCCAGCTTCCACCGTGGCATTCTGCTTCACCAAGCAGCAAGTGCAGGAAACCGTCGATCACCTGACTTCCAAAGGCATTTCCGCCGTCGGCCTGCACGGCGATCTGGAACAGCGTGACCGCGATCAGGTATTGGCAATGTTCGCCAACCGCAGCACTTCGGTACTGGTCGCCACGGACGTTGCCGCCCGTGGTCTGGACATCGATGCACTGGACATGGTGATCAACGTCGAGCTGGCCCGCGACTCGGAAATCCACATTCACCGCGTCGGCCGTACCGGTCGTGCCGGCGAGAAAGGCATCGCGGTCAGCCTGGTGGCGCCGTCGGAAGCACACCGCGCGCAAGCCATCGAACAACTGCAGAAAACCCCGCTGAACTGGGATCAGGTGGACAACCTGAAATCCCAGGGCGGTGCCCCGCTGCAACCGCCGATGAGCACGCTGTGCATCGGTGGCGGCCGTAAAGACAAGGTGCGCCCGGGCGACATTCTTGGCGCACTGACCGGCGATGCCGGCATCCCTGGCGCTCAGGTTGGCAAGATCGCGATCTTCGACTTCCAGTCCTATGTGGCGGTTGAGCGCACCGTGGTCATGCAGGCGCTGCAACGTTTGAACAACGGCAAGATCAAGGGTCGTTCGCTGCGCGTACGCGTCCTCTGACCTGATCGTTCCCGCGTCGAGGCGTCGAACCGTCCGCGCGGGAATGCATCCTGTGACGCTCCGCGTCACGATTTAAAAGCGGACGCAGAGCGTCCATGGCGGCATTCCCACGCAGAGCGTGGGAACGATCATTGTGTGAGGACACCGTTTTGCGCTCTACCGAAGTCGTGATCATTGGCGCTGGCGCCGCAGGGTTGATGTGTGCACTGACCGCCGCCGGGCGCGGGCGTCAGGTGCTGCTGCTCGACCACGCGAACAAGGCCGGCAAGAAAATCCTGATGTCCGGCGGTGGGCGCTGCAACTTCACCAACATGTACACCGAGCCGAGCAATTTCCTTTCGCAGAATTCGCACTTCTGCAAATCCGCGCTGGCCCGCTACACCCAGTGGGATTTCATCGGCATGGTCGCCAAACACGGCGTGCCGTATCACGAGAAAAAGCTCGGCCAGTTGTTCTGCGATAACAAATCCAGCGACATCCTCGGCATGCTGCTGGACGAGTGCGATCAGGTCGGCGTCAACCTGCACCTGGACACCTCGATCCAGACCATCGAGAAAGTCGAGGGCGGTTACCTGCTCGACACCACCCTCGGGCAGATCCAGTGCCAGTCGCTGGTGATCGCCACCGGCGGCCTGTCGATCCCGACGTTGGGTGCCACCGGTTTCGGTTATCAGGTCGCCAAGCAATTCGGCCACGACCTGCTGCCGACCCGCGCCGGTCTGGTGCCGTTCACCATCACCGATCAACTCAAGGATCTGTGCACCGAACTATCCGGCACCTCGGTGGATTGCCTGGTCAGCTGCAACGACCAGAGCTTTCGCGAGAACATCCTGTTCACTCACCGCGGCCTCAGCGGCCCGGCGATTCTGCAGATTTCCTCCTTCTGGGAGCCGGGCGACACGGTCGAGATCAACCTGCTGCCCGATCACGACGCGGCGAGCTGGCTGCAACAGCAAACCGCCGAACGCCCGAACAGCGAACTGAAAACCCTGCTCGGTGAAATCTTCACCAAGAAGATGGCCAACCTGCTGGCGGACAACTGGTTCGTCTCCAAACCGATGAAGCAGTACACCCACGCCGAACTCGCGGACATCGCCGAGAAGCTCGGCAGCTGGAAAGTCGTCCCGGCCGGCACCGAAGGCTACCGCACCGCCGAAGTCACCCTCGGTGGCGTCGACACCCGCGAAGTCTCGTCCAAGACCATGGAATCGCTGAAAAGCCCGGGCCTCTATTTTGTTGGCGAAGTGCTGGATGTCACCGGGCATCTGGGCGGATTCAACTTCCAGTGGGCCTGGGCATCGGGTTACGCGGCGGCGCAATACGTCTGATTCGAAGGCCGGGCGGAACACTTTTTGCTGTCAGATGTGATCGGCGCCATTGCGTCGGCGTCATTACTGGCTCAATTTAGCGGCATCGCCTCGGAAGGCCCTCGCACTTCATGTCCTCGACCTCGTTTCGTCAGTCTTTGCGGCGCCTGTGGGCGCTGGATAAATTCAGCTACAGCGTGCGGGTGTTCATCGCCCTGACCGGCAGCATGGCGCTGTGCTGGTATCAGGATGAAATGGGGCTGCTGATCCCGCTGTTCCTCGGGATCATCGCCAGCGCCCTGGCCGAGACCGACGACAGTTGGCAGGGCCGCCTCAACGCACTGGCGGTGACGCTGGTGTGTTTCAGCGTTGCGGCGCTGTCGGTGGAATTGCTGTTCCCCTACCCCATCGTGTTCGTCATCGCTCTGGCACTGGCCAGTTTCGGCCTGACCATGCTCGGGGCGCTCGGTGAGCGATATGGCGCGATCGCTTCGGCGACCCTGATTCTTTCCGTCTACACCATGATCGGCGTCGACCAGCGTGGTGGCGCGGTCACGGATTTCTGGCACGAGCCGATGCTGCTGGTGGCCGGCGCCGCGTGGTACGGCTTGCTGTCGGTGCTGTGGCAGGCGATGTTTTCCAACCAGCCGGTGCAGCAGAGTCTGGCGCGGCTGTTCCGTGAACTGGGTTATTACCTGAAGCTGAAATCCTCGCTGTTCGAGCCGATCCGTCAGATGGACGTCGAAGCGCGGCGGCTGGAACTGGCTCAACAAAACGGCCGCGTCGTTGCGGCACTGAACAGCGCCAAGGAAATCATCCTGCACCGGGTCGGCAACGGTCGCCCCGGCTCGAAAGTCAGCCGTTACCTGAAGCTGTACTTCCTTGCCCAGGACATTCACGAACGCGCCAGTTCTTCGCACTATCCCTACAACGCGCTGGCCGAAGCGTTTTTCCACAGCGACGTGCTGTTCCGCTGCCAGCGTCTGCTGCGCCAGCAAGGCAAGGCGTGCCGGGCGCTGGCCGAATCGATCCAGATGCGCCAGCCGTTCATCTACGACGCGACATTCGCCGAAGCCCTGAGTGACCTCCACGCCTCCCTCGAACACCTGCGCATCCAGAGCAACCCGGCCTGGCGTGGACTGTTGCGCTCGCTGCGGGCACTGGCGGCCAACCTCGGCACCCTCGACCGTCTGCTCAGCGACGCGAGCAACCCTGATGCCTTGGCCGATGCCACCGACAGCAGCCTGCTCGACCGCTCGCCGCGTAACTTCAAAGACGTATTGGTACGTCTGCGCACCCAACTGACACCGACGTCATTGCTGTTCCGCCACGCCCTGCGCCTGCCGCTGGCGTTGAGCATCGGTTACGGCATGGTGCATCTGATTCACCCGTCGCAAGGCTACTGGATCATCCTCACCACGCTGTTCGTCTGCCAGCCGAACTACGGTGCCACCCGACGCAAACTCGGCCAGCGGATTCTCGGCACCGCCATCGGCCTGACCATCGCCTGGGCGCTGTTCGATCTGTTCCCGAGCCCGCTGGTGCAGTCGTGCTTCGCCATCGCCGCCGGTGTGGTGTTCTTTACCAACCGCACCACCCGCTACACCGTGGCGACCGCCGCGATCACGATCATGGTGCTGTTCTGCTTCAACCAGGTCGGTGACGGTTACGGGCTGTTTGTGCCGCGCCTGTTCGATACCTTGCTCGGCAGCCTGATCGCAGGCCTGACGGTGATCCTGTTCCTGCCGGACTGGCAGGGTCGGCGCCTGAACAAAGTGCTGGCCAACACCCTGACCTGCAACAGCATCTACCTGCGCCAGATCATGCAGCAATACGCCGCCGGCAAGAGCGACGACCTCGCTTACCGCCTGGCCCGTCGCAACGCGCACAACGCCGACGCGGCGCTGTCGACCACGCTGGCAAACATGCTGATGGAGCCGGGGCATTTCCGGAAGGAAGCCGACGTTGGCTTCCGTTTCCTGGTGCTGTCGCACACGTTGCTCAGCTATCTGTCAGGCCTCGGCGCACACCGGGAAACCCAGCTGCCGGCCGAGGTCCGTGAGCATCTGATCGATGGCGCCGGGGTGAAACTGGCCACCAGCATCGACGAGATCGCCCAGGGCCTGGCGAGCAAACAGCCGATTGCGATTCAGAGCGATGAGGAAGAGGCGCTGGCCAATGAGCTTGAGCAGATGGCGGACGAGATCGACGAAGGCCAGCGACTGGTGCAAACGCAACTGGCACTGATCTGCCGCCAGCTCGGCCCTTTGCGGACGCTGGCGGCGCACTTGATCAAGGACACCGGCGAGGCTTGAGCCGCCTCACATGCCATGCTGCCTGAGCAACTTGTCATAGCTGCCGTCGGCCTTCATCGCCGCAATCGCCTTGTCGAACCCGGCCACGATCTGTTCGTGCTCCGGGTTTTTCAGGCTGACCAGAATGTGCAGACTGTTCTCGCTCAGCGGCTTGGGCAGGAACTCCACGGCGTTGCGCACTTTCGGTGATTCACGGGCCAGGTAATAGCGGGCGACGAATTCGTCTTCCAGGGTCAGCTTGACCCGATCCGCTGCCAGCATGCGCACGGCCATCGCGAAGTTATGCACAGGGACTTTCTGCAACGCCGTGTCGGCATCGAACGGTGCGGAATAGGCGTAGCCGCGCACCACCGCAATCGGATAGGTGTGCAGTTCCTGCAAGTTGTTGTATTCGATGGGCGTGTCTTTGCGCTTGAGAAAACGCACACGGTTGAGCAGGTATTCGTCGGAAAACTGCCCCAGTTTCGTACGCTCGTCGTTGTACCAGGCGTTGACCAGCACGTCGTAACGCCCCTCGCCAACCCCGAGCAGCGCCCGCGCCCACGGCACCTGTTCGTAATCGCTGGCATAGCCGGCCCGGGCCAGGGCCGTGCTGACAATGTCCGTGGCCAGCCCACCGTTGACCAGCGTGTCATCGGTAAACGGCGGCCAGACGTCGAAGACCAGACGCAATTTCTCCGCTGCAGCGCTTTGACCCAGCAACAGCAATCCGATCAAAGCAATAGCTCGATGCAATCGCGGCATGCTTGAAAATCCTTAGCGGGCGGGCCGCCCGGCGTGTTTTCAGTCAAAACCCCAAGGCCCCGTACCGGCGAATCCCAGGCCCTAACATTAGCTCATTGAAGCCGTTGCACAGCGCTTCTCTGCAGATTACACAAAGAAGTCGGCGGCGCGAGAAAGGAATGATGGCATTTTGGCCTTCGTCACAGATTATTGCGCCATACAGACATATTTCGACGGTGCGCTTAGTATCGGGCGACGTTGTTCAAGGAATCGGAAGATGACAATCGAGTGGGTCTGCAAACATCACAGCGATCTGGGACTGGAGCAGCTGTACGCCATTTTGAAATTGCGCTCGGAAGTGTTCGTGGTCGAACAGCGCTGCGCCTACCTGGACCCGGACGGTCAGGATCTGGATGGCGATACCTGCCACCTGATGGGCTGGGACGGTGATCAACTGGTGGCGTACCTGCGCCTGCTGGACCCGGAATCCCAGGGTGGCGACGTGGTGATCGGCCGCGTACTGACGGCACCGGCCGGACGTGGCAAAGGGCTGGGGCATGAAATGATGGAGCAGGCGCTGAAACAGGCCGAGAAGCGCTGGCCCGAGGTGCCGATCTATCTGTCGGCCCAGGCGCATTTGCAGGGGTATTACGGGCGGTACGGGTTTGTGGTGGCGGGTGAGGAATATCTGGAGGATGACATTCCACACATTGGCATGCGCAGGTCTTGAGATTCCCCCTTCGCGGGCTTGCCCGCGAAGGAACTGCATTGGTCAGGGATACTCGAGAACAGCCTTGATCTGCCGCAAATTCCGCTCGATCCACCCCCGATCAATCGCCCCCCACTCGCGAATCCGATAGCGCCCCGCATGATTGCGCGCGCCCTCTTCCTGTTCGAATTCGCAGACGATATCCAGATCCGCCAGCGCCGCGATGGTGTCCTGCGCCGTGCGCCGGGGCATGCCGGTGACTTCGGTCAGCGCCGGCACGCTGCTGGCCAGGCCGCTGTCGATCAGGTACGCCACGTACAAGCGCCGGTAGAAACTGCTCTTGGTCTTGCTCACGTCCATGCATGCACTCCGCTGTTTGATTTTTTATTGCATGTCTCGCCAGGTCAGATAGACCCGCAGGTCGAACTCGATCTGGTGATAGCCCGGCAGCATGTGATCACACAATTTGTAGAACGCCTTGTTGTGATCCGATTCCTTGAAGTGCGCCAGCTCGTGCACCACGATCATCTTCAGAAACTCCGGCGCGGCCTCCTTGAACAGCGAGGCGATGCGAATCTCTTTCTTGGCCTTGAGCTTGCCGCCCTGCACCCGAGAGACCGTGGTGTGCAGACCGAGGGCGCGGTGAGTCAGGTCTAGACGGTTGTCGAACAAGACCTTGTCGATGGCCGGGGCGTTACGCAGGTATTCCTGTTTCAAGTCCAACGCGTAGCCGTACAACGCCTTGTCGCTCTGCACATCGTGGCGGCCCGGATAGCGTTGGCTCAGGTAATCACCGAGGCGATCTTCGGCAATCAATTGGCGCACCTGATCCTGCAATTGCGCGGGATAGGCCTGGAGGTATTTCAACGCAGTCATGGGGCGGCACGGGTCATGAAAAGGCCGCCAGTGTAACGAATTCAACTGGCCAACGCGCTCCAGTCGAACGGCTCGGCAAAGCGCGTCGCGTCCTCGGCGACCAACGGCCGCGCCACCAGGAACCCTTGCACGTACTCGCAACCATGGGCTTGCAGCCATTGGTATTGCTCGACGGTTTCCACGCCTTCGGCAATCACCAGCAAGCCGTATTCCTTGCACAGTTCGATGACGCTGCGCACCAGCGAGGCGTCCCGCGATGAGTCCGGCAATCGGGCGATCAGGTGGCGATCGAGCTTGAGCGTATCCAGCTCCAGGTCGCGCAGATGCGACAGCGAACAGGACCCGGAACCGAAATCATCCAGCGCCACTCGTACCCCGAGATTGCGCAGCAACCGCAGCTGTTTGCGCGTTTCATCGGGATTGACCGTCAGCGCTTCCTCGGTGACTTCCACTTCCATCTGATGCGGCTGCAAACCATGGCGCTCCAGCACCTGACGCAATTCGGTCACCAGATTCGGCAGCCCGAACTGGGTATTGCTCAGGCTCACGCCGAGCACCAGATCCTTGGAAAACTCGGACTCCCAGGCCTTACGCTGCCCGGCGCCGCGATGATAGATCCAGCTGCCGAGTCGGCTGATCAGCGTCGCTTCCTCCAGCAGCGGCAGGAACAACCCCGGCGGCACGTCGCCGACGCTCGGATGCTGCCAGCGCAGCAACGCCTCGAAACCGCGAATCTTGCCGTCACCAATCGCCACCTGCGGCTGATACACCAGATTGAAATCACGGTTCTCGATGGCGTTGCGCACGCTCTCTTCCAGCATCAGTCGCGAGCGCGCGCGGCCGTTCATTTCGTGATCGTAGAAGCGATATTGCTGACGTCCGGCGCGCTTGGCTTCGTACATCGCGATGTCCGAAGCACGCATCAAACCATCGAGGTTGTTGCCGCAATCCGGATACGTGGCAATGCCGATGCTGGCGCCGAGGGCGATATCCATGCCTTCGATCTGCTGACAGATCGACACCCGTTCGATGAGCTTCTCGGCGATCTTCGCTGCCTGTTCGGGGAATTCCAGATCCAGCAGCGCAGTGAACTCGTCACCGCCCATCCGCGCCAGAATGTCGAACGGTCGCAAACATGCCTTCAATTGTTCGGAAACCCAGCGCAGCACCCGGTCGCCGGCATCGTGGCCAAGGGAATCATTGACCCGTTTGAAGCCGTCGAGATCGAGGTACATCAGCACCCAACTGCTGTCCGTGCGCTCGCCGCGCAGCAGCAGGTTTTCCACAGTCTGGTAGAAACCCCGGCGATTGAGCAGCCCGGTCAACGGATCGGTGACGGCTTGGAACTCCAGCTGCTGATGCAGATGGCGGACCACCGACATGTCCAGCACCGTCACCACCATCGCGTGTTGCTCGCTCGGCAACGGCGCGCAGGAGAGTGCCACTGGCACCTGCTGACCCGGCGCGGTACGCAGCAACGCATCGTGTAATCGCAGCGTCTCGCCACGTTTGTAACTGGCATAAAACTCGGAATCGGCCCACAGCGGAATGTGCGGTTTCTGCAGGTAATCGAGAAACTCCTGACCTTCCAGTTCCTTCACCGGCGCATTGAGCAACCGCGAAATCGCCGGGTTGGCGAAGCGAATCAGACCATCCTCGGCCAGCACCAAAATCCCTTCGGCCGCGTTATCCAGCACCGACGCATTGAAGGCCCGCGCCGACTCCAGATCCTGACTCAAGCGCTGCAACGCCCGGCGATTGCGCTGGTGCTCCAGCAACGCCTGGACTTTCGGTTTGAGAATCTGTGGATCGAAGGGTTTGAACAGGTAATCCACCGCACCGCTGGCGTAGCCCTTGATCACGGCGTCCTGGGACTGCTCGTTGGCGGTGAGGAAGATGATGGGGGTCAGGCGCGTGCGCTGACTGCCGCGCATCAGCCGCGCAACTTCGAAACCGTCCATGCCCGGCATCTGCACATCCAGCAGCACCAGGTCGATGTCGTGTTCAAGCAACAGGCTGAGGGCTTCGAAACCGGAAGCAGCGGTCATCACCTGCCAGTCCTGGCGCTGCAGCAACGCGCGCATGCTGATCAGATTTTCAGGGTAGTCATCAACGATCAAAAGGACTGAGCTGCCTTCACCTGGCGTGGGTTGCGCGCATTCCATGCTGCTTCTCTTGTCGGGACATCCAATCGGGACGCGGCCGGTTTCTCGTGAAAACCGTACAGTTACTGAGCCTTCACTCTAGTCCTGGATCCGAAAAAGCAGTAGCTGTCATCAGGCCATCATTTAACCAAACCGGTAAGAAGCCGACTAACGGTCATCGCTGCAGCCCCCGAAAACCGGGAAAGATGGCATTTCGACAGGATGTTGACGCCAATCATCCGCCAGACGGCCGTTAACAAAAAATCCCTCTACGCTTATAAAGGCCGCCCCCAAGAACCGCGAGCTAGAGCTTCTGGCACGCGCGTGCAGGAAAAATAGAGTGGAAGAACCGACATGATCGACCTCGCAACCTGGAACCTCAGCGTTCCCGTTGGCAGCCCGCCCTACACCGTCGAAACCTCCAAACTGGTGAACGGCTTCAAGGATCAGTACTTCCATTCCGACACCGGCACCCTGTTCTTCTGGTCCCCGGTGACCGGCTCGAAAACCGAAAACGCCATCTACCCACGCACCGAACTGCGCGAAACCTACAGCAACGGCACCCTGCGCAACTGGTATTACCCGGACGCCGACAACCTGCTGCGCGCGACCCTCTCGGTCAATAAAGTGCCCAGTTCCGGCAAGATCGTCATCGGCCAGATTCACGCCTATGAAAGTCAGAAACCGCTGGTGAAGCTTGAGTATCAGTACAAGACCAAACTTGAGTCCGGCAACCTGGTGATCAAAGTGCGGATGCACCCGGATGATGACGAAGGCCGGGTGATTACCTTGGCGACCGGGATCAAACTGGATCGCGAGTTCAATTACCTGATTCACCTGAGTCCAGGTGGCGCGCTGGGCGTGAGTGCGGCCGGGTATCAGTGGGACTCGCAGATCAGCGCGACGTGGCGCAACAAGCCGCTGTATTTCAAGGCGGGCGTATATGTGCAGGACAACACCGGGTACACCAGCGAGGGTGGGCAGGTCACGTTCAGCAAGCTGGATATCGATCACGATAAATAGCAGCCGACCTACCGTTTAAGGCTGCTGTTTAAGGGCTGTCTGCGAAACGTCCCGAAGCCTACAACGGCTTGCGTCGCTGCCTACCGGTACGCCAGAATCCGCCGGCTTGTGCGCCTGGAGGGCCATCGGTAACTTGATTCGGGTCACTGATTCGCAGTGATCGGGTTTAGTAGCCCGTGGTGTTTTTCAGCTACGTGCAACGCGCTGTCCATCAGACATTCCAGTCTGACTGTGATGGTGGCTGTGCGCAGGGCGCTTCGGCGCGCCGGTCAATGCTGAATACTCCCCGGTCTACTAACCTGCGCACAGCTGCCACCCTTCTTTTAGTAGGGAAGGACAAGCAGCTCCTTACAGGAGTTTTCAGCATATGTTCAAAGCTACGCCAAACCCGCCAGACACCGATCTGGCCTCCCCCTACGATTCCCTCGACCCCAAAAAACTCAACGAAGCCGCCGAACGCGCCCTCGACCACTACCTCTCCCCCGGCGCCCGCATCATGGCCACGGTCAACGAACCCGACCGCATGTACTTCGCCAACCCCGCCTACAACACCGAGTCCCTGCTGGCCAACGCCAGCGAAACCCTCGGCTCCGCCAGCGAAATGCTCAACAACTTCGCCGCGACTCTCCCTCCCACCGACCGCAAAACCGCGATAGGCATTGCGCAGTTGGTGATGCTTGGAGAACTCGCGGTGAATCAGGCGCTGGATCACGTCGAGCCATAAGTGTAATCGGCGACTGGCCGGAGCAACTCATCTACAACAAAACCCGCCACTGGCGGGTTTTACCAGCAAAAACGCAATTGGGCCCAATTGCTCACAAAACGAAAAGCTCCAGCCATCAAGCGCAATCAATAATTAAAAAAACAAGCGTACGTTGGTAACTAAATAGAATTACATAAATACCAAAAAAACATAAAAAACTGTCAGATCTTACAGTTGCTGAAAACCTTATAAACACAAACCATAGGCTCACATCCAGATGACAACTAAGAGTGGACAGATTTATTTATCTGCCGATCGCAAAAAAACATATAAGCATCTGTCAACTCTGAAAGATGCTTATATATACAGGAATCTAAATCCACCTACGGGACATTAAAAAATTTGCAAAACAACAAACTGATATTTTTCCGAATGATGACAGGAGAATGAAAATGAACAGCAAACTTTACGCAAATCAGGGCTGGCAAAACGTCGGCCGAACTCCCTCGGAAGGGCGCCTATTTGCTGACGGCATGTGGTGCTTCAATACCAGCGAACGCACGGCTCGCTCCTGCAACAGTAACGGTCAGGGTAATACCGGGAACTACTACATCATCAAAGTCGAAGGCGACAGAAGTTTCCCCTACTCCGGCCCCAATGCCAAATGCGGCCAGGCGTTGATCAGTATCGGTAACAACGGCAGCGTGGAATCACTGGAACGCAACAGTTATTTTCTGGGCGGCGAAGATTTGTGGATGCAAATCAACGACAACGATATCCAAAACAATGATGGGGCACTGGACCTGAGATTCGTGTCCAAAGTTGAGTCGGATGCTACCGGTCAGCGCTTGGAACCAAAAAACTCGTACGGCGACCCACTCGGCACTCAGTACGACGCGAACGGCCTCAAGCTCTCCGGACAATAAAAAGAGTAATAAAAAGGGACAGATTTATTTATCTGCTGTTCGATTAGATTAATCTGCCCCCCGCTTTACTTTAGTTTTAACTCAGACGACAGGTATCAAATACGCGTCGTGCCGACTGGCTTTCGCTTCATTCCTGAGCCGACGGAGTCATTCAGCGCCACTACCCGCCCCGCATCCCATTCCCGCTGCATATCCGCAAACAACTCGCCGCTCACTCGCGCCTGATGATTCGCCAACGCTTGAGTCATCGCCTCGGCAATACGCTCGATGATCAAGGCTGGCTTTTCAACTGAGCAATGCTTGCGACCGAACTCGATCAGTTGCTGGCGATCCGGGTAGGTTTTCACCTTGTTCATCTTGATGGCTAACGTGCGATCAACCAATGAACGGCCGGATTTAGGATTGTAGTTTTCGTAGACCGTTGTGGTGGTGACATCGAAAACGGGAGCCAATTGCACGGTTTCCAAAGCTTCTGGATGGGTATAAATCACGCCGAAGTTTTTCAGATGCGCATCTCCGTTTCGAACCATCACCGAAAGGCAGACCGAAGAAAAAAAGCGCTCCAACTCTCGAAGCGAATCACCATGCCGACAGACCTGGCCAATCACGGCCGCTAGTGTTTCGTAGCTCTGCGAATACTTGTAGTTGTCATGGGGATCCTTGTTGAGTCCCAACAGAACCGCCATGTCTTCGAACCCGAGGCGACCGGCCTCGGTCAGGTCAAAACGCTCCATCACAAACAAATCGCCGTTTTCGGACAGCCAGAACGGCGGTGTTTCCAACCCTGCGAGACGAGCCGCTTCCAGGCAGAGAAATTCGTTCTGAGCCAGATGTGCGTACTCATCCGCGCCTGATTTGACGATCAGATCGGAGCTGAGCATGGTTTTTCGATTGCCGGTGAGCTTGTCCAGGTCCGGAACCAGCACCTTGGGCTGTACACCTGAAATACCAGACTCGAAGTAGGTGTCGACGAGAAAGTCGAAAACGCCCTGAGATACATCGGCCGACAGGATCTCCTGCAATCCGACTTGCGCACGCACGGATACCGGAGTTTCTATCGGATTCTGGTAGGTGAGGCGTCCGATCTGGTTCCCGCCGATGACCGATAACAGGCGCATCTCATCGACTTGCATGTGCTTGGCCATCCGGCGCTTGATCTGATCCGCCAGAAACCCTTCAGGCACATTCATATCGAAGATCGGATGCAGCACGTTGCTCACCGAGGGCGTCGGATCATAGGGCATGACCAGAGAGACTTCCCTTGTTGCATCTGCGGTTTCATAAGCGAAGGAAAACTGCGATCCCCTGGACAACTCGCCGGAGAAGCCTTGCGGAGTGGTGACGTTGAGCCTTTTGACTTTACTCATCGTGCTCTACCAGATCGGCCAAGGATTTGAGATCAATGCGGTTATCGACAATTTCCAGTGCCATGCCCAGCGCTGACAACACCCTGAACGCGGTGTAGAGCGCGACATTCTCGCCGGCCTCAAGGTCAATGATGGTTTTGCGGCTGCATTTGGCTCTGTGGGCCAATATCGCTTGGCTATAGCCTTTGGCCCGACGCAATTGCCGAATTCTTTCACCGAAAACAGCGGGATTGGGGAGCAGCATAAATGTCACCCATATGGTACTTTTTAAAATATAGAATCGATTATGTCCGTTATGGGTTACATTTCAAGCGCCTTACGTCAGTCGACTGCTTGATAAAACTCCAGGCAAAAAAAACCCGCCTCACGGCGGGTTTCTTTGAAATCAGCTAAACACCCAGTCTCAATTGACCTTGGCGTTCAACTCACCCTTCAGATAACGCTGATACATGCTTTCCAGCGAGATCGGCTTGATCTTCGAAGCGTTGCCGGCAGTACCGAAAGCTTCGTAACGAGCGATACATACATCGCGCATTGCCTTGACGGTTTCGCCGAAGAATTTACGCGGGTCGAATTCGCTCGGGTTGGTGGCCATCAGGCGACGCATGGCGCCGGTGGATGCCAGGCGCAGGTCGGTGTCGATGTTGACCTTGCGCACGCCGTGCTTGATGCCTTCGACGATTTCTTCAACCGGTACGCCGTAGGTTTCTTTGATGTCGCCGCCGTACTGGTTGATGATCGCCAGCCACTCTTGTGGAACCGACGAGGAACCGTGCATCACCAGGTGGGTGTTCGGGATGCGCTTGTGGATTTCCTTGATGCGGTCGATCGCCAGCACGTCACCGGTAGGTGGCTTGGTGAACTTGTAGGCGCCGTGGCTGGTGCCGATGGCGATGGCCAGGGCATCAACTTGGGTTTTCTTGACGAAGTCAGCGGCTTCTTCCGGGTCGGTCAGCATCTGGCTGTGATCCAGAACGCCTTCTGCGCCGATGCCGTCTTCTTCACCGGCCATGCCGGTTTCCAGCGAACCCAGGCAGCCCAGCTCGCCTTCAACCGAAACGCCGCAGGCGTGAGCCATGGCCACGGTTTGTTGGGTGACGCGGACGTTGTATTCGTAGTCGGTCGGCGTCTTGCCGTCTTCGCCGAGGGAGCCGTCCATCATTACCGAGCTGAAGCCCAGCTGGATCGAGCGCTGGCAGACGTCAGGGCTGGTGCCGTGGTCCTGGTGCATGCACACCGGGATATGCGGGAACTCTTCGATCGCGGCCAGGATCAGGTGACGCAGGAACGGCGCGCCGGCGTATTTGCGAGCGCCGGCCGAAGCCTGAACGATCACCGGGGAGTCAGTCTTGTCAGCGGCTTCCATGATGGCGCGCATCTGCTCAAGGTTGTTGACGTTGAAGGCTGGAACGCCGTAGCCGAATTCGGCTGCGTGGTCCAGCATCTGGCGCATGCTGATAAGTGCCATTGTGTGTGTCTCTCCCGGTTTGGGTCGTTAATCGTGCCAGCCTGCCGGAGCGGCGGCGGCTATTCAAGTGATTGCGGATCGGGGGTCGGCCCCGGCCCGGTGATTCGGTGCAGCAAATTCTGTTTTATTCGGCTTTGCAGCCCCGGCCGATCAAATCATTGGTAGCGACCCAGTAGACCAGGCCTTCATTACCTTTGATGTGAAACGCCAGCATGTCGTCGCTGTACAGCGCGCCCGAGGCGCCCGGCTCTTCTTTCAGGCGATAGACCTGATCGCCACCACCCAGCCGCACATCGACTGCCTTCTGGCCGGCATCGGTGAAGCGCCACAGCACCTTGGCCTGGCTGTCGCAGGTCCAGGTGGTCCAGTTATCCACAGGGGCGGATGACTGGAACGGGTTCCACTGCGCGCAACCACCCAACAATCCCAATGCCGCAACGGCGATCAAGCCTTTCATCCGTGTTCCTCGACCGGCAGCACACGCCACCGGCCCTGAGTTAAAGAGTCAGACCGGTCAAGGACAACCATGTTCCTTGGCCGGGGTTTGCGTCTCGTATTTGTCCAGGCCTTCCGGACCCGAGCGCTTGTTCAGCACCGGGTTGGTTTCGGCCTGCCAGTCGGCCTGGTAGCAGCCTTTCTGTGCCTCGCCGGGTGCCGGCTCCGGCGCAGCCTTCGGGTTACTTCCGCAGGCTGCCAATGTACCGGTCAGCAGCAACAGCGCTAACGACTTGACCATCTGAACACTCCTTTGCCTGGCCAAACGGGCGGCCTCAGGCCTTGGCCCGGCTTTCCAGGACTTCAACGGCCGGCAGCACCTTGCCTTCGACGAATTCGAGGAACGCGCCACCGCCGGTGGAAATGTAGGAGATCTTTTCCGCCACGCCATATTTATCGATGGCCGCCAGGGTGTCGCCACCACCGGCAATCGAGAACGCAGCGCTGTCGGCGATGGCCTGGGCCAGCACTTTGGTGCCGTTGCCGAACTGGTCGAATTCGAACACGCCGACCGGGCCGTTCCACAGGATGGTTTTCGACGACTTCAGCAGTTCGGCGAAGTTGGCGGCAGTTTGCGGGCCGATGTCGAGGATCATGTCGTCGGCAGCCACGTCAGCGATCAGTTTCACGGTCGCTTCGGCGCTTTCAGCGAATTCCTTGGCAACCACAACATCAACCGGCAGCGGCACGCTGACCTTGGCGGCGATGGCGCGAGCGGTGTCCAGCAGGTCCGGCTCGTACAGCGACTTGCCGACCGGGTGACCGGCAGCGGCGAGGAAGGTGTTGGCGATGCCGCCGCCGACGATCAGTTGATCGCAGATCTGGCTCAGGCTGTTCAGCACATCGAGTTTGGTCGAGACCTTGGAACCGGCAACGATGGCAGCCATTGGCTTGGCCGGCGCGCCCAGGGCTTTGCCCAGCGCGTCGAGTTCAGCGGCCAGCAGCGGGCCGGCAGCGGCGACTTTGGCGAACTTGGCAACGCCGTGGGTCGAGCCTTCGGCGCGGTGAGCGGTGCCGAAAGCGTCCATCACGAACACGTCGCACAGGGCGGCGTATTGCTGGGCCAGTTCGTCGGCGTTCTTTTTCTCGCCCTTGTTGAAGCGCACGTTTTCGAACAGCACGATGTCGCCGGCCTTGACGTCAACGCCGCCCAGGTAATCGGCCACCAGCGGCACTTCGCGGCCCAGGGCCTTGCTCAGGTAGTCGGCGACGGGCTTGAGGCTGTTCTCGGCGGAGAACTCGCCTTCGGTCGGACGACCCAGGTGCGAGCAGACCATCACGGCCGCGCCTTTTTCCAGGGCCAGCTTGATGGTCGGCAGCGAAGCCAGGATACGCGCATCGCTGGTGACAACACCGTCCTTGACTGGGACGTTGAGGTCTTCGCGGATCAATACGCGCTTACCTTGCAGATCGAGGTCGGACATCTTCAACACGGTCATGGGTCGCACTTCCTACGGTTTTTTTGAAGTCGCTGTTTGCAGATAGTGTTCTGCAACATCCAGCATTCGGTTGGCAAAACCCCATTCGTTGTCGAACCAGGCCAGGATGTTCACCAGCCGAGGGCCGGAAACGCGGGTCTGACTGGCATCGACGATGGCCGAATGTGGGTCATGGTTGAAATCACAACTTGCGTGAGGCAATTCGGTGTAGGCCAGCAGACCTTTGAGCGGGCCGCTGGTGGCGGCGTCGCGCAGGATCCGGTTGACCTCGCCGGCGTCGGTGTCGCTCGCGGTCTGCATCGTGATGTCGAGGCAGGACACGTTGACCGTCGGCACGCGTACGGCTTTGGCCTGAATTCGCCCGGCAAGTTCCGGCAGCAGACGCTCGATACCGCGCGCCAGACCAGTGGACACCGGGATCACCGACTGGAACGCCGAACGGGTGCGGCGCAGGTCTTCGTGGTGATAGGCGTCGATCACCGGCTGATCGTTCATCGCCGAGTGAATCGTGGTGATCGACACGTAATCCAGGCCGACCGCCTGATCCAGCAGACGCAACAGCGGCACGCCGCAATTGGTGGTGCAGGAGGCGTTGGACACCAGCAGTTCGTCACCGGTCAGGCAATCCTGATTGACGCCGTAGACGATGGTGGCGTCGACATCCGCCTCGCTGGCCATCGGCTGCGAGAACAGCACCCGTGGCGCGCCGGCGTCGAGGAAACGCTGGCCGTCTTCGCGGGTGTGGTAGGCGCCGGAGCATTCGAGCACCAGATCGACGCCAAGCGACGCCCAATCGATGCCTTCGGGGGTGACACTGCGCAGGACCTTCACGCAGTTGCCATTGATATGCAGACAATCGCCGTCGACCTTCACTTCACCGGGAAACCGGCCGTGGGTGGAGTCGAAGCGTGTCAGGTATTCGATGCTGGCCATGTCGGCCAGATCGTTGATCGCGACAATTTCAAACCCGGCCTTCTCGCCTCGCTCGAACAACGCACGCAAGACGCAACGACCAATCCGGCCGTAGCCGTTGAGTGCAACTTTGTAGGGACGCGGTTGAGGCATGGGGTTCTCGATAGTATTCGCTAACAACACAACCCTATGCAGGAGCTGCCGAAGGCTGCGTTCTTTTGATCCTGTTTTTAAGATCAAAAGAACGCAGCCTTCGGCAGCTCCTACAGGGGAACGCGGTGGCCAGGGCCACCGCATTCGTACTGCTTAGTCTTCCAGCAGCTCTTCAGCCTGACCCAGGATGTTTTCCAGGGTGAAGCCGAACTCTTCGAACAGGGCCGGAGCCGGAGCCGATTCGCCGTAGGTGGTCATGCCGATCACGCGACCTTCCAGACCCACGTACTTGAACCAGAAGTCGGCGTGAGCCGCTTCGATCGCGATACGCGCACCAACCTGCAACGGCAGGACCGATTGCTTGTAGCTGGCGTCCTGAGCGTCGAACAGGCTGGTGCAAGGCATCGAAACAACACGCACCTTGCGGCCCTGCTCGGTCAGTTTGTCGAAGGCCTGAACGGCCAGGCCGACTTCCGAACCGGTGGCGATCAGGATCAGCTCAGGCTCGCCTGCGCAGTCCTTCAGCACGTAACCACCACGGCTGATGTCGGCGATCTGGCCGGCATCACGGGTCTGGTGCTGCAGGTTCTGACGCGAGAAGATCAGCGCCGACGGGCCGTCCTTGCGCTCCAGGGCGTTTTTCCAGGCCACTGCCGATTCAACGGCATCGGCTGGACGCCAGGTGTCGAGGTTCGGCGTGCTGCGCAGGCTGGTCAGTTGCTCGATCGGCTGGTGCGTCGGGCCGTCTTCGCCCAGACCGATGGAGTCGTGGGTGTAGACGTGGATCACACGCTGCTTCATCAGTGCGGACATGCGCACCGCGTTGCGGGCGTATTCCATGAACATCAGGAAGGTCGCGCCGTAAGGCACCAGGCCGCCGTGCAGGGCAACGCCGTTCATGATCGCGGTCATGCCGAATTCGCGCACGCCGTAGTACATGTAGTTGCCGCTGGCGTCTTCGGCGCTGACGCCTTTGCAGCCTTTCCACAGCGTCAGGTTGGAACCGGCCAGGTCAGCCGAACCGCCCAGCACTTCCGGCAGCAGAGGGCCGAACGCGTTCAGGGCATTCTGGCTGGCTTTACGGCTGGCGATGGTTTCGCCCTTGGCCGCGACTTCAGCGATGTAGGCCGAAGCCTTCTCGGAGAAATCAGCCGGCAGCTCGCCGCTCAGACGACGGATCAGTTCGTTGGCTTCGGTCGGGAACGCGGCGGAGTAGGCAGCGAAACGCTGGTCCCACTCGGACTCGACGGCGCGGCCCTTTTCCTTGGCATCCCACTCGGCGTAGATGTCGGCCGGGATTTCGAACGGGCCGTGATTCCAGTTCAGCGCCTGACGGGTCAGGGCGATTTCCGCGTCACCCAGCGGGGCGCCGTGGCAGTCTTCCTTGCCTTGCTTGTTCGGCGAACCGAAACCGATGGTGGTCTTGCAGCAGATCAGGGTCGGCAGCGGGCTCTTGCGAGCGGTGTCGATGGCAGTCTTGATCTCTTCCGGATCGTGACCGTCGACGTTGCGGATCACCTGCCAGTTGTAGGCTTCGAAACGCTTCGGCGTGTCGTCGGTGAACCAGCCTTCGACTTCGCCGTCGATGGAGATGCCGTTGTCATCGTAGAAGGCGATCAGCTTGCCCAGACCCAGCGTACCGGCCAGGGAAGCGACTTCGTGGGAAATGCCTTCCATCATGCAGCCATCACCCAGGAACACGTAGGTGTGGTGGTCGACGATGTTGTGGCCAGGACGGTTGAACTGCGCGCCCAGTACCTTTTCAGCCAGAGCGAAGCCCACGGCGTTGGCCAGACCCTGACCCAGCGGGCCGGTGGTGGTTTCAACGCCCGGGGTGTAACCGAATTCCGGGTGGCCCGGGGTGCGGCTGTGCAATTGACGGAACTGTTTCAGGTCGTCGATCGACAGGTCGTAACCGGTCAGGTGCAGCAGCGAGTAGATCAACATCGAGCCGTGGCCGTTGGACAGCACGAAGCGGTCACGGTCAGCGAACGATGGATTGCTCGGGTTGTGCTTGAGGTAGTCGCGCCAAAGCACTTCGGCGATATCTGCCATACCCATAGGGGCACCGGGATGGCCGCTGTTGGCTTTTTGCACGGCATCCATGCTGAGGGCACGAATGGCGTTGGCACGCTCACGACGGCTAGGCATCGCTGATCTCCTGGGTTTGAATAGATTGAAACGGAAAAAAGGAGGGCATTTTCCCTCACCCGAGCGCCTCGGGGCAATGACAGATAGTCATCCGGAGACGTTTTTCCCATGGATAACATCGGTTTCGGCTGGTGAAACCTTTCCGCTGTTCGTCTGTAGAGTTAACCGGTCAGTGAGAAGTGCAATAAAAAGCGCCATCCATCGAGCAATATCAAAACTTTTTGATATTGACCTTGCGGTGTTTTCCGGCCGTCTCTAGACTGCTGGCCCTATGAACTTACGCGTGCCTTCCATTCGCCATGACGATTGCGACGAGCTGGCGGCCCTGTGCAAGGCCGGCGGCGATCCGCTGCGGCTGAATGTATTGCGCGCCCTGGCCAACGATTCGTTCGGCGTTCTGGAACTGGCGCAGATCTTCGATATCGGCCAGTCCGGCATGAGCCATCACCTTAAAGTGTTGGCACAGGCGGATCTGGTGGCGACTCGCCGTGAAGGCAATGCGGTTTTCTATCGCCGCGCCCTGCCCCACACCGAGTTGCTGGGCGGCAAGTTGCACGCGGCGTTGTTAGAAGAAGTCGACAATCTGGCGCTGCCGGCCGACGTGGAAACGCGGATCGCACAGGTACATGGGCAGCGTGCTGCCAACAGCCAGGATTTTTTCTCACGGGTCGCAGAGAAATTCCGCGCCCAGCAGGATTTGATTGCCGGCCTGCCGCAGTACCGTGAAAGCGTGCTGGCCCTGCTCGACAAACTGAATTTCGATGGTGCAGCCTCGGCCATCGAAGTCGGCCCCGGCGATGGTGCTTTCCTGCCGGAACTGGCCCGTCGTTTCGGCACCGTAACCGCACTGGACAACAGCGCGGCGATGCTCGAACTGGCCCGCCAGGTATGTGAACGTGAAAAGCTGGCTAACGTCAGCCTGCAATTGGCCGATGCATTGAATGGCGTGAGCCTTCAGGCCGATTGCGTGGTGTTGAACATGGTGTTGCACCATTTCGCCGCGCCGGCCGAAGCGCTCAAGCACATGGCCAGCCTGCTGCAACCGGGCGGTAGCCTGCTCGTGACAGAGTTATGTAGCCACAACCAGAGTTGGGCCAGGGAGGCCTGCGGTGATCTGTGGTTGGGGTTTGAACAGGACGATCTGGCCCGTTGGGCCACCGCTGCGGGACTCGTTCCCGGGGACAGCCTCTATGTAGGCTTACGTAATGGTTTCCAGATTCAGGTCCGCCATTTTCAGCGACCGACTGGCGACACTCACCATCGGTAAATTCAGGAAAACATCGAGATGAGCGAATACTCCCTCTTCACCTCCGAGTCCGTGTCCGAAGGGCATCCGGACAAAATCGCCGACCAGATTTCCGATGCGGTGCTGGACGCCATCATCACCCAGGACAAACACGCACGCGTTGCCGTGGAAACCCTGGTCAAGACTGGCGTGGCCATCGTTGCCGGTGAAGTGACCACCAGCGCCTGGGTCGATCTGGAAGAGATCGTGCGTAACGTGATTCTCGACATCGGCTACAACAGCTCCGACGTCGGCTTCGACGGCGCGACCTGCGGCGTGATGAACATCATCGGCAAGCAGTCCCCTGACATCAACCAGGGTGTTGACCGTGCCAAGCCTGAAGATCAGGGCGCCGGCGACCAGGGCCTGATGTTCGGCTACGCCAGCAACGAAACCGACGTGCTGATGCCAGCACCGATCACCTTCTCGCACCAGCTGGTTCAGCGCCAGGCCGAAGCCCGCAAATCGGGTCTGCTGCCTTGGCTGCGTCCAGACGCCAAGTCGCAAGTGACTTGCCGTTACGAAGGCGGCAAGGTTGTGGGTATCGACGCTGTTGTTCTGTCGACCCAGCACAACCCTGAAGTGTCGTACAAAGACCTGCGCGAAGGCGTGATGGAGCTGATCGTCAAGCACGTGCTGCCTGCCGAACTGCTGAGCAAGGACACCCAGTTCCACATCAACCCGACCGGCCAGTTCATCATTGGCGGCCCGGTAGGTGACTGCGGTCTGACCGGTCGCAAGATCATCGTCGACAGCTACGGCGGCATGGCCCGTCACGGCGGTGGCGCGTTCTCCGGCAAGGATCCATCGAAGGTTGACCGTTCGGCCGCCTACGCTGGCCGTTATGTTGCCAAGAACATCGTGGCTGCCGGCCTGGCCGAGCGTTGCGAGATTCAGGTTTCCTACGCGATCGGTGTGGCCCAGCCTACTTCGATCTCGCTGAACACCTTCGGTACCGGCAAGATCAGCGATGACAAGATCATCAAACTGGTCCGCGAAGTGTTCGACCTGCGTCCATACGCAATCACCACCATGCTCGACCTGCTGCACCCGATGTACCAGGAAACCGCAGCCTACGGCCACTTCGGCCGCGCTCCGCAGACCAAGACCGTTGGCGAAGACACCTTCACCACGTTCACCTGGGAAAAAACCGACCGCGCCGACGCTCTGCGTTCTGCTGCCGGTCTGTAAGACTTCCCCGGCGGTACAAGAAGCCCCGCACGGTTCGCGCCGTGCGGGGCTTTTTCATGGCCGCGAAACAACCGGCAAAACAGCCGACCGACCCGCTTGAAAATCCCGGCTAGCCTTCAGGTATCTCTCTGAGCAAGGACGCTCACGATGCTTGCCACACTGCGCCTGTTTTTCTTTTTCCTGCCGGTTTTCATCCACCTCAGCGCCTTCGCTGACGATTGCCCCGCCTGGCCCGCCGACCGTGCACAAACCGAAATCGCCGCCCTGCAGCAGCAGGTCGATCAGTGGGACGACGCCTATCATCGGGAAGGCCAATCACTGATCAGCGACGAACTCTATGATCAGTCCCGCACCCGACTCGGCGAATGGCGCGAGTGCTTCAAACTTCCTCCACCGCCCAAGCCGTTACGGACGGCGTCAGGTCCGGTCGCACATCCGATCGCTCATACCGGCCTCGACAAACTTCACGACGCAGCGGACATCGAAGCCTGGCTGCACGATCGCAAGGACGTCTGGGCACAACCCAAAGTCGATGGCGTGGCCGTCACGCTGGTCTATCGCGCCGGACGTTTGCAGCAGGCGATCAGTCGCGGCGACGGAGTTCGCGGGCAGGACTGGACTGCATCGGCACACAAGATCAACGCCATTCCCCGACAACTGACACAACCGCTGGACCTGTCAGTGCAGGGTGAACTCTATTGGCGACTGAACGACCATATCCAGGCCCGTGCCGGCAGCGCCAACGCCCGAGCGACAGTCGCCGGCCTGATGGGACGCAAGGACTTGAGTGCCGAACAGGCAGCAGGCATCGGACTTTTTGTCTGGGACTGGCCGCTGGGCCCAAGCAGCCTCACAGAGCGAATCACCGGACTGGCATCACTGGGCTTCGCCACGACTGAACCTTACAGCCATCCCGTTGGTGATCTTGCCGAGGCGCAAAAGTGGCGTGATCACTGGTATCGCTCACCGCTGCCCTTCGCCAGTGATGGCATCGTCTTGCGCCAAAGTCTGCGCCCTGCGGCCGAACGTTGGCAGGCGCGCTCGCCTTTCTGGGCCGTGGCCTGGAAGTACCCGTTCGCCCAAGCACTGGCCGATGTACGCAAGGTCGATTTCAAGATCGGCCGTACCGGGCGCATCACCCCCGTGCTGGAACTGGCGCCGGTCATGCTCGATGATCGCCAGATCAGACGCGTCAGCGTCAGCTCACTCAAACGCTGGCAGGAACTGGACATTCGTCCCGGCGACCAAGTGGCGATCAGCCTGGCCGGGCTGACGATTCCGCGACTCGACAGCGTTGTGCTGCGCAGCACAGAGCGCGTCGAGCTGAACGCTCCACTCGCCAGCGACTTTCACGCGCTAAGCTGCTGGCAACCAACGCCCGGATGCGAGGGTCAGTTCCTCGCGCGCCTGACCTGGCTTGGCGGCAAGCAAGGGCTGGCACTGCCCCATGTCGGGCGCGGTACGTGGGAGAAACTTCTGGAAACAGGCCGCCTGAACAGCCTGCTGGATTGGTTGACCCTCGACGGGCCAGAGCTTGCTAAGATTGCCGGCCTCGGCGAACGCAGCAGCGCTCGCCTGTCGCACAGTTTTCACAGCGCTCGCCAACGGCCGTTCACCCAGTGGCTCAAAGCCCTCGGGCTGCCGCCGACCGGCCAGGCTTCTTTGGCTGACTCATGGCAAGCGCTGGCACAACGAAATACCGAACAATGGCAGGCAGAGCCCGGAATCGGCCCCGGTCGCGCGGCGCAATTGAGCGCTTTTTTCCGCGACCCGCAGGTGCTGGTCCTGAGTGAAACCTTACGTGCCGCCGGAATCGACGGTTTCTGAACATGCATCCCGGTACGCCGGGAACCCAACGGTCGCCGAGGCGCTCCAAGAGCGCAGTGCTTTCACGACCCGATTGCCTTTGCACATGGAGCTTTTATGAAATTTCTCGCACCGCTCGCCCTGCTGACTCTTTGCGGCGTAATGGCCGCCCCCGCGATGGCTGGCGAAGACGCCCCGGGCCTGACCGGTTGTGCTGCCAAGAAGCAAGGCATCATCAATCAGATCGAACAGGCCAAATCCCGCGGCAACGCCGACCAGCAGGCCGGCCTCGAAACCGCCCTGCGCGAAGTCACCGAACACTGCACCGACGCCGGCCTGAAAAAGGAACGTGAAAACAAGGTGCTCGACGCCAAGCACGAAGTCAGCAAGCGTCAGGCTGACCTCGACAAGGCCATGAAGAAAGGCGACCCGGAGAAGATCGACAAGCGCAAGAACAAGCTCGCCGAGTCGCGCAAGGAATTGCAGGACGCGCTGGACGAACTGGACAAGTAATCCGGAAGGCAACGTGCGGTGAAAGAGCCCGCTCCTTCACCGCACCTCAGGATCAATGATCCCGAAATTCTTTATGGCAGGCACTGCAAGCATCTTCAACCTTCTGTACCGCCGGCCCCAGGTTGCTGGCCTTGTAGGGCTGAACCTTGCTGGCGATCACCAGTTCACCGGTGGCGGCCTCAAGGGTGCGGGCCATCTCCTGGAAACGTGCCTGTCGCTGCCAGACATCATCCTTGGCGCTGGTGTGATCTTCTTCGCGCACCGAAGGGAAATGCTTCCACGGCTCATGGGACAGCGCATCGAGCTTGACCGCGCCTTCCGTGAATTTCGGCCCGTCGAAGGCGATGCGCCCGCGCAGCATGCCGCCCAGGTCTTCGCCGGTCTTGAGCATCTGCTTGAAGATTGCCTTGCGCTGGCCCAGCGGGGAATTCGGATCGACACCGCCGCAGGCGGACAAGGTCAGACAGGCCAGCAATACAACAGAAAGTCTTTTAAGAGTCATGGTGGCTTCAGGTCACGGAATTCGGCGGCCAGTATCCTCGCGTCACCGCCAAACACCAATAGCCCTATTAATAATACGGGTTGCTGGCGCGCATGGAGCACGCCTGCAACCGACACAGGAAATTCTCCATGAACAGCCGTTTCAAGGCCTGGCGTCACCCACTCATCGCAACCCTGCCGCTGCTGGCCATCCTCGCCGGCTGCACCGGGGGCGACAGTGCCAAGCCGAAAACCCACGCACTGGCCACTTACTCCAGCGCCACCTGGGAAGCGCTGCCCGCAGTGTCCGACAACGATCTGGTGGCCGGTTTCGGTTCGTGGCGCAGCGCCTGCACCCGACTCAAGGCTGACCCGATCTGGGGCGCCACCTGCGCGGCGGCCGCCAATGTGCCGCAAAGCGCCGGCGACATCCGCAGCTTCCTCAAGCAGCACCTCGACGTCTTCGGGCTGCGCGCCGAGCACGACAATCCCAACGGCCTGATCACCGGCTACTACGAACCGGTCTACCCCGGCAGCCTGACGCAAACAGCGACCGCCAACGTGCCGGTGTACGGCGTGCCTGAAGACATGATCATCGTGTCCCTGGACAGCATTTACCCCGAGCTGAAAGGCAAGCGCCTGCGCGGACGCCTCGAAGGTCGCGTGCTCAAGCCTTACGACGACGCCGCGACCATCGAGACCAAAGGCGTCAAGGCACCGGTGGTGGCGTGGCTGACCGATCCGATGAACCTGCAATTCCTGCAGATCCAGGGTTCGGGGCGGATTCAGACCGATGACGGCCGGCAACTGCGCATCGCCTACGCCGACCAGAACGGTCATCCGTACCGGCCGATCGGCCGCTGGCTGGTGGAACAGGGTGAGCTGAAGAAAGAAGACGTGACCATGGGCGCCATCAGCAACTGGGCCAAGGCCAATCCGTCGCGTATTCCGGAGTTGCTCGGCAGCAACCCGAGTTATGTGTTCTTCACCCGCAACCCGGACAGCAACGAAGGACCGCGCGGCTCGTTGAATGTGCCGCTGACCGCCGGTTACAGCGCGGCGGTGGATCGCAAGGTGATCCCGCTGGGCAGCCTGCTGTGGCTGTCGACCACTCGCCCTGACGGCACGGCACTGGTACGCCCGGTAGCCGCGCAGGACACCGGCGGCGCGATTGCCGGCGAAGTTCGTGCAGACCTGTTCTGGGGCACCGGTGAGGCCGCCGGGCAACTGGCCGGTGACATGAAGCAGCAGGGGCAGATCTGGATGCTCTGGCCCAAAGGCGCGGCGTTACCGCAAGTGCCGCAGGTGGCCGACAAACTGTAAGCGCAACGCAAAAGATCGCAGGCTTCGTCAGTCTGCGATCTGTTCAGCGTCAGACCGAAACGAAGAAGAAACTGGCGATCAGCCCCATCCCGACAAACCACACCAGCGACCGCAGAATCGCCCAGTCCGCCAGATAACAAATGATGTAGAGCAGGCGACTGGTGATAAACAGCACCGCCAGCACGTTGACCGTCACCAGCTCCGCCGTGCCCACCAGATGCGCGACGATCACCGCCGCCGCAAACGCCGGCGTCACTTCAAAACTGTTCAGTTGCGCCGCATGAGCCCGTCGGGCCAGACCGTTCAGGCTTTCGAGAAAATCCCGAGGATCGTGATTGTCGCTGAGCCGATAACCACCGACAGCCTTGGCCACGCCCGTGCACACATAGGGCAGAAAGATCGCAATCAAAACGCACCACAGAGCCACCGTCATAACGCCGTCCTTCTTCAGTTTTTAGAGTATTGGCGGGTCAGAACTTCATCACCAGCATGCCAATCAGTACCAGCCCACAGGCTAAGAGCCGTGGCCGACCGAAAGGTTCTTTCAGGTAACGCATGCCGAACAGCACCACCAGAATCACGCTGATTTCACGCAACGCCGCCGCTTCGGCAATCGACCCCAGTTGCATCGCCCACAGCACCAGAGCGTAGCTGAACAACACGCAGAACCCGACCGCCAGTCCCAGCTTCCATTGTTCGCGCCAGAACAGCATGAACGCCGGCCGCTTGGCCACCCACGCCAGCAGCGGGAACGGCCACGCGCTGAGCAGCGTGACCCAGACCAGGTAATCCAGTGGATGCGACCAGCGCCGCAAGGCCTGGCCATCGATGTAGGTGTAGCAGCCGATGCACAACCCGATCAACGCCACCACCGGCAGCATCGACCATGGCAAGTGTTTCCCGCCACCGCCCTGCCAGAGCAGGCAGGCCATGCCCAGCGGGATCAACATGATCCCGAAGATCTGCTGCGTGGTCAGCACTTCACCGGCGAAGATCAGGGTCAGCGCCAGTACCACCAGCGGCGACAATCCGCGCATCAGTGGATAAACCAGGCCCAGGTCGCCGACCCGATAGGCCTGGATCAACAGGTAGCGATAGAGCAGCTCGAACGCCGCCGACGCCAGAATCCACGGCCAGATTTCCTGCGGCGGCAGGCTGATGAAAGGAAATGCCAGCGCGACGAACAACAGCGCCACGGTGTCCATGCAGGCCACCACCAGCAGCCGTTCTGCGCTGAATTTGATCAGGGTATTCCACGCTGCGTGCAACAGCGCCGCCACCAACACCAGAGCTGTCGCCAGCACGTGTCACTCCTTCATTCTTGTTTTTGAACCTGAGCCATTTGATCAGGTCTTTGATTCGCGATGTGTCAGGCGCTGTTTATACGTCAAGCGCCCCCGTCGCAACCGGTTGCGCACAGACAAATCTCAAAAAATCCTGTCTGGGCGACACAATTGTGCCCCCACCCGGCATCGGCCCATCCAACCCTTGCGTCCACGAACGGGCGCGCTGTCTTTTCACCCCCATCCAAAGGACCCCGGATGCTTGAACTCGTCGCCGCTTTCATCTGCCTCACCACCCTCCTCACTTTTGTGAATTTCCGCTTCATCGGTTTGCCTCCGACCATCGGCGTGATGGTTACCGCACTGATGTTTTCCCTGTTGCTGCAAGGCCTGAGCCTGCTCGGCTACCCCGGCCTCGAAGAGCGCGTACAGCAACTGATCGGCCAGATCGACTTCGGTGATCTGCTGATGAACTGGATGCTGTCGTTCCTGCTGTTCGCCGGCGCCTTGCACGTCAACCTGAACGACCTGCGCAGCTACCGCTGGCCCATCGGCCTGCTGGCGACGTTCGGTGTACTGATCGCCACCGCCGTGATCGGCAGCCTCGCCTACTACATTTTTGCCCTCTTCGGCTGGCACGTGAGCTTCCTCTACTGCCTGTTGTTCGGCGCGCTGATTTCCCCGACCGACCCGATCGCGGTGCTTGGCGTGTTGCGTACGGCCAATGCCTCGAAGCCGCTGAAGACCACCATCGTCGGCGAATCCCTGTTCAACGACGGCACCGCCGTGGTGGTGTTCACCGTGCTGCTGGGCATCGCGCAACTGGGCGAAACCCCGACCGTCGGCGCCACGGCCATGCTGTTCGTCCATGAAGCAGTGGGCGGCGTGCTGTTCGGCGGGCTGATCGGTTATCTGGTGTACCTGATGATCAAGAGCATCGAGCAGCACCAGATCGAAGTCATGCTGACCCTGGCGCTGGTGATTGGCGGTTCGGCGATGGCCACCGAGCTGCACGTCTCGGCGCCGATTGCGATGGTGGTCGCCGGTCTGATCATCGGCAACCTCGGTCGCAACCTGGCAATGAACGACATGACGCGCAAATACCTGGACGGTTTCTGGGAGTTGCTCGACGACATGCTCAACGCCCTGCTGTTCGCGCTGATCGGCATGGAGCTGTTGCTGCTGCCGTTCAACTGGCTGCACGTGGCGGCGGCGAGCCTGCTGGCACTGGCAATTCTGCTGTCGCGCCTGCTCACCGTGGCCCCGGCCATTGTCCTGTTGCGCCGCTGGCGCACAGTGCCGCGCGGCACCATCCGAATCCTGACCTGGGGTGGTTTGCGCGGCGGTGTTTCGGTGGCATTGGCGCTGGCCCTGCCGCTGGGCCCGGAACGCGATCTGCTGCTGAGCATCACCTACATCGTGGTGCTGTCGTCGATCCTGTTGCAGGGACTGACCATCGGCAAACTGGTCAAGCACGCCACCCGTGATGAATCGGCAGCCACTGCCGAACCTGCGCACCATTGATCATTTCTTGATCTGCTGCGGATCGGGCTTTTCGGCCTGGTCCGCAGACTCCTTCGGTTTTCCACTTTCGCTGCGGATCTGCGCATGGCTGATCAGGGCGAAGATGAAACTGCCGCCGATGATATTCCCCGCCAATGTCGGTCCGGCAAATACCGCCCAGAAATCACTCCACGGCAACTCGCCGGCAAACACCAGATACGACACTTCCGCCGAGCCGACCACGATGTGGGTGAAGTCGCCCAGTGCCATGAGGTAGGTGATGAGGATGATGATCCACATCTTCGCGCTTTCCATGGACGGAATCATCCAGACCATGGTGGCGATCATCCAGCCGGAAACGATGCCCTTGGCGAACATCTGGCTGGCGTGGTTTTCCATGACCTTGCGACCGATTTCGAGGAAGGCGGCGTCGGTCTTGCTGTCGAAGATCGGCAGCTCGAGCATCACGTAAGCCACCAGAATCGTGCCGCACAGATTGCCGAACAGTACGACTGTCCAGAGTCGGATCAGTCGGCCGAAGTTGCGGATCGTCGGTTTGGTCATGACCGGCAGCACAGCGGTCAGGGTGTTTTCGGTGAACAGTTGCTGGCGAGCCAGGATCACCGCGAGAAAACCTGCGCAGTAGCCGAAGCTGGCGATCACCTTGAATTCGTCACCCTCGGGCAACCGGGAATTGAGCAGGCCCATGCCCATCAGCGACAGGCCCATGGTCAGCCCCGCCGCCAGCGCCGACCACCACAGCGCGGCAATGCTGCGCTCCAGTTCCTGGTCGCCCTGTTTACGGATGATTTCATGCAGGACTGCCGCGCGGGGCGGCTGGTTTTTCTCGACTTCGTGCTGTTCCTTGGCCGAGAGGTCGGGGGTCTTGCCGTCTGTTGGCGTGGTCATGGCGGGAAACCGGTGGCGGGGTCATAAAACTACGACACGCGCCATTCGGCTTCCGTTCTACAGAACGCGCCGATTACTCGGTAACAGGCGTTTCATCCTTGAACTGGTCTTTGACGTATTTGATTTCGGTCCGCCCGTGCGGTGCCGGCAGGCCGTCTTCACCGAGGTTGACGAAGACCATCTTCTCGACCGTCAGGATGCTCTTGCGGGTGATCTTGTTGCGCACTTCACAGGTCAGGGTGATCGAGGTGCGGCCGAACTCGGTGGCGGTGATGCCCAGCTCGATGATGTCGCCCTGGCGCGAGGCGCTGACGAAGTTGATCTCGGAAATGTACTTGGTCACCACACGCTGGTTGCCCAGTTGAACGATGGCGTAGATCGCGGCTTCTTCGTCGATCCAGCGCAGCAGGCTGCCGCCGAACAGGGTGCCGTTGGGGTTGAGGTCTTCGGGTTTTACCCATTTGCGGGTGTGGAAATTCATGTTCACTCCTGAGCGTTTGCCGAAAGATGGGCGCCATCTTGGCAGACTGATCGGTCATGCTCCATGAGGCTTCTACTATGGTCGCGATTGGCGATCTTCATTTGGCCGACAGAAACCCTTTGGAAGATCAGTCTAGACGGCTATAATCGCCCCCGTTTCAAAACGGTAACGTTCACTTGATACCGTTTTCCCGCCACCTGTCCGAGGGGCGCTGCAGCAGGTTCAACCTGTCAGGCTCGGATGGGGCGTTGACTGGCTCAGGCCAGACACTAAACGCACAACGGCGCCCATTCGCATACATTACGAATGGAGGCTCTCATGAGCGCTGTTATCACGCCTGCAGATTTTAACGATTACAAAGTTGCCGACATGTCCCTGGCTGCCTGGGGCCGTCGCGAAACCATCATCGCCGAGTCGGAAATGCCGGCCCTGATGGGTCTGCGCCGCAAGTACGCTTCCGAGCAGCCGCTGAAAGGCGCAAAAATCCTCGGCTGCATCCACATGACCATTCAGACCGCCGTGCTGATCGAAACCCTGGTTGCCCTGGGTGCCGAAGTTCGCTGGTCGTCCTGCAACATCTTCTCGACTCAGGATCAGGCCGCTGCTTCCATCGCCGCTGCCGGCATCCCGGTTTTCGCCTGGAAAGGCGAGACTGAAGAAGAGTACGAGTGGTGCCTGGAGCAGACCATCCTGAAAGATGGCCAGCCATGGGACGCCAACATGATCCTCGACGACGGCGGCGACCTGACCCAGCTGCTGCACGACAAGTACCCACAGGTTCTGGACCGCGTTCACGGCGTGACCGAAGAAACCACCACCGGCGTACACCGTCTGCTGGACATGCTGGCCAAGGGCGAACTGCGCATCCCGGCCATCAACGTCAACGACTCGGTGACCAAGTCCAAGAACGACAACAAGTACGGCTGCCGTCACAGCCTGAACGACGCCATCAAGCGTGGTACTGACCACCTGCTGTCCGGCAAGCAAGCGCTGGTCATCGGCTACGGTGACGTGGGCAAGGGCTCGGCCCAGTCCCTGCGTCAGGAAGGCATGATCGTTAAAGTCTCCGAAGTCGACCCGATCTGCGCCATGCAAGCCTGCATGGACGGTTTCGAACTGGTTTCGCCGTTCATCGACGGTATCAACGACGGCACCGAAACCAGCATCGACAAAGCGCTGCTGGGCAAGATCGACCTGATCGTGACCACCACCGGTAACGTCAACGTTTGCGACGCAAACATGCTCAAAGCCCTGAAGAAGCGCGCCGTTGTCTGCAACATCGGTCACTTCGACAACGAAATCGACACCGCTTTCATGCGCAAGAACTGGGCATGGGAAGAAGTGAAGCCACAGGTACACAAGATTCACCGTACCGGCCCGGGCGCTTTCGACGCTCAGAACGACGACTACCTGATCCTGCTGGCCGAAGGCCGTCTGGTGAACCTGGGCAACGCCACCGGTCACCCGAGCCGCATCATGGACGGTTCGTTCGCCAACCAGGTTCTGGCCCAGATCTTCCTGTTCGGCCAGAAGTACGCCGACCTGTCGCCAGCCCAGAAAGCCGAGCGCCTGACCGTTGAAGTACTGCCGAAGAAACTCGACGAAGAAGTGGCCCTGGAAATGGTTCGCGGCTTCGGCGGCGTGGTCACCCAACTGACCAAGCAACAGGCTGACTACATCGGCGTGACCGTCGAAGGCCCGTTCAAGCCGCACGCTTACCGCTACTAAGAGCAGCTGCGAGCTTCAAGCTTCAAGCGGCAAGCAAGGCCACAAGCCGAGCTTGCCGCGCGAAGCCCGAAAGCTCTGCCCCTATTTGTCAAAACAGTGTCAGGCCGCAAGCTTCAGGCACAAGAGACCAGCGCACCTCCGCTGCTCTTGCAGCTTGAAGCTTGCAGCTTGTAGCTGGAGGTCCCCTCCATGTCCCAAGACCGTCGCTACAGCTTCGAGTTCTTCCCGACCAAGACCGATGCTGGGCATGAAAAACTGCTCGCCACTGCCCGTCAGCTGGCCACCTACAACCCTGACTTCTTTTCCTGCACCTACGGCGCGGGCGGTTCGACCCGTGACCGCACGCTGAACACCGTGTTGCAGCTGGAAAGCGAAGTCAAAATCCCCGCTGCCCCGCACCTGTCGTGCGTCGGCGACAGCAAGGACGATCTGCGCGGCCTGCTGAACGAGTACAAGGCTGCCGGCATCAAGCGCATCGTCGCCCTGCGTGGTGACCTGCCGTCCGGCATGGGCATGACCAGCGGCGAGCTGCGTCACGCCAATGAACTGGTTGAGTTCATTCGTGAAGAAACCGGCAATCATTTCCACATCGAAGTCGCTGCCTACCCGGAAATGCACCCGCAAGCGCGCAACTACGAAGACGATCTCGCCAATTTCGTGCGCAAGGCCCGTGCCGGCGCCGACAGCGCGATCACCCAGTACTTCTTCAACGCCGACAGCTACTTCTACTTCGTCGACCGTTTGCAGGCGCTGGGCGTGGACATTCCAGTTGTGCCGGGGATCATGCCGATCACCAACTACAGCAAGCTCGCGCGTTTCTCCGATGCCTGCGGTGCGGAAATCCCGCGCTGGATCCGCAAGCAACTGGAAGCCTATGGCGATGACAGCCAAAGCATTCAGCGCTTCGGCGAACAGGTCGTCACCGAAATGTGCGAACGCCTGCTGCAGGGCGGCGCACCTGGTCTGCACTTCTATTCCATGAACCAGGCCGAACCTAGCCTGGCGATCTGGAACAACCTGAAGTTGCCACGCTGAGACCGCTGTACGCCGCAAGCTGAACGCTTCTTGCCACAACAAAAGATCGCAACTTTCGACAGCTTTTACAGGGCTGTCGCAACTGCGATCTTTTGCTTTTAAGGCCCGAAACAGAGCTTCTGCTGCCAGTTTCTGGCTCTTTGGCGTTTCTCGTCGTAATCTCAAGTCATGCCTTTGATCACGCAGTTATTCGCCGTGCTGGTTTTTGCTTGCCTGAGCTTTGCGGCTCGGGGCGAGAAGCTGCGTATCGTCACCGAACCGTGGGCGCCGTACGTTTACGAAGAGAACGGCAAGAACCTCGGGCTGGACTACGAAACCACCGCCATCGTGTTCAAACGCCTGGGCATCGAAGTCGAATGGCAGTTCCTGCCGTGGAAACGCTGCCTGTCGATGCTCGAAACCGGCCAGGCCGACGGCGCACTGGACATTTTTCACAGCGCCGAACGCGACGCCACCCTGCTCTACCCGAGCGAACCGCTGTCGGACGTCGAATTCGTGATGTTCTACGCCAACGAACGACCGCATCCCTTTCGCAGCCTTGAAGACCTCAAGGGCCTGACCATCGGCACCTCGCCGGGTTATCTGTACAGCCCGGACTTCAGCGAGTCGACCCTGTTCACCCGGGAACCGGCCCCGACCCACGAAGCCAACTTCGGCAAACTGGTGCGCGGGCGGATCGACCTGCTGATCACCGACCGACGCGTGGGCCAGCACTTGCTCGATGAACTGAATATCCGCAACCAGATCACCGAGAACCCCACCGTCATCAGCCGTCAGAGCCAGTTTCTGGCCGTTCGGCGCAACGCAGGGATGGATTTGCTGGTGCAGCGCTTCGGCGCCGAACTCAAGCGTTTCAAGCGTGAACCGGCCTATGCCGAGCTCAGCGCACGCTACGGCGCGACCCCGGCCATGACCGCGCCACTGGGCAGCGCCACCGCCAGCGGCAAAACCGTTGAGCAGCAGGAAAGCGGCGCGCAGTGATTGCTCTGTTATACTCCGGCGTTCCCGCCAGGCTCACGCCCGGACGCCCGGAACCGTAACAGGCCTCCCGACCCGCTACAGCGCAGCTTTTCAGCCCGCGCGAGCGCTCCGGACGTGCCTTCGGAACCGCAGCAGGACCGGACGGGATTGCGTCCTCTTAAACGCCATTCGCGCCAGGCAAGACTCCCATTGGGCCAAGCCCTAACTAAAACAGGATTACTCATGTCCTTTGCTTCCCTCGGTCTCTCCGAGGCTTTGGTCCGCGCTATCGAAGACGCGGGCTATACCGAGCCTACTCCGGTGCAACAGCGGGCCATTCCCGCCGTGTTGCAAGGTCGCGACCTGATGGTTGCGGCACAGACAGGTACCGGTAAAACCGGCGGCTTCGCCCTTCCGATCCTGGAGCGGCTGTTCCCTAACGGTCACCCGGACAAATCCCAGCGTCACGGCCCGCGCCAACCGCGCGTCCTGGTGCTGACCCCGACCCGCGAACTCGCGGCCCAGGTTCACGACAGCTTCAAGATCTATGCCCGTGACCTGAAATTCGTCAGCGCCTGCATCTTCGGCGGCGTCGGCATGAACCCGCAGGTTCAGGCCATGTCCCGTGGTGTGGACGTACTGGTTGCCTGCCCGGGTCGTCTGCTCGATCTGTGCGGCCAGGGCAGCGTCGATCTGTCCCACGTTGAAATCCTCGTGCTGGACGAAGCCGACCGCATGCTCGACATGGGCTTCGTCCATGACGTGAAGAAAGTCCTCGCGCGCCTGCCGGCCAAACGCCAGAACCTGCTGTTCTCGGCGACCTTCTCCAAAGACATCACTGATCTCGCCGGCAAGTTGCTGCACAACCCGGAACGCATCGAAGTGACGCCGCCGAACACCACGGTCGAGCGCATCGAACAACGCGTATTCCGTCTGCCGGCCAGCCACAAGCGTGCGCTGCTGGCTCACCTGATCACCGCTGGCGCCTGGGAACAGGTGCTGGTGTTCACCCGTACCAAGCACGGCGCCAACCGTCTGGCCGAGTACCTGGACAAACACGGCCTGCCGGCTGTGGCGATCCACGGTAACAAGAGCCAGAACGCCCGCACCAAAGCCCTGGCCGACTTCAAGGCCGGTGAAGTGCGCATTCTGGTAGCGACCGATATCGCCGCCCGTGGCCTGGACATCGACCAGTTGCCGCACGTGGTCAACTTCGAACTACCGAACGTCGATGAAGACTACGTGCACCGCATCGGCCGTACCGGCCGTGCCGGTCGTTCGGGCGAGGCGATCTCGCTGGTCGCGCCGGACGAAGAAAAACTGCTGAAAAGCATCGAACGCATGACCAAGCAGAAAATCGCCGACGGCGACCTGATGGGCTTCGATGCCAGCACCATCGAGGCCGAGAAGCCTGAAGTGCGCGAGCGTCCGGACATGCGCAACCCGCGCAATGCCCGTGGCCCACGCGGCGACGGCCCGAATGGCGGCGGTGGTGGTGGCGGCCGTAAAGACAAAGGCAAAGACAAGGGCAAGGAAAAACCGGCCGGCGAACGCGGTGAGCGTGGCGAGCGTCCAGCCCGTCAACAGAAGCCGCGCGAAGGCACCCCGGCCCGCGAACAGCGTCAGCCGAGCCAACCGCCACGCGCAGCCGCTGACCGTGCTCCGGACGAATTCCTCGACGACGATGTGGATAACTTCGGTAACCGCGTTGACTACGTGCCGAAGCAGGCTCCGGCCGGCGGCCGTGGTCGTCGTCCAGGCGCTCCGGCGCAAGGCGCAGGTTCGGGCGCGCCGCGCACCGGTGGCCAGCCACAAGGTCGCCAGAACGGTCCGCGCAACAGCAACGGTTCGAGCACCGGCACCCCACCGGCCAAACGCAGCGGCCCGCGCAACGGTGCGCCGCGTGACGGCCAGGGTCGTCGCGACGAAAACCCGCGCAACCGCCGCCCGGCCCGTGACGATCAGCAACGTGCAGAACCGGCCGTGCAGAACCCGCGCAGCAGCGGCCCGAAGATCATGCACAAGGAATCGAAAGCCGACCGCTTCCCGACTCCGGAACAGCTCGATCAACTGCCAAGCCGTCCACGCGGTGAAAAACCGGCCTTGCTGACTCGCAATCGCTGAGTTTCAACAAGGCAATAAAAAACGCCCCCGGTCGCAAGACCGGGGGCGTTTTTGTATGTCTGGCGAAAATTACTTCGCTTTGACACCTTCGAACGAGATGTACAGGTCGACGTTGTCGGACTGTGGACCCAGATCCATCATCTTGCCGAAATCAGAGCGCTTGATGCTGGTGGTGCCTTCGAAGCCGGCACGGTAGCCGCCCCATGGATCCTTGCCTTCACCCAGGAACGTGGCCTTGACCACGATCGGCTTGGTCACGCCGTGCAGGGTCAGGTCGCCGGTCACGTCAGCAGTGTCTTTGCCTGCGGCGTTCTTGCCGGTGGATTTGACACTGGTGGAGACGAACTTGGCGTCAGCGAATTTGCCCACGTCCAGGAAGTCTTTGCTGGCGATGTGCTTGTCACGCTCGGCGTGGTTGGTGAACACGCTGGCGGTCTTCACGTCGAACTCGATCTTGCTGTCTTCAGGCTTGGCAGCATCGAAGCTGAACTTGCCGCTGATGTCCTTGAAGGTACCGGTGATGAAGCTGTAGCCCAGGTGGCTGATCTTGAAGTCGACGAAGGCGTGCTGACCTTCTTTGTCGACGGTGTAGTCAGCGGCCATTACGTTGGCGGACAGCACGGCAGAACCGATTGCCAGAGCGGCCAGAGTCTTTTTCAACATGCTTTCTTTTCCTTTGAGTCGAGGTTGAACGTCAGGCTTTGCGACCGAGCATTCGGGTAAGGGTCGCATCACGATCGATAAAGTGGTGCTTCAATGCTGCCAACGCATGAAGGCCGGAAAAAATTACCAGCGCCCACGCCAGGTACAGATGAATCACCCCAGCGGTATCTGCCTGGTCCGGTAGTCCGGAAACCAGTGCAGGAACTTCAAACAGGCCAAACACCGGAATCCCGACACCGTCTGCGGTGGAAATCAGGTAACCGGCAAGCATCACAGCGAACAGCGCAAGGTAGAGGAACCCATGGCCGAACCTGGCGCCGATGCGGGTCATGCGGCTGTAGCTCTGCAGCGTTGGCGGCGGAGGGCTGACAAAACGCCACAGCACCCGCAACACCATCACAGCCAGCAGCACCAGACCGATGCTCTTGTGCAGATCCGGCGCGTCTTTGCGCCAGGTGCTGTAGTAATCCAGCCCCACCATCCACAGACCGAGTGCGAACAATCCGAAGACTGCCAGCGCCACGCCCCAGTGCATGAAAATGCTGACCCAACCGTAGCGCGAAGAAGAGTTACGTAGCTGCATTGCCCAAATCCTGTGAGAACTGCGAACCAAGACTAGCGAGTTATCTATCGATTTAAAGCGGAAAATTTCGCTTTGAAATATCGAGAAATACGATCAAGAGTCTGAAAGTCGTGGGTTAAGGAAGGATTAAAGACGATTTTGTGTCGTGATGTCAGGCGCAGGTTGCGCAAATCCTGTCAGGAGCATAGGGGGTTTCTTCAGCAGGAAGACGCTCTCCTTGAGGGATCGATTACAAGAAAAAAAATGTTTCAGCCAAGCAATATGTATAGCCAATTGTGTATTTCAACTTGATTGAATGAGTGTTCAACATCTCACATAAAAGGTGAAACACATGGCTATTCGTTACACCCCATTCCAAGCAAGTGGCTCATCAGTATTGCCGCCGAACCAAACGATGTCAGCAGGGCAATTCCTGATATCCGAGAACGGGCGATTCCGACTGATATTGCAGGCAGATGGAAATTTGATAATTCAGGATGGAGAGGCTGTAGTCTGGATTGCAGATGCACATCAACCCCACAGTTTGACCTTGCATCAGAAAAGAATGCATCAGCCCCTACAGTTTGTAATCAGTAATAACGGTTTCCTTTATGACGCTTCCAGAAAGCGAATATGGATTGCTGAAAGTACCCACAGCACTGACAAATCACTTTGGTACAACACCTGCCTGGTGATACAGAACGATGGGAATCTGGTGATATACGACCAGCGCACAGGAAGCCTGCGCTGGGCGCGCTTTGGCTTCATCCCCGGCCGTATCCAGAAGCCAAAACCAAGGTGGCTGAGAAAGCTGCCGGACGGGATAGACGTTTATGAGTGGACGTTTTCCTGAGAGGTGTCTCTAATCACAGCCAAATTCCCGACTTCAAGAGCTTTTGAACAACGGCGGCGGATCGAGACAATCAGGCTTATAGGGATCTATCCGACACTTATGGGCCAACTCGGAATCATGACCTTTAAGTACCAATCGACCATCCACACAGCCGGACAGTGCGACCAACATAACAATCAGAACTACTGCTTGCATATCGCCCTCCAAATTTATTGAAGAACATAGAATCAAGCTGAGGCGCCCTCAATCGCTTCTTTCCTGTATTTCTGTGGGAAGCATCCGATACATCGCCGATGCATGTAGGACTGTGATGTTCTGTAAAAAACCTGCCCAAAATTCAGATATAAAAAACGCGGCCCTTGAGCCGCGTTTTTTTATGCCTGACGGTTACTGCGCCTTGGTATCGGTCGCTGCCGCCGGAGCCGGTTTGGCGGCTGGCTTCTTCGCCGGCTCAGCCTTTTTCGCTGCAGGTTTGGCCGGGGCCTTTTTCGCCTCGGTCTTCGCCGCAGGTTTCTTCGCTGCTGGCTTGGCTGCCGCTTTCTTGGCTGGCTCGGCTTTCACCGGGGCCGCTGGTTTCGGTGCTTCTACCGGGGCTGGCGCAGGAGCCGGGGTCGGTGCAGGCGCTGGAGCGGCTGGAGCAGGTGCCGGCTCTGGCGCTTTCACTGGCTCCGGTTTCTTGTCGTCGTCCGAACCGCCGAACAGGTTGGTGAAGAAGTTGCCTTTCTTCGCCGCCGTGGCCGCACCCGCTGCGCCTGCCGCCGCTGCTGCGGTGGCCGCTGCCGGGCCGACCTTGATCGGTTCGAAGGATTTGCCCGCCGCCAGGTCTTCAACCTGACTGGCCGCACGCTGACCGGTGCGCAGTGCGCCTTCCAGGGTGCCCGGGTACAAAGTGTCGGTGTGCTCGCCGGCAAACGCTACGCGTTGCAGCGGACGTTCCCACAGGCGCCAGAATTTGCTGATCTGGCCAGGACCGAAGGCCAGGTAGGAGCCGCCAGTCGACGGGTCGGTGCTGTAGCGACGGATTTCATAACCGGTGAACGAGCCACGGGCCTGTGGATAAAACGTGTGCAGACGGATCAGCACCTGATCGACCATCTGCTTGTCGCCGAAGGCCTGCATCACACGGGCGTTGTCGCCGGACAGGTTGATCACCACGTTCGCGCCGCCCTTCAGGGCCGGCTCGATCCACAACATGCCCAGACCGGTGTTGCTGTAGATCTCGCCGGACATCCGCGCCTTGCTTTCCCACACTGGCGTCTTGAATTTCAGCATGATCTGGTCGCGCCAGCCGTAGTTGGTGCCCTTGATCGCCGCCAGGTGCTGGGCGTCCAGCGCCGGGGTCAGCTGGATCTTGTTAAGCGCGCGCAGTGGCACGGCCAATACGACGTAATCCGCCGAATAGCCAACGCTGCCGACCTTGACGGTCACGCCGTCCTTGTCCTGGGTGATGGCGGACACCGGCGAATCGGTCTTGATGGTTTTCAGCTGCTTGACGAAGGCCTGGGCCAGCACCGGGCTGCCACCGACCAGACGCGAAGCGCGCAGGTCACGGTCGGACACGCCGCGATAAACCCGGCTCTGCTGCGCGAAATACAGCAGCGACAGGCGCGAAGGTTCGTCGTAGTGGGTGCGGATATCCTGGTTGATCAGCTGACGCGCGGTGGCTGGCAGGTTCTGCTTGTCGAGCCAGCTCGACACGTTGATCTGGTCCAGGGCGTGCAGGGTGTTGGTCGCGGCCGGGTTCTGCGGATCGTCAATCGAACGCGCCAGATCGTCGCGGGTCTTCTCGTAGGCTTTCAGCGCCTGGGCGGTGGCCGGTTGCTTGGTGGCCAGGTCGGCGGCGGAGAAATACTCGCCGTCGATCAGGTAACCCGGGGTCCGCACGAATTCAGGGGCCGGCGTGGTGCTCAGCTTGAAGGTCGACACGTATTTGTTAAGCACCGGCTGAGCCTTGTCGTTGCCGATCCACTCGCTGGTGGCCATGCCCGAGCGACCGCCCAGGCTCGGCTTGGCTTCCAGCAGCGTCACCTGCCAGCCCTTGTTCTGCAGTTCGTAAGCCGCAGTCAGGCCCGACAGGCCGCCGCCGATCACGATCGCGGTTTTATCCTTGGCCAGCGCCGTAACGCTAAACAGCCCCAACACCACAAGCGCACAGGCGCGCAGCCAACCGACAGACATTCAGCGAACTCCGGAAAAACACGTAGGAAAAAGCAGTTTTGCGGGTCAGACGACCCAAAGAACCGCGAAGAATACGTCAGCCATCAAAACGCCGCCAGCAACGTCTATCGGCCCATACAAAGTAGCTCAATCGACACAATGGGTTGTCCCGACGCGACGCATTGCATAGGCTTGCGCGATTGTTTGCCCGCGCCTGACGCGAGCCGCCTCGAGGAGACTGAACATGGGCCTGAACAACCAGTGGATGCAACGCGATCTCGCGGTGTTGTGGCATCCCTGCACCCAGATGAAAGACCACGAACAGCTGCCGCTGATCCCGATCAAGCGCGGTGAAGGCGTCTGGCTGGAAGATTTCGAAGGCAAGCGTTATCTGGATGCCGTCAGTTCCTGGTGGGTCAACGTGTTCGGTCACGCCAACCCGCGCATCAACCAGCGCATCAAGGATCAGGTCGATCAACTGGAACACGTGATTCTGGCCGGTTTCAGCCATCAGCCGGTGATCGAGCTGTCCGAGCGTCTGGTGAAAATGACGCCAGAGGGCCTGAACCGGGTGTTCTACGCCGATAACGGTTCGTCCTGCATCGAAGTCGCGCTGAAAATGAGCTTTCACTACTGGCTCAACCGCGGCCAGTCGAACAAGAAGCGCTTCGTCACCCTGACCAACAGCTACCACGGCGAAACCATGGCGGCGATGGCGGTCGGCGACGTGCCGCTGTTCACCGAAACCTACAAAGCGCTGCTGATGGACACCATCAAGGTGCCGAGCCCCGATTGCTACCTGCGCCCCCAAGGCATGAGCTGGGAAGAGCATTCGCGCAACATGTTCGCGGCCATGGAACAGACCCTGGCGGAAAATCATGACAGCGTCGCTGCGGTGATCGTCGAGCCGCTGATCCAGGGCGCCGGCGGCATGCGCATGTATCACCCGGTCTATCTCAAGCTGCTGCGCGAGGCCTGCGACCGTTACGGTGTGCACCTGATCCACGATGAAATCGCTGTCGGTTTCGGCCGTACCGGAACGATGTTCGCCTGCGAACAGGCCGGCATCCGCCCGGACTTCCTGTGCCTGTCGAAAGCCCTGACCGGCGGTTATCTGCCATTGGCGGCGTGCCTGACCACCGACGAGGTGTACAGCGCGTTCTACGACGATTACCCGACCCTGCGCGCCTTCCTGCATTCGCACAGCTACACCGGCAACCCGCTGGCCTGTGCAGCGGCGCTGGCGACGCTGGATATCTTTGAACAGGACAACGTGATCGAGAACAACCGGGCGTTGTCACAGCGCATGGCGTCGGCCACGGCGCATCTGGTGGATCATCCGAACGTGTCCGAAGTACGCCAGACCGGCATGGTGCTGGCCATCGAGATGGTCAAGGACAAGGCCACGAAAGAAGCCTATCCGTGGCAGGAACGTCGCGGCCTGAAGGTGTTCCAGCATGCGCTGGAGCGTGGCGCGTTGCTGCGTCCGCTGGGCAGCGTGGTGTATTTCCTGCCGCCGTACGTGATCACCCCGGAGCAGATCGACTTCCTCGCCGAAGTCGCCAGCGAAGGCATCGACATCGCCACCCGCGACAGCGTCAGCGTGGCGGTGCCGAAGGATTTCCATCCCGGTTTCCGCGATCCGGGCTGATCTAAATTACTTAAGTTGACGGCTCGTTCCCATGCTCTGCGTGGGAGCGATCTAACCAGAGAGACCCGAAATGAGACTGTCCCGCTTCTTTATCGACGCCCCGCTCAGCATTGGCGACCACGAACTGCCGGAAGCCCAGGCGCATTACATCAGCCGCGTACTGCGCATGGCCGAGGGCGATGCGGTGCAGCTGTTCGACGGTTCCGGCCATGAGTTTCGAGGTGCACTGCTGGAAGTCGGCAAGAAGCGCGTGACGGTCAGGATCGACGAACAACTCGCCGGCCAGGTCGAGTCGCCGTTGCAAATCCACCTCGGCCAGGGCCTGTCCCGGGGCGAGCGGATGGACTGGGCGATCCAGAAAGCCACCGAACTGGGCGTCAACGAAATCACCCCGATTTTCAGCGAACGCTGCGAAGTCCGCCTCAAGGATGAACGCGCCGACAAACGCCTGCTGCACTGGCGTCAGGTAGCGATCAGCGCTTGCGAGCAATGCGGTCGTTCGCGGGTGCCGGTGATTCATCCGCCGGTGTTGCTGGCCGACTGGTTGAAACAGACCGAAGCCGAACTGAAACTGGTTCTGCACCCGGTGGCCGAACCCTTGGTCAGCCACGCCAAGCCATCGACCCTGGCGTTCCTGATCGGCCCTGAAGGCGGCTTGTCCGACGCCGAAGTCGAGCAGGCCAAAGGCAACGGCTTCCACGCCGCCCGCCTCGGCCCGCGCGTGCTGCGCACCGAGACCGCGCCGGTTGTGGCGCTGGCGGTGGCGCAGCAACTGTGGGGTGATTTCTAAACCTGTGGGAGCGATTACAGGACGTAAAACAGAATCGCCACAAAATGCAGCAGGCTCCCGGCGATCACGAACAAATGCCAGATCCCGTGGGCATGCCGCAAGCGATGATCGAGGGCAAAGAAGATGATCCCCACGGTGTACAACACGCCGCCCGACGCCAGCCAGGCAAACCCCGCCGTCCCCAGCGCCGCGATCAGCGGCTTGACCGCCACCAGCACGATCCAGCCCATCACCGCGTAGATCACGATCGACAGGATCCGCGCCTCGGAGCGCGGCTTGATCTCTTGCAGGATGCCGATCAGCGCCAGTCCCCAGACAATCCCGAACAGCGTCCAGCCCCACGGCCCGCGCAGGGTCACCAGGCAGAACGGCGTGTAACTGCCGGCGATCAGCAGGTAGATCGAAAAGTGATCGACCTTCTTCATGATCGCTTTCTTGCGCCCGCGCACGCTGTGGTACACGGTGGATGCGCTGTAGAGCACCAGCAAAGTGAAAGCGTAAATCGCCACGCTGACGATCTTCCACGGGCTGCCGTCGAGGCTGGCAATCACCAGCATCCAGACGCCCCCGACAAACGCCGCTATCGCCCCGACCAGATGCGTCCAGGCGTTCAGTTTTTCTCCGTGATACATGTGTCGCACACCTCGATTTCATTACCGCAGCGCGCAAGGCTCGGGCCTTGAGCGTAAAAGCGCAATGTTTCCGTTCAACGCGGGCCTGCGCCTGTCCTGATATTTGGGCACAATCGACCGATACCAAGAAGAGTCCGCGCCATGCTGATCGACGAAGAATTGACCCTGAAGAAACTCGAGGTGTTCCTCGCCTTCATGCGTACCGGCAACCTCGCCCGCGCCGCCGCCGAGTTGCAGACCAGCAATGTCAGCGTGCACCGCGCGATCCATTCGCTGGAAAGCGCCCTGCGCTGCCCGTTGTTCAAGCACGAAGGACGCAACCTGACGCCGCTGGAGAGCGCCTATGTACTCGAAGAGCGGGCGCAGAAGCTGATTCAGGACGTGGTCGAAAGCGTGCGCCTGACCCGCGAAGCCGCCGGGTTCTCGGCCGAACGCTTCAAGCTCGGCTCGCTGTATTCGCTGACGGTGAAGACCGTGCCGCAGCTGATCATGGGCCTGAAGATCCGCCGCAGCGAACTCAACATCGATCTGATCCTCGGCTCGAACATCGACCTGCTCTACAAGCTGAAAAACATGGAAGTCGATGCGATCCTGGTGTCGCTGGACGACAGCGTCAACGACCCGGACTGCGAGCAGATTCCACTGTTTTCCGACGACATCTTCCTCGCCACCCCGGCCGATTCCCGCTTCGCCCAACGCAGCGAAGTGGATCTGGCGGAGGTGCGCGACGAAACCTTCATCACCCTTACGCAAGGCTTTGCCACCCATCAGGACGGTATTCGGGTGTTCCGCCAGGCGGGGTTCGAGCCGAAGGTGGCGATGCAGGTCAATGACATCTTCACCCTGCTGAGCATGGTCAGCTCCGGGGTCGGTTATGCATTGCTGCCGGGGAGGATTGCGGCGGTGTACGAGAACCGGGTGAAGCTGATTCCGTTGCAGGAAAAGTATCGGTTGCAACAGCACATTGGCGTGGTGTTCCTGAAGGCCAAGGAGCGGGATCCGAATCTGCTGGCGTTGCTGGCGGAGTGTCGGATGTATGCCAATCGCCAGACCACCCAATGATTGCTCCCACGCTCTGCGTGGGAGCAATCTTCAGAACCTAGCCAACAATCCCGCGCACGATGAAGAACAACAGCGATGGCCCAAGCAGGCACCCAAGCCCGGTGTGAAACGTAGCCGTCAACGCCCCATAAGGCACCAACCGCCGATCCGTCGCCGCCAACCCGGCAGTCACGCCACTCACGGTCCCGGCCAACCCGCCAAACACCATCGCAGAGCGCGGATTGTCGAGGCCCATCCAGCGCGCCGCCACTGGCGTGCCGACCATCACCAGAATCGCCTTGATCAACCCGGTGGCAATCGACAACGCCATTACATCCGAGGTCGCGCCAATCGCTGCGCCGGTCACAGGCCCGACGATATAAGTCACCGCCCCCGCGCCGATGGTGGTCATGCTCACCGCATCGCGGTAACCGAACGCCCAGGCCATGCACGCGCCGACTATGAACGGCAGGATCGTGCCCAGCAGCAGCGCGATCACGCCAATCAACCCGGCCTTCTTCGCCTCGGTCGCCTGCACCTCGAACGCCGTGGCAACGATGGCGAAATCCCGCAGCATCGCGCCGCCCATCAAGCCGATGCCGGAGAACAGCGAAAGATCCGCCAGGCCTTTCTGCCCACCGGTCATGGTGCCGCCAACCCAGGCCAGCACCAGGCCGATGACGATGGCGATCGCCGAGCCGTGAATCCGCCCGAACGTCAGGCGTTTGGAGAGAATCACCGAGACCCACATGATCACGCCGACGAAGGCGAACGCGGTGACCAGACCGTTGTGCTCCAGACCTTTTTCAATGAGATCCCACATATCAGCGACCTCCTACGGGCGTGCCGACCGGGGAGACTTCCGCCGGTTCATCGGGCAACGGTTCGCCCTTGTGGGTACGGCTGATCAGCGCAATCGTGCAGCCACAGACCACCACCGAACCGATTGCCGCCAGCACCGCCACCGGGCCGCCGTGCAGGGCGGTGACGACGTTCTGTTGCGCGGCCATCGCCACCACCACCGGAATGTACATGGCGCCCCAGAAGCCGACGCCCATCTCGCAGTCCTTGGTCATGCCGCCGCGTTTCTGCATCCACAACCGCGCGCAGATCAACAGGATCATGGCGATGCCGACCCCGCCGACGTTGGATTTGACCCCCAGCAGCACGCCAAGCAGGTCACCCATGATCACCCCTGCCAGCGTACAGATCGCCAGCAGCGCCACACCGTAAATAATCATTGTTGTAGTCCTCAAAGTGCATCGTCGAATGTTGTTTTTGTTGTTCGAAGCCTGAGTCGCGGCGGTCTAGAGTCGGCGGCCCTCCTCTTCACGCAACAGCGCCTGCAAGGTGTCGAGCCGGGCACTGTCGAAGGCAGTGACAGTCCCCTGTTCGAACACCCGGCGCGCCAGCCCGGTCAGTACCGCACCGGGCGGCAGTTCGATCTGTAGACGTACGCCGCGCTCGTAGGCGCTTTGCACGGTGCCGCGCCAGTCCACCACGCGGCACATGTTGAAGGCGAGGTCGTCGCGCAGCGCTTCTACCTTGGTCACAGGCCTTGCGCGGCTGCCGCTCAGGTAAGCGATTTTCGGTGTTTTCAGTTCAACCCTGGCGAACGCCTCGGCGAGGGTTTGCGCAGGCTTATCCAGCAACGGGCAGTGCGACGGCACGCTAACCGTCAGACGTTTTGCCAGCCCGGCGCCACGACTGCGCGCCAACTCGGCGACCGTTTGCATTGCCTTGTCGCTGCCGGCAATCACCACCTGGTTATCGGCGTTGATGTTGGCCAGGTACACCGGTGTTTCTGCGTTGTGTACCTGAGCCAGCAAAGCTTCGACTGTGGACAATTGCAGACCGATGATCGCGGTCATGCCGAAGCCCTGTGGATAAGCCTGCTGCATCAGCTCACCCCGCAGGCTGACCAGATGCAACGCATCGCTGAAGCTCAACGCTCCGGCAACCACGGCTGCCGGGTAGGCACCGATGGACAGGCCGGCGACGTAATCTGCGGTGAGTCCGGCCTGCAACAACTGCCGCGAGGCCGCGACCCCGGCGATCAGCAGACAGAGCTGAACCGCCCGGGTGCTGCGCAACGCTTCGCTCGAATCCAGCCGCAAGACATCTTCACCGAGCCCATCACTGGCCTCGATCAGTGTTTCCCGAGGCAAACGCTGGAGCATGCCGGGCTGCTGCGCGCCTTGGCCGGGAAAAACCAGCAGGCTGCTCACGCTGCCTGCTCCTGCGGGTTCCATGGGTCGCTGACCAGACAGGCTTCATGGGCACTTTTCAGCAGCACCCGCGAAGCATTCCCGGCCCATTCGCGCAGCGCGACGGCACCGAATGGTGTCTGCAATTGCAGGTCGACCCGGCAGGCTGCCTGATCGAAAATCGCCACCAGTTTGCGCGCCTGATTACGGGTCATCAGTTGCGGCGCTCGCAGGATCAAGTCGAGATCGCTGCGCTCGTGCATCGCCGTAAATCCACTGGCCAGCTCAAACCCGACGCTGCCACTGATGCCCCAGATCCAACCGCAATCATCGAGCACCGGCCGCAGTTGCCGGAGCGCCTGCATGACCGGTAGATCACGCTCGCTCTCGACATGACAAAGGGCTTCCGGGCTGACCCGACAGGCAATCGAATCGATGGCCATGAACGCCGCCAACCGCTGCTCGCGCAACACACCGCGTACACCCACCGCCACGAATCCCTCAGCACTCAACGCCCGCCGCACCACCACCGGTTGCCCAGCAGCCAGCGAATCAATCGCCCACTGCGGCGCATCCGCCGGCAACTGCGCCGGCGTCATGCCCCACAGCAGGTCGTGGGCGAGAACGCTGTTCACCACTGCGCCCTCAGCAATTCACGTACGCGGCTGGAGGCTTCGCGATTTTTCGCGCCGAGACGATTGCTCAAGTCAGTCGCGGCAACATCGCCGATGGCTTGCTTCAGGCATTCGCCGACCCGCGCCAGATCCTCCGCCGTCGGCTGTTCGATCTGCTGCACCGACAGGGTTTCCCAGAGCAAGCCGAGGCTGGCGTAGCTGTCGATGTCATAGGCCATCGGCGGCACGCTGGAGGCCAGAGCTTCCAGTTCTTCGACGCTGCGCAAGGTCACCCGCGCCGCCGAAGCCTTGCCCATCGCATGCACCATCACCCCCGGATCACGCAGGGCGATCAAGCGATTGGCCTGATAACCGTGAGCCAGAAATGCCCCCGACATGGCCTTGCCTACCAACAATGCAATCACCGGATGCCCGGCCAGACGAGCGCGGGCGTAAGCGTCCGCCGCACCGGCCAGAGCCTGATGAATGCCGAGAGCTTCTTCGCGACGACCGTAGGCCTGGCTCGGCACATCGACGATGGCGATCAGTGGGCGCTTTTGCGTTTTGTCACGGTCGGCGGTGATCGCGTCATCCACTGCTTTGGCAAGGCCCCAACCTTCGAGCAAACCGACTTCACCGTTGCGAGCGCGAGGGAAACGGTTTTCCGGATCGGCGACCACCGCGATAAAGCGCCCAAGTGGGCCGTCGGCGACCTTCAACGATGGCGGTAAACCTTCAACCACATTCGCGCCAGCGCTCAAGGCGTTGAACCAGTTCAAACCGCGCACGGAATAACCGCTCATGAGCGCTCTCCTTGATACAGATCGCGAACCACCGAAGGCTCGATTTGCTTGTCAGTGTCCAAGCTCGCCAGACGTTGCAGGAACCATTCGGCCCGCTGGCTGCGCGGTTGCAGCGGCAAGCCTTGTTGCAGCAACTCGCCGACCTGCTGGCGAATCCGCGCCACGTCATCGGCGACATAGCGATCCACCAGGCCACTGGCAAACCGTTGCTCGCCACCGGTCAGGCTCCAGATGAAGGGCCGGTCGCGGGAGTCGTATTCCTCGATCCCGGCTTCCTGCTCGATCACCTGCGGACCGTTCAGGCCGAGGCGTGCTTCCTGGGTCACCAGCAAATAGCTGCACAGCGCGGCGGCAATCGACATGCCGCCAAAGCAACCGACGCTGCCGGCCACCACGCCAACCACCGGTTGGTATTGCTGCAAATCGACAATCGCCGCGTGGATATCGGCAATCGCCGCCAGTCCGAGGTTGGCTTCCTGCAAGCGCACGCCGCCGGTCTCCAGCAGCAAAATGGCACAGGTCGGGATCCCTTTGCGGTTGTCTTCAGCCGCCAGTTCCAGTGCGCCGGCGATTTTGGCGCCGCCGACTTCACCGAGGCTGCCGCCCTGAAACGCGCCTTCAATCGCCGCGATCACCACCGGCAAACCGTCGAGGCTGCCCTTGGCGATCACCACACCGTCATCGGCCTGCGGCACCACGCCCTGACGTTCCAGCCACGGCGACATGACGCGTTGAAACGGGTCGAGCAATTCGCGGAAAGTACCGGCGTCGAGCAAGGCTTTCGCCCGCTGCCGTGCGCCAAGTTCGACGAACGAATGTTTGTGCAGAAGCGCTGAGGTGTCAGTCATGGCCGATCTCCTCGAAGCCTTGTTCCAGACGCAGGCGCACCACGCCCGGGGTCGCGCCGAAATCGTGGATATCGATGGCCATCGCCGGCGGTGTGGTGCCGTCGAACATCCGCGCAAACAGATGCTGCCAGCGCTGCTGCGCGCCGTTGACCGAGGTCTGCACGTTGATCGTCAACTTGCCTGCCAGTCCCGGTTCGATCAGCACTTCCAGATCGCCGGAACCGACACATCCGACCAGCGCCCGACCACGTGGCGGCTGCCCGGCGGGGAATTCAAAAGATAAGGTTTCCATCAAAACGCTCCCTGAAGGATGCCGTCGCACTCGATCCGGTCGAGCAACAACGTGGCGGCGAGCAAGTCGGCGGCGCCACCGGGCGAGGCATTCAATGCGATGAGTTGTTGATCCAGTTCGTGCAAGCGGCGGCGACCGGTGAGGCTGGCGCTGCCACCGGCGTCGAGCACTGCCTGGGCGCCGTGCTGCATGGCGTGCAGGCCCGGTTCGCCGGCGCGGTACAGGACGCAGGTGTCGGCGAGGTCGGTCATGATCGCGAGCAAGGCATCAAGCCGGGCGTTCTGTTCGCCATGGCCGGCGGCGCGACTGCGTTTGAGCTGCGGCAGGCCACGCTGCAGCACGGACGGGAAACCGAGTTGCGCTTCTTCCCGGGCACCGCGAGCGCCATAGCGTTGGGCGACCTGGGCGCCGTGGCTCAGTGGACGCGGCGCATAACGGTCATCGAGCAACGCCAGACGCGCAGCGCGCAGAGTGACGGCGCTGGCACAGGCGGACTTCGAATCCAGCGCAGCGGCCGTGACCAACAGGCCCAACGCCCAGATCGCCCCGCGATGGGTGTTCACGCCGTGGGTGGTGGCGAGCATGGCTTGCTCGCCTTCCCGTCCGATACGGCCGATGGCTTCACGCAACGGCAAGCCGATCTCGCCGAACTCAAGCGCGGCCTCGGCCATTTCCTTGAACGCCGGCCACAGCGCCAGCGCCGAAGCGTGCATCAATCCCAGGTGCAGATCGGTATGCGCACCATTGCCGCGACGGTCGACCAGCGCCGGTTTCGGCGACAGATCGGCTTCGTCGATCAGCGCGTCCACTGCCAGGTCCGCCAGCCGTTCCGCGAGGGTGATGGTTTTGGGTTGCAGGTTGAGTGCGTGCATTACCAACTCCTGAACTTGGCGGGCGGGTTGTAGAGGCCGCCGGACCACTCGACCAGATCGGCAACGCTCTTCGCCGCGAGCAATTCGCGGGTGGCGTCGGTGCGACGGATGCCGAGGTCTTCGGGCAAGGCGATCAGGCCTTCGCGGCGCATGCGTTCGGTGTCTTTCGGGTTGTGCCGCAGGCCGATGGCGGTGACGCCGGCCACCGCTGCGATCATCGCCTGACGCTCTTCCAGCGAGCGCGCCTTGTACAGATAGGCGATGCCCTCTTCGGTGAGCAAGTGAGTGACGTCGTCGCCGTAGATCATGATCGGCGCCAGCGGCATGCCGCTTTTCTTCGCCACCTCCACCGCATCGAGGGTTTCGACGAAGGTCGGTTTGCCGCCCTCCTGGAAGGTCTCGACCATTTGCACCACGAGTTTCTTGCCGCGTTCGAGCATCGGTTGCTGCGAATCGTCATGACGCATGTCGAGCCAGGCTGGAGTGCCGTGACGGCGACCGCGTGGGTCGTGCCCCATGTTCGGTGCGCCGCCGAAACCGGCGAGGCGACCTCGGGTAACGGTTGAAGAGTGGCCGTCGCCATCGACTTGCAGGGTTGCGCCGATGAACAGGTCCACCGCGTACTGCCCGGCCAGTTGGCAGAACATCCGGTTGGAACGCAGCGAACCGTCACGCCCGGTGAAGAACACGTCTGGCCGCGCGGCGATGTAGTTTTCCATGCCCAGTTCGGTGCCGAAGCAATGCACGCTTTCGACCCAGCCGCTTTCGATGGCCGGGATCAGCGTCGGGTGCGGGTTGAGCGTCCAGTTGCGGCAGATCTTGCCCTTGAGGCCGAGGGATTCGCCGTAGGTCGGCAGGATCAGTTCGATGGCCGCGGTGTTGAAACCGATGCCGTGGTTCAGCGACTGCACATTGTGTTTTTCGTAGATCCCGCGGATCGCCATCATCGCCATCAATACGTGCACAGGCTTGATGTGACGCGGGTCGCGGGTGAACAGCGGTTCGATGTAGAACGGCTTGTCCGCCACCACCACGAAATCCACCCACGACGCAGGAATGTCCACACGGGGCAGTTCGCTGACGTCGTCCACCAGTTGATTGACCTGGACGATGACGATGCCGTCGCTGAAGGCTGCCGGTTCGATCAGCGCCGGGGTGTCTTCGGTGCTCGGGCCGGTGTAGATGTTGCCGGCACGGTCGGCCATGAACCCCGCCGAGAGCACGACGTTGGGGATCAGGTCCACCACCAGCCGGGCGTAGAGTTCGATGTAGGTGTGAATCGCACCGATTTCCAGCAAGCCGTCTTCAAGCAATTGGCTGATGCGCAGGCTCTGGGTGCCGGCAAAGGAGAAATCGAGCTTGCGGGCGATGCCGCGTTCGAACAGGTCCAGATGCTCGGAGCGGCCGACACTGGGCATGATCATGTGCAGGTCGTGGAGTTTCTCGGGATCAGCCTTGGCCAGCGCACGGGAAAGGAAATCCGCCTGTTTCTGGTTGTTGCCCTCCAGCACCACACGGTCGCCCGGATGGATCAGCGCCTCAAGCGCCGCGACGATCCTGTCGGTGGGCAACACCGCACCGTCGGCCAACCCGCGCACCTTGTCGAGGCGACGCTGCTTCTCGTCGCGCCGCCGCGTCCAGCGCGAGTCGGGGGAAATTGTTGTTGTCATGCTCACTCCACGGGGTTCGCTGTTGTGGAGCTACCTTAGGAGTGTCGGGTGGGGGCATCAATCAAGCGCGGTGGTGAATCATTACGGCTAGCGTAACGATCAAGAGCGGCCCTCACCCTAGCCCTCTCCCGGAGGGAGAGGGGACTGACCGGGGGATATTGGCGAGATGCACCGAAATGAACGATTTGCTCTGAATCCATAATCAACACGGTGGTTCAGGTCGATGGATGATCCAAGACACCTCGGTCGGCCCCCTCTCCCTCCGGGAGAGGGCTGGGGTGAGGGCTAGGCGTCTAAACCAGCCCCGCATCCACCAACAGCTTCTCCAGCGCCAACAGATCCGGCACCTTCGCCACCTGTTCCCCGACCTGCACCGCCGCCTGCTCCAGCGCACACAGCGGCACGTCGACATAGCTCAACTGGCTATCGAGCTTGTACGAGCGTGGAATCCCCTGCACCAGCAATGCAATGAAGCGCAGTGTCGGCAATCCGCCGAGGGCGTTGAGGATGACAATCCGTGCCCGTTCGCCGATGACGATCTTGTTACCGCACGCCGACTCGAAACTCAGCAGCGGAATCTGCCGTTCGCGCCAGGTCACCCGGCCCAGATACCACGGCGGTGTATCGAGGTCGAAGGCGCTGGACTGGTAGTCGATCAGCTCGGCCACGGCGACGTTGGGCAGGATCAAATTCCGATCGGCCAGCGGCAGCAGCAGCCCGGTGAGCTGGCTGCTGCGCTGGTTATGACGCCGCTCATGCATGTTTTTTGCTCCACAGGGCAATGCTTTCGAGCAGCACCGATTCCTGGTACGGCTTGCCGAGGTAGTCGTTGACGCCGATGGCCATGGCGCGGTCGCGGTGTTTCTGCCCGGTGCGCGAGGTGATCATGATGATCGGCAGGTGTTGCAGGCGTTCATCGTGGCGCACCTGGGTCGCCACTTCGAAGCCGTCCATGCGCGGCATTTCGATGTCGAGCAGCATCAGGTCGGGCATGTGCTCTTCCAGCAGTAACATCGCGTCGACCCCGTCCTTGGCGGTCAGCACATTCATGCCATGACGTTCGAGCAGACGGCTGGTGACCTTGCGCACGGTGACCGAGTCGTCGACCACCATCACCAGCAGCGGCTTCTGCGGTTCGCTTTCGATTTCGTGGCTGGCCGGACGCTGCGGCAACCGCGCCTGCATCGCGCGGATCGGCGCCAGCAGATCGAGGATCAGCACCACCCGGCCATCGCCGAGGATCGTCGCCCCGGACACGCCCTGCACCGCCGCGAATTGCGGGCCGAGGCTCTTGACCACGATCTCGCGGGTGCCGGCCATGGCGTCGACCTGCACCGCGATGTGCCGCTCGTTGCATTGCACCAGCAGCACTGGCAGCGGCAGGCTCTGGCCGAGCAGTTTCGGCCGTGGCGCGGTTTTCAGCAGCTCGCCCAGGTAGCACAGTTCATAACGCTGGCCGCCGTACTCGTAGCGCGGCGGATCGTGGCGGAAATGCCCGTCCAGTTCATTCGGCAAGACGCGGACGATGCCGTCGATGGTGTTCAGCGGAATCGCGTATTGATCCTCGCCGCACTGCACCATCAGCGCACGGTTGACCGACACGGTGAACGGCAGGCGAATCCGGAAATGCACGCCCTGCCCCGGCACCGAGTCGATGCTCATGGTGCCGCCCAGTTGCCGTACTTCTTCGTGCACCACGTCCATGCCCACGCCGCGCCCGGAAATCTGGGTGATTTTTTCGGCGGTGGAGAAGCCCGGCTGAAGGATGAACTGCAACACTTCGCGGTCGCTGATTTCAGCGTTCGGCGCCAGCAGACCGCGCTTGACCGCTTTGCGTCGCACCGCGTCCAGCGGCACGCCGGCGCCGTCATCGCGGATGTCGAAAACGATGTCGCCGCCCTCGCGGGACAGGTCGAGGCTGATCTGTCCTTGGGCCGGTTTACCCGCTGCCAGTCGCACGTCGGCCGGCTCCAGACCATGGTCGACGGCGTTGCGCAACATGTGCTCCAGCGGTGCGGCCATGCGTTCGAGGACGTTGCGATCCATCTCGCCTTCGGCGTTGCCGACGGTGAACGCCACGTCCTTGTTCAGCTCTTCGGCGACCTGACGGACGATGCGTTTGAGTCGCGGCAACATGCGCTCGAACGGCACCATGCGCGTGCGCATCAGGCCTTCTTGCAATTCGGTGTTGATCCGGCCCTGTTGCTGCAACAGGTTCTCGGCGTCGTGGGTGCGCCGGTCGAGGGTTTCCTTGAGGTCGAGCAGGTCGGAGGCGGATTCGAACAGCGCCCGGGACAACTGCTGCAACTGCGAATGGCGATCCATTTCCAGCGGATCGAATTCTTCGTAGCCCAGACGTTCGGCGTCCACTTGCTGACGACTGAGAATCCGCCCCTGGGTTTCGGTGTCGAGCCGGCGCAACTGATCGCGCATGCGCTCGATGGTGGTTTCCATCTCGTTCAGGGCTGTCTGTGCATCGCTGACCTGCTGCTCGATACGCCCACGGAAAATCGAGGTTTCGCCCGCGAGGTTGACCAAGTCATCGAGCAGTTCGGCGGAGACCTTGACCATGTCCGCGCCGGCCTCGGGGACAGGCGCGGTGGTTTCGGTTTTAACCGGCGCCGGCAACAACAGCGGTGGCGTTGGTGCGGCCACCGGGTGGCTGAAATTCTGGATCGCGCTGATCAGTCGATCCGCTGGCGGGCACGGCTGGCCGGCGCGCACCGCGTCGAGCATCTGCGCCAACCGGTCATGACCGCGCTGCAACAGAGCAAACAGTTCGGCGCTGCCCTGCAGGGTGCCGGAGGACAGGCTTTCGTACAGGTATTCGAGCTCATGGGCGAGGTCGCCGATGGGGCCGATTTCCACCATCCGCGCGCCGCCCTTGAGGGTGTGCAGGTCGCGCAGCAGGGTTTCCACTTCCTGGCGGTTGCCGGGCTCGGCCTGCCAGCGCAGCAGCGCGGCGCCGGAGTTTTCGATGATGTCGAAACCTTCTTCGAGGAAGATTTCCAGCAATTCCGGATCGTGCCCCGGGCCGTCATGGCTGGCGACGGCGGGCGGTGTCTCGGGACTGCCGGCCTGACCCTGACGGAACTGGCGGATCGCGTCGATCAACTCCTGCGCCGGTTTCAACGGCTGATGGTCATGCAGTTGATCGAGGAACAACGCCAGGCGGTCATGGCTTTGCAGCAACAGCCGGCCCAAGGCATCGCTGTGGTTGTAGCGGCGATCCACCAGGCCTTCGTAAAGGCTCTCCAGTTCCTGGGCAAGATCACCGACGGCCTCGACCTCGGCCATTCGCGCACCGCCCTTGAGGGTGTGCAGATCCCGTTGCAGCGACGACAGCGGCGCGCCGTTTTCCGGGTCGTTCAACCAGCGCTGCAAGGCTTGCCCGGCGCTGTCGAGGATGTCCACCGCCTCTTCGAGGAAGATCTCGACGATCTCGTCATCCGGGGCGATCCCGGTGGTGCTTTTTTGCAGTTCGGCAGTGGCGCTGCCCAGTTCGGAAATGCTCAGGGTTCGACTGCCGTCGCTGCGAATCAGGCCCATGGCCGACGGGTCGAGGCTTTCGTCGAGCAGTTCGTGCAGCGCACGAATACGCTGCGGTTGCGGGGTGATTTCCTGGCCGGCGGCCAGTTCGTCGAGCATGTTGATCAGCGCTTCGTGGGCCTGCTGCGCCTCATGGAAAAACCGCTCGCTGACCGCCAGGCTGCTTTCTTCCACCGCGCCATACAGGTCGAGCAAGGCTTCGCACAACACGTCCACCGGCAGCAGATCTGCCAAGTGCGCGCCCTCGCCGAGGGTCGTCAGTTCATCCAGCAGCGCGCTGAGTTCCTGGCGTTCGCCGGGGTGCTGCTGCCAGCGTTGCAGGAGGTTTTCGGCGTCGAGCAGGATGTCCATGCCCTGGGCCAGGAAGTTGTTGATCAGTTGCGGATCACGCTTGACCCGCAAGCTGCTGCTCGGCGCATTGAGGATCGATTCCAGCCGCTCACTCAGCAGGGTTTCGGTGCGTTTGATCAACGACTGGGCACCGACAATCGGCGCCAGCGGATCGTGCTTGAGCTGACGCAGACCGACGCGGAACAGGCCCTCGGCTTCCAGCAGCAATTCCACTTCGTCGAGGTCCAGCGCCAGTTGATGGGCCTTGTATTCCCGGGCCAGTTTGTCCAGCGGCGCCGCCAGTTCGGCGATCGGCAATACGCCGGCCATCGACGCGCTGCCCTTGAGGGTGTGCAGCGCTCGCTGCAATTCATCGCTGGCCTGCAACGGCACGTGTTCGGCGGCCTGATCGAGGAAGCGGTTGAGGCTGGCGAGGTGGGTTTCGGCTTCGTTGCGGAAAATCTCCAGCAACAGCGGATCGAGCGCAGCGACGTCTTCCACGTCTTCGGCCGGCAGCGGCGTGGCGCCCTTGGCCAAGGCGTGGGCGCGAGCCGCCAGCTGATCGACATCCTGGCGCTGACGCTGGTGGTTGATGGCGAACTCGGCAATCAGGTCCGGCAGCAACAGCAACGTATCGGCGAGCAATTGTTGCACCGCCGGGCCCGGTTCGACGCTGTGTTCCAGCACCCGGTTGAGCAGGTTTTCCACCGCCCAGGCCAGTTCGCCGAGAACCAGCGCACGCACCATGCGACCGCTGCCTTTCAAGGTGTGAAAGGCCCGGCGCAGCTCACTGAGGGCTGTGCGATCCTGCGGATCGGCGGTCCAGCGCGGCAGGTATTCGCGCAGCACATCGAGCACTTCCTCGGTCTCTTCGAGGAACACCTCACGCAACTCGTCGTCCACCGGCTCTTCATCGGCCGGTGGCGGCAGCAGACTGCCGGGCGTGGTCAGCGCCGGCGGGTTGACCGCCGACACCGGGCTGGCCAGCACATCGGCCAGCGACTGCACGATGTCCGGGTCATCGAGTTCCTGCAGGTCCTGCATCACCAGCGCTTCGCTGGGGCTGAGCACATCGTCGAGCACCGGCACATGCTGTTCGCTGGGCGGCTCGTCAGGAAAGTAGCCGAGGCTGGCCAGGCTTTTCTGCGCGACATCCAGCAGTTGCTCGCTCGGCGCCTGCGGGTCATCGGTCAGGCGTTCGAGGTAATACTCAAGGCTGGTGATGACATCGGCGAGGTTATCCAGTTGCTGCCAGCCCGGCTCATGGGGATCGAGCAGCAGATGCTCGCGGATGAACCCGTTACAGGCTTCCAGCAGGCTCGCCGCACGGGTCAACGGAATCATCGCCAGTGCGCCGCGCACCTGGGTCAGCAGCGCTGGCAACGGTTGCAGTTGCTGGCGATCCCAGTCGGCGTCGATGTAGTCGACGATCATGTCCTTGGCCTGTTGCAGGCAGATACGCGCTTCCTTGATCACGATCTGATGGATCTGCGTCAGGTCGGTGGTTGGCAGGCGCGAGTCTTCCGGGCTCTCCGGTTCCACCGTGCCGACCATTCCGGCCAGCGTCGCTTCGACGTAAAGCAAGGCGCCGGCGACGTCCATCAGCGTGGCGTCGTTCGGTTCGCGCTGGCCCTGAGCGAGGCTGAGCACCACCGCCAGTTGATCGATGATGACCTTGCGCGGCTGGCCGAAACCGAGCACCGCGAGGGTGTCGGCGATCTGCCGCAGCGGCGCCAGCAGGCTGTCCAGATCCGAGGTGTGCTGGCGATCGCTGCGCACGAACAGGTCGAGGCGCTCCTTGACCCGCACCAGCTCTTCGCACAACGCCGCGAGCACCGAGCGCATGGCATCGCGGTCGGGGCCGGCCAGCCGCGCGCGTTCTTCGTCGACCATCGCGCTGTCGGGCAACGCGTCGTCCAGGGAGTAGCGATCTTTCATGGTCAGCATCTGCCCGGTGGGATGTTCGGCTTTGGCAATATAGAACAGCAGGCTTTTGAACAGCTCGGGCGGCGGTGGCTGGTTGAGGCCGGCCATGCCTTGCTCGAGCAGACGCTTGAGTTCCTTGTCGGCGTCCTTGAACAGGCTGCGCAGGGCCGGGCTGTTGGCGATCCGGCCTTCGCGCATGCCCTCGACCAGCGCCGAGGCGACCTGCCACAACGGGCTCAACGGTGCCTCGCCGCTCAAGGCTTCGAGGCGGGTGAAGACTTTGCTCAGGTAACCGAGATGCGTCTGGTCGTCCTGTTCGCGGAGCAATCCCACCAGTGCCATCTGCAACATCTGCCGTAGCTTGCGCAACACATTGGGCAGATCCGCCGGTTCCAGCAGGGCCAACGCTTCCGCGCTTAGCGGCGGCAGCTCGGGCAATTGCGGGCTGAACAGGCTGGTCTCGGACAACAGGCTTTCGCCCCGGGCACTGCGCAAGTCGTTGATCAGTGGCAGCACCACCAGCGGCAAGTCACGGCGGGCACCTTGCACGCGATCGAGGTAAATCGGTAACTGACCGAAGGCCTGCAACAGCAGGTGCAAGGCTTCGTCGCGGTGGCTGACGCGATCGTTCTGCAGGGCTTCGACCAGGTGCTCCATCTCTTCGGCGAGCAAGGCCGCGCCGTAGAACTCGACCATCTGCAGACTGCCGTGGACCTGGTGGATGCACGCCAGGCACTCGTCGAGGCCGGGCACCGACTGCGGATCGTCGAGCACGGCTTCGATGGCCTGATGCGCCTGTCTCAGCGTTTCAGCAATTTCGCCCTTGACCCATTCGAGGGCCACGTAGTCGTGCCGGTCACCCATAACCACTCCGCTCGACATGAACTCACGCCTTGTCCGTGGCGGGCGCTGCCGCCGCGGGCAAGGTGAACCCGGACACCGAACGCCGCAACTGGCTGGCCATTTTCGCCAGGTTGCCGATGCTTTCGGCGGTGGCCGTGGAGCCGGACGAGGTCTGCGAGGTGATCTGCTGGATCACGTTCATCGTCAGGGAAATCTGCCCGGCCGAAGACGTCTGCTGCTGCGCCGCGTTGGAAATGCTCTGGATCAGCGCCGCGAGGGTCTTGGACACGCCTTCGATTTCTTCCAGGGCCACACCGGCATCCTGCGCCAGCCGCGCGCCGCGCACCACTTCGGTGGTGGTCTGTTCCATGGAAATCACGGCTTCGTTGGTGTCGGTCTGGATCGCCCGTACCAGTGTCTCGATCTGCCGGGTCGCGGCGGACGAACGTTCGGCCAGCCGTTGCACTTCGTCGGCAACCACGGCGAAGCCACGTCCGGCGTCACCGGCCATCGACGCCTGAATCGCCGCGTTGAGGGCGAGGATGTTGGTCTGGTCGGCAATGTCGTCGATCAGGCTGACGATGTCGCCGATTTCCTGGGACGACTCGCCCAGACGCTTGATGCGTTTGGCGGTGTCCTGGATCTGTTCGCGAATGTTGTCCATGCCGTGGATGGTGTTGTGCACCACCTCGTTGCCCTTGTTGGCGATCTCCACCGAACGCTCGGCCACCGCCGAGGATTCGGCGGCGTTGGCCGACACTTGATCGATGGACTGGGCCATGTCGTTGATCGCGGTCGAGGCTTCGGAAATCTGCTGGGCCTGATGCTCGGAAGCCTGGGCCAGGTGCATGGCGGTGGCCTGGGTTTCCTGCACCGCAGCGGCGACCTGGCCGGCGGTGAGGTTGATGGTCGCCACCAGGTCGCGCAACTGGTCGACCGAATAGTTGATCGAATCGGCGATGGTCCCGGTGAAGTCTTCGGTCACCGAAGCCGTTACCGTCAGGTCACCATCGGCGAGATCTTCGATTTCATCCAGCAGACGCATGATCGCGTTCTGGTTACGTTCGTTCTTCTCGGCGGTTTCCTGCAACTGCCGGTTGGTTTCCCGGACCATGACCATGCCGATCAGGATGATCGACGCCAGCGCCAGCAGGCCCAGCACGTAACCGCCGATGGTGTCGGTGTTGCGGCCGCCGGCGAGGTTCTCGAAACCGGTGGCCAGGTGCGAGGCTTCGTCGAGCAGGGTCTGCGACAGGCTGAAGATGTTGGTGGCGGACTCGCGGACCTTGAACAGCTCCGGCGAGGTTTCGAGGATTTCATCCACTGAGCCCGAGACGAACTGGAACAGCTCGGAAATCTCGCTCAGACGAGCGCGGGCGTCGCGGTCTTCGACCTGGCTGATCTTCAGTGTCGGGTTGCCTTGCAGCATGCCGTTCAACACCTGACCAAAACGCGCGGCGTCACGACCGAAGGCATCGGCAGCCTGTTGCGAGTTTTCATCGCCGGAGAGCACGGTATTCACCGCGCCGAGAATCCGCTCGGCCAGCAGCGACTGACGCTGGGCCATCGCCACCTGCGCCGCCGGGGCGCCGCGTTGCAGGAGGATCTCGACGACTTTTTCGTATTCGATCTGCAACTGCGGCACGGTTTCGGCCAGGGTTGCGGCGACCTGATGCAGGGACAGTACAGTCTGTTCGCTGGACAGGATGGCGTCGGTGTTTTTCAGCAGGCGTTCCCAGTCCAGCTGCACGGCGCGCATTTCCGGGCGCACGGTGGACGGTGCCGGCGGCAGGCCGGTGGCCGGATCGCCCTTCTTCAGGTAACCCCAGCGCTGGGCGAAATCGTTGCGCGCATCGCTGAGCAGCTTGAACGCGGCCGACTTGCCGGCCGCCGCTTCGGTGGCGTTCTTGGCGATCCGCTGCGACAGCACCCGCAGCTCACCGGCGTGACCGATGTACTGTTTGTCGTAATTGGCCTGGGTGTTGAGGTAAGCGAAGTTGGCGAACAGCAGCATGATGAACACGATCAGCGCGATGAACAGCACGATGATCTGCGAGCGGCTGCGCGAGCCTTCTGCGGGCTTGCTGGTTTTTGCTTTGATCATCGGTCCTCGCCTGTTAAACCGCGACGTGCATGAAACTCGGTGACTGCGCCAGCGCAAACAGGCTGAACACTCGCCAGTTCTGCTCGCGCCGGAAATACCCTTTGACGAACTCGCCCTTGGAGCCTTGCCGTTTACGGATCGAGACGGGTTCGAAGCTGTCTTGCTCGAAGTGCTGCAAGCCGAAGACCTCATCGACCAGCACACCGGCAAAAACGTCCTGATGCTCCACTACCAATACCCGCCGCTGCTTGCGCATGGGTGACAGCTCATGGCCGAAGAATCCGCACAGGTCCATGATCGGCAACAACCGCCCGCGCAGATTGGCCACGCCCTTGACCCACGGCTTTACCCCCGGCAGTTGGGTGAAACGCGGTTCGGGCAGCACTTCGCTGACGTCGCCCATCGGCGCGACGTACCAGTGCTCGCCCAGACGAAAGCCGATGCCGCTCCAGCGATCCTGGCGCGCCGGCTGCGACGGCAGGTCCGCCGCCAGCAGGCGACAGCGCTGGTCGATCTGCCACAACAGTTCGAACGCGGTCAGCGACTCGCTCATGGCGGCGCGATCAACCGGCCAGCACGTTGTTCAGGGTCTTGATCAGCGTGTCTTCATCGACCGGTTTGGTCAGGTAATCCTTGGCGCCCTGGCGAGTGCCCCAGACCTTGTCGGTTTCCTGATCCTTGGTGGTGATGATGATGACCGGGATGTGGCTGGTTTCAGCGTCCTTGGTCAGTTGGCGGGTCGCCTGGAAACCGTTGAGGCCGGGCATGACGATGTCCATCAGCACCGCGTCGGGTTTTTCCTGACGGGCCAGGGCCACGCCGTCGGCGCCGTTTTCGGCTTTCAACACTTCGTGGCCGTGCTTTTCCAGCATGCCGGTCAGTTTGTACATTTCGGTCGGCGAATCATCGACGATCAGAATACGTGCCATGGTCTTCCCCATTTTTCTTGTCGACACCGGGCCCGCTGGCCGAGCGTCACTGTGCGTGTCTTACTGCGGCAAATCAGCGGTAAAGCCCGGAACATGGGCCGCAATCGCGTCGAGCAGTTCTTCCTTGCTGAAAGGCTTGGTCAAAAATTGATCGGAACCGACAATCCGCCCCTTGGCCTTGTCGAACAGCCCGTCGCGGGACGACAGCATGATCACCGGCGTTGCCTTGAAAGCACTGTTGTTCTTGATTAAAGCGCAGGTCTGATAACCATCCAGACGCGGCATCATGATGTCGACAAAAATGATCCCGGGGTGGTTGTCGGCGATCTTCGCCAGGGCGTCGAAACCGTCGATCGCCGTGATGACTTCGCACCCTGCATTTTTCAACAGGGTCTCGGCGGTGCGACGAATCGTTTTCGAGTCGTCGATCACCATGACCTTCAAGGCGCTGGACTGCTGTTCCATAAGGGGGCTCTACCGTCGCCTTTGCGAATCAATTTGTCCGTTTTGCGATGACTGATGGCTGGAAACCCTTGATGTTCAAGGGCCAGCACGGCTGGCAGCCTTTTTAGCACAGTCTCCAGAAGCAATCTATCGACGGGTTTTTCCTTGACCGAAAACCCGCCCGGAGCCACTCTGGCGGCACTTTTTTCATACCGATCCGGTAGCCAATTTTCGAGGAAAACCCAATGAGCGTTCGCGTCGGGATAGTCATGGACCCAATCGCCAGCATTTCCTATAAAAAGGATAGCTCGCTGGCCATGCTGCTGGCGGCGCAGAAGCGCGGCTGGGAACTGTTCTATATGGAACAGCAGGACCTTTATCAGGGCGAAGGTCAGGCACGGGCGCGGATGAAGCCGCTGAAAGTCTTCGCCAACCCGGAAAAATGGTTCGAACTGGGCGCCGAGCAGGATCTGCCGCTGAGCGACCTGAACGTGATCCTGATGCGCAAGGATCCGCCGTTCGACATGGAGTTCGTCTACTCCACCTACCTGCTCGAACAGGCCGAAGCCGCCGGCGTACTGGTGGTCAACAAGCCGCAGAGCCTGCGCGACTGCAATGAAAAACTGTTCGCCACGCTGTTCCCGCAGTGCACGCCGCCAACCGTGGTCAGCCGCCGCGCCGACGTGCTGCGTGAATTCGCCGCCAAGCATGGCGACGTGATCCTCAAACCGCTGGACGGCATGGGCGGCACGTCGATCTTCCGTCACCGCGTCGGCGATCCGAACCTGTCAGTGATCCTCGAAACCCTGACCGCACTCGGCACCCAACAGATCATGGGCCAGGCGTACCTGCCGGCGATCAAGGATGGCGACAAACGCATCCTGATGATCGACGGCGAGCCGGTGGATTACTGCCTGGCGCGGATTCCGGCCCAGGGCGAAACCCGTGGCAACCTCGCGGCCGGCGGCCGTGGCGAAGCCCGTCCGCTGACCGACAAGGATCGCTGGATCGCCGCTCAGGTCGGCCCGACCTTGCGCGCGAAGGGTCTGCTGTTCGTCGGCCTGGATGTGATCGGTGAACACCTGACCGAAATCAACGTCACCAGCCCGACCTGCATCCGCGAGATCGACAATGCCTTCGGCACCGACATCGGCGGCCTGCTGATGGATGCCATCGAGAAAAAGCTGCAAGCTTGATGTGTGTCACATGCAGCCTGTCGCTTGATGCTTGAAGCCCAAGGCGAGAAACCAACATTGCGTTATCATGCGCGGCCTGTGAAAAACGCGATGTTGGTTTTCTTGTCATGACACTTCCGTCCGATCTGCCCGCTGAACTCGCCCATAAAGGCGTGCGCCCGGTCGATCGCCTCGGATTTACCCTGTTTCTCGCGGCGCTGATCCATCTGGCGCTGCTGCTCGGCGTGGGTTTCACCATGGTCGAGCCCAAGCAGATCAGCAAAACCCTGGAAATCACCCTCGCCACCTTCAAGAGCGAAACCAAGCCCAAGAAGGCTGATTTCCTCGCCCAGGAAAACCAGGAAGGCAGCGGCACCCTCGACAAGAAGGCGATCCCCAAGACCACCGAGGTCGCGCCGTTCCAGGACAATCAGGTCAAGAAGGTCACCCCGCCGCCGGCCGCCAAGACGGAAGTGCAGGAAGCGGCGCCCAAGGCGGCCGTGACCACCGTCGCGCCGAAACCGAAAAAGGCACCGACCAAAAAAGAAGAAGCCAAGACCGAGACCAAACCGACGGTCGACGCCCCGACTTTCGACAGCTCGCAGCTCTCCAGCGACATCGCCAGCCTGGAAGCCGAACTGGCCAACGAACAACAGCTGTACGCCAAGCGTCCGCGCATCCACCGCCTGAGCGCGGCCTCGACCATGCGCGACAAGGGCGCCTGGTACAAGGACGAATGGCGCAAGAAGGTCGAGCGCATCGGCAACCTCAATTACCCCGACGAAGCCCGTCGCCAGCAGATCTACGGCAATCTGCGCCTGATGGTGTCGATCAACCGCGACGGCTCGCTGTATGAAGTGCTGGTGCTGGAATCCTCCGGCCAGCCGCTGCTGGATCAGGCGGCGCAACGCATCGTCCGGCTGGCCGCGCCTTTCGCACCGTTTACCGGGGATCTGTCGGACATCGACCGACTGGAAATCATCCGCACCTGGAAATTCGCCCGGGGCGACCGGTTGTCCAGCAACTGAGCCGATCTTTTGACCGCTCCAGCTTGTCAGTTCGCCCCCCGAACGCCACACTACCGCACATGAAAAACGTCAGCCCCAGCTACCTCAAGCATCACTTCCTGATCGCCATGCCACACATGGCCGACCCGAACTTTGCCCACACCTTGACCTACATCGTCGAGCACACGGCCAATGGGGCCATGGGGCTGGTGGTCAACCGACCGCAAGAGCTGAATCTGGCCGACATCCTCGAGCAACTGCGCCCGGACATCGATCCGCCAGCGCTGTGCCAGCATGTGCCGATCTTCATCGGCGGCCCGGTGCAGACCGATCGCGGTTTCGTGCTGCACCCGGCGGGCAAGACCTTCCAGGCGACCGTCGAACTGGAAGGCGAGCTGGCACTGTCCACTTCCCAAGACGTGCTGTTCGCCATCGCTGACGGCGTGGGCCCGGCGAAAAGCCTGATCGCCCTCGGCTACGCCGGCTGGGAAGCCGGGCAACTGGAGGCTGAAATGGCCGACAACGCCTGGCTGACCTGCCCGTACGATGCCGACATCCTGTTCAACACCAGCAGCGAGCTGCGTCTGGAAGCGGCGGCCAAGCATTTGGGGATCAACCTCAATCTGCTGACCAGCCAGGCAGGGCACGCCTGATGGCCCTGCGCCTGATCCTCGGCTTCGACTACGGCACCAAACAGATCGGCGTGGCGGTCGGCCAGGTGATTACCGGCCAGGCCCGCGAACTGTGCACCTTGAAGGCGCAAAACGGTGTGCCGGACTGGAATCAGGTCGAAGCGCTTATAAAGGAATGGAAACCCGACGCCGTGGTGGTCGGCCTGCCGCTGAACATGGACGGCACGCCCAGCGAGATGTGCCTGCGCGCCGAGAAATTCGCCCGTCGCCTCAACGGCCGCTACAACCTGCCTTTCTACACCCACGACGAGCGCCTGACGACCTTTGAAGCCAAGGGCGAACGACTGGTGCGCGGCGGGCAGAAAGGCAGTTACCGCGACAACCCGGTGGACGCCATCGCCGCCGCCCTGCTGCTGCAAGGCTGGCTCGACGAAAACACCGCACTATTTGAATCCTGACAAGCGCTACGGCGCTTTTCTTTTGGTTACAACCCGAGCCTCGGTTCGCGAGAACCGGCTCGACCCCAAGAAGGAGCAACCATGAGCCTGCCCAATCCCGCCGATCTGATCAGCCAGATGGCGACCCGCCTCAAGGCGCACCTTGCCCAGCGTGATATCAGCGAACCGCGTTACATCGGCATCCGCACCGGCGGCGTCTGGGTCGCCCAGGCCCTGCTCGAAGAGCTGGGCAGCGATGCGCCATTGGGCACGCTGGATGTTTCCTTCTATCGCGACGACTTCAGCCAGAACGGCCTGCACCCGCAAGTGCGTCCGTCCGCCCTGCCCTTCGAAATCGAAGGCCAGCATCTGGTGCTGATCGACGACGTACTGATGAGCGGCCGCACCATCCGCGCCGCCATGAACGAACTGTTCGACTACGGCCGCCCGGCCAGCGTGACGCTGGTCTGCCTGCTGGACCTGGACGCCGGCGAACTGCCGATCCGCCCGAACGTGGTCGGCGCGACGCTGTCGCTTAGCCCCCACGAACGGGTGAAGCTGTCCGGCCCGGAGCTGGCCCTCGAACTGCAAGACCTCGCCCTTTAATCCGCCCTATTGAGAGTCCCCTTCGCGATGACGCCTCTAGATACCAAGCGCCCGCTGCAGCTCAATGATCAGGGCCAGCTGCGCCACTTCCTCTCGCTCGACGGCCTGCGCCGCGAGTTGCTGACGGAAATCCTCGACACCGCCGACTCGTTCCTCGAAGTCGGCGCACGGGCCGTGAAGAAGGTCCCGTTGCTGCGCGGCAAGACCGTGTGCAACGTGTTCTTCGAAAACTCCACCCGCACCCGCACCACCTTCGAACTGGCGGCCCAGCGGCTGTCGGCAGACGTGATCACCCTGAACGTGTCGACTTCGTCGGCCAGCAAGGGCGAAACCCTGCTCGACACCCTGCGCAACCTCGAAGCCATGGCCGCCGACATGTTCGTCGTACGCCACGGTGATTCGGGCGCTGCGCACTTCATCGCCGAACATGTGTGCCCGCAAGTGGCGATCATCAACGGCGGCGACGGCCGCCACGCCCACCCGACCCAGGGCATGCTCGACATGCTGACCATCCGTCGGCACAAGGGCAGCTTCGAAAACCTCTCGGTGGCCATCGTCGGCGACATCCTGCACTCGCGGGTGGCGCGCTCGAACATGCTCGCCCTGAAGACCCTCGGTTGCCCGGACATCCGCGTGATCGCACCGAAAACCCTGCTGCCGATCGGCATCGAGCAATACGGCGTGAAGGTCTACACCGACATGACCGAAGGCCTGAAAGACGTCGACGTGGTGATCATGCTACGCCTGCAGCGTGAGCGCATGACCGGCGGCCTGCTGCCGAGCGAAGGCGAGTTCTACCGCCTGTTCGGCCTGACCACCGCGCGCCTGGCCGGCGCCAAGCCCGATTGCATCGTCATGCACCCGGGGCCGATCAACCGCGGCGTGGAGATCGAGTCGGCGGTGGCCGACGGCCCACACTCGGTGATCCTCAATCAAGTCACCTACGGCATCGCGATCCGTATGGCCGTGTTGTCGATGGCCATGAGCGGACAAACAGCCCAGCGCCAATTCGAGCAGGAGAACGCCCAGTGAAGCTCAGCATTCTCGGCGCCCGCGTCATCGATCCAAGCAGCGGCCTGGATCAAGTCACCGATATTCACGTTGAAGCCTGCAAGATCGTCGCCCTCGGCGCCGCACCGGCCGGTTTCACCGCCCTCGAAACCATCGATGCCCAAGGCCTTGTCGCGGCTCCAGGCCTCGTAGACCTGAACGTCGCCCTGCGCGAGCCGGGCTACAGCCGCAAAGGCACCATCGCCAGCGAAACCCGCGCTGCGGCGGCCGGCGGCGTGACCAGCCTGTGCTGCCCGCCGAAAACCAAGCCGGTGCTCGACACCTCCGCAGTGGCCGAGCTGATCCTCGACCGCGCCCGCGAGGCCGGCAACACCAAGGTGTTCCCGATCGGCGCCCTGAGCAAAGGCCTGGATGGCGAGCAACTGGCCGAGCTGGTGGCCCTGCGCGACGCCGGTTGCGTGGCCTTCGGCAACGGCCTGGAAAGTTTCCGCAACACCCGCACCCTGTGCCGGGCGCTCGATTACGCGGCGACCTTCGACCTGACGGTGATTTTCAACTCCCAGGATCACGACCTGGCCGACGGCGGCCTGGCCCACGAAGGCGCCACCGCCAGTTTCCTCGGTCTGCCGGGCATCCCGGAAACCGCTGAAACCGTGGCCCTGGCCCGTGACCTGCTGCTGGTCGAGCAGACCGGCGTGCGTGCGCATTTCAGCCAGCTCACCAGCGCTCGCGGCGTGGCCCTGATCGCTCAGGCCCAGGCCCGTGGTTTGAAAGTCACGGCGGATGTCGCCCTGTATCAGTTGATCCTGACGGACGAAGCGCTGATCGACTTCAGCAGCCTGTATCACGTGCAACCGCCGCTGCGCACCCGCGCCGACCGCGACGGCCTGCGTGAAGCGGTGAAGTCCGGCGTGGTCTCGGCGATTTCCAGCCATCACCAACCCCACGAGCGCGATGCGAAACTGGCACCGTTCGGCGCGACCGAGCCGGGCATCAGCAGCGTCGAGCTGCTGCTGCCGCTGGCGATGACGCTGGTCGAGGATGGTCTGCTGGACCTGCCGACCCTGCTCTCACGCCTGAGCGCCGGCCCGGCCGAGGCCTTGCGCCTGCCGGCGGGCAAACTGGCGGTGGGTGGCGCGGCGGATATCGTGCTGTTCGATCCGAAGGCCTCGACCGTTGCCGGCGAAACCTGGCTGTCGAAGGGCGAGAACTGCCCGTTCCTCGGCCATAGCCTGCCGAGTGTGGTGCGTTACACCTTGGTGGATGGCCGGATCAGCCACCAGGCATAAAAAAATGGCGAGGGAGCTTGCTCCCTCGCCATCACTTACTGAAAAGCGCCCCGCCCTTCGGCATTACGCACCGACACCTGATCGTTCAGCGTCCAGAAGTCATACAGCACGCCAATAAAGAACAATCCGCCGGTCAGCAGGTACAGCAAGCCTGTGATCCACTTGCCCTGGTACATCCGGTGCACACCGAACACCCCGAGGAACGTCAGCAGGATCCACGCCACGTTGTATTCGATCGGCCCCGCCGCAAATCGCAGATCCGCTTCCCGATCCATCGCCGGGATCAGGAACACGTCGATCAGCCAGCCGATCCCCAGTAGCCCGAAGGTGAAAAACCAGATCGTTCCGGTCACCGGCTTGCCGTAATAGAAGCGGTGAGAACCGGTAAAACCGAAGATCCACAGCAGGTAACCGATCACTTTGCTATGGGTGTCTTTTTCCTTCACACGGGGTAGCTGATAGCTGTTCATGAAGACCTCGATTCACACGATAGATAAATATTCTTTAATTCTTTGTGACTTTTTTACAGGTAGCCGACGTACGGCAAATGCTACCGTGTGTTCCGTCAAAGCCTTATAGCACCTGACTTCTGTCCGACAATTGCGTCTATTTGCCGCTTGTTTGGTTCCGTTGCCCGCCTTTTGAATCGACCAACGGCCTCGGAAGGGACAAAAAAGCTGTTATAAAGTTGCGCGCTAACACATAAGAGCCCTGCCTAATGCGTCCATTTTTCAAGACATGGCTAACCATTTGCCTATTAATGCCACTGGCCGCCCACGCCACCAATCGTGAGCAACGTCTTCCCAACGTCAACGGCTTCACCCCTAAATCCCATGCCTCTGCTCCTTCGAACAAAGGCAAGCAAACGAAACACACCACGCTCGCCAGCAAGAGTCACGGCAAGCTGGTCCCACCGATGGCGAACAAGGAAAGCAGCAACGTCCTCAGTCGCGCGGTGAACGTCCTCGGTACACCTTACCGTTGGGGCGGCAGCAGCCCAAGTAAAGGCTTCGATTGCAGCGGTCTGGTGAAATACGCGTTCAACGACGCGACTTTCGACCTGCCCCGCACCTCGAATGCCATGGCCAGCGGCCACGGCGAGAAAGTCGAGCGCAAGGATCTCAAGCCGGGCGACCTGATTTTCTTCAACATCAAGAGCCGTCGGGTCAATCACGTTGCCATCTACCTGGGCAACGACCGCTTCATCCACGCGCCGCGTCGTGGTAAAGCGGTGAGCATCGATACGCTGAACAAGCCGTATTGGGAACAGCATTACGTGGTAGCCAAGCGCGTGCTGCCGAAAGAACCAGGTGGCAAGCAGATGCGCGTGGTTCAGCGCTGATCTGTACAGATCATAAAAAACGCAGCCTTCGGGCTGCGTTTTTTTTCGTCCCTAGAAATTATCCGGTGTCCGCGCCTTCTCCCGCGCATGTTCGCGACTGATCAGGCCCTTGGTCACCAGATCCTTCAGGCACATGTCGAGTGTCTGCATCCCCAGCGACCCGCCGGTCTGGATCGCCGAATACATCTGCGCCACCTTGTCCTCGCGGATCAGGTTCCGGATCGCCGATGTGCCGAGCATGATCTCGTGCGCCGCCACCCGCCCGCCGCCGATCTTCTTGATCAGCGTCTGCGACACCACGGCCAGCAGCGACTCGGACAACATCGAGCGCACCATGGACTTCTCATCCCCCGGGAACACGTCCACCACCCGGTCGATGGTCTTGGCCGCCGACGTGGTGTGCAGCGTGCCGAACACCAGGTGCCCGGTTTCGGCAGCGGTCAACGCCAGGCGGATGGTTTCCAGATCGCGCATCTCGCCCACCAGGATCACGTCCGGGTCTTCACGCAGCGCTGAACGCAACGCCGTGGCGAAACTGCGGGTATCGCGATGGACCTCACGCTGATTGATCAGGCATTTGCGCGATTCGTGAACGAATTCGATCGGGTCTTCGATGGTCAGGATGTGGTGATGACGGTGGGTGTTGAGGTAATCGATCATCGCCGCCAGGGTGGTGGACTTGCCGGAACCGGTCGGCCCGGTCACCAGCACCAGACCGCGCGGGGCGTCGGTGATCTTGCGAAAGACATCACCCATGGCGAGGTCTTCCATGCTCAGCACTTTCGACGGAATGGTGCGGAACACGGCGCCGGCGCCACGGTTCTGGTTGAAGGCGTTGACCCGAAAACGCGCCACGCCGGGCACTTCGAAGGAAAAGTCGGTTTCCAGATGTTTCTCGAACTCCACCCGTTGGGTGTCGTTCATGATTTCGTAGATCAGCTCATGCACCTGCTTGTGATCCAGCGCCGGCAGATTGATCCGTCGCACATCGCCATCCACGCGGATCATCGGCGGCAGTCCGGCCGACAGGTGCAGGTCGGAAGCGCCCTGTTTGGCGCTGAAGGCCAGCAGTTCAGTGATATCCATAGCGTCCCTCAATTCCAGTAGAATGCCGCGAACCTTCAGACCGCTGGCGCCTCTTGATGTCCACGATAGCAGACAACATTCTCCAGGTTAGTTCGCGCATTAAGGCAGCCGTCAAAGCCGCCGGCCGCGATGAAAACAGCGTCCAGCTGCTGGCCGTGAGCAAGACCAAACCCGCCGAAGCCCTGCGCGAAGCGTACGCCGCCGGCCTGCGCGACTTTGGCGAGAACTACCTGCAGGAAGCCCTGGGCAAACAGCTCGAACTGGCCGACCTGCCCTTGATCTGGCACTTCATCGGCCCCATTCAGTCGAACAAGACCCGCTCGATTGCCGAGCATTTCGCCTGGGTGCACTCCGTGGACCGCCTGAAAATCGCCCAACGCCTGTCCGAACAACGTCCGGCGGATCTGCCGCCACTGAACATCTGCATTCAGGTCAACGTCAGCGGTGAAGCCAGCAAGTCCGGCTGCACCCCGGCCGACCTGCCGGCGCTGGCACAGGCCATCAGCGCCCTGCCGCGCCTGAAGCTGCGCGGGCTGATGGCAATTCCCGAGCCGACCGAAGATCGCGCCGAGCAAGACGCCGCATTCGCCGCTGTTCAGAAGCTGCAGGCCAGCCTCGATCTGCCGCTCGACACACTTTCCATGGGCATGAGCCACGACCTCGAGTCGGCCATTGCCCAGGGCGCCACCTGGGTCCGTATCGGTACGGCCCTGTTTGGCGCTCGCGACTACTCCCAATCTTGATGATTTCCAGATAAGGACCTGACATGAGCAACACGCGTATTGCCTTTATCGGTGCCGGCAACATGGCCGCCAGCCTGATCGGCGGCCTGCGGGCCAAGGGTCTGGAAGCCGCATCGATCCGCGCCAGCGATCCGGGCGAAGAGACCCGCAACCGGGTCAGCGCCGAGCACGGCATCGAAGCCTTCGCCGACAATGCCCAGGCCATCGACGGTGCCGACGTTGTCGTGCTGGCGGTCAAGCCACAGGCCATGAAAGCCGTGTGCGAAGCCATCCGCCCGAGCCTGAAACCGAATCAACTGGTGGTGTCGATTGCCGCCGGCATCACCTGCGCCAGCATGACCGCATGGCTCGGCGAACAACCAATCGTGCGCTGCATGCCCAACACCCCGGCGCTGCTGCGTCAGGGCGTGAGCGGTCTGTACGCCACCAGCGAAGTGAGCGCCGAACAGCGCCAACAGGCGGAAGAGCTGCTGTCCGCCGTGGGCATCGCCCTGTGGCTGAACGAAGAGCAACAACTGGACGCGGTCACCGCTGTCTCCGGTTCCGGCCCGGCGTACTTTTTCCTGCTGATCGAAGCCATGACCGCCGCCGGCGTCAAACTCGGTCTGCCGAAGGAAACCGCCGAGCAACTGACCCTGCAAACCGCACTGGGCGCCGCGCACATGGCCGTGTCCAGCGACGTCGACGCCGCCGAACTGCGCCGCCGCGTGACCTCGCCAGCGGGCACCACTGAAGCGGCGATCAAATCGTTCCAGGCCGGCGGCTTCGAAGCCCTGGTGGAAAAAGCACTCGGCGCCGCCGCGCACCGCTCGGCCGAAATGGCCGAACAACTGGGCAAATAAGGAGCCTTACATGATTGGATTGAACACTGCAGCGGTCTACGTGCTGCAAACCCTCGGCAGCCTGTACCTGCTGATCGTGCTGCTGCGCTTCGTCCTGCAACTGGTAAGGGCGAACTTCTATAACCCGCTGTGCCAGTTCGTGGTCAAGGCCACCCAGCCGCTGCTCAAGCCACTGCGCCGGATCATCCCGAGCGTCTTCGGCCTCGACATGTCGTCGCTGGTGCTGGCAATCCTCGTGCAACTGGCACTGATGGCGCTGACCCTGCTGCTGACCTACGGCACCACCGGCAACCCGCTGCAACTGTTCATCTGGTCGATCATCGGCGTGACCGCGCTGTTCCTGAAGATTTTCTTCTTCGCCCTGATCATCAGCGTGATCCTGTCGTGGGTCGCTCCGGGCAGCCATAACCCGGGCGCCGAGCTGGTCAACCAGATCTGCGAACCGGCCCTGGCGCCGTTCCGTCGCTTCCTGCCGAGCATGGGCGGTCTGGACCTGTCGCCGATCTTCGCCTTCCTCGCGCTGAAGCTGATCGACATGCTGGTGATCAACAACCTCGCGGCGATGACGATGATGCCGGAAATCCTGCGCCTGTTGATGTGAGCTGGTTTCGTTGGGACGGTGACGACTTGATCCTCGAGTGTCATCTGCAACCGGCAGCCCGCAGCGATGATTTCTGCGGGCTGCACGGCGACCGCTTGAAGATCCGCCTGACCGCGCCGCCGGTCGAGGGCAAGGCCAATGCGTACCTGATGGGGTTTCTGGCCAAGGCTTTTGGAGTCTCCAAGAGCCAGGTCAGCCTGATCAGCGGTGAGTTGAACCGGCAGAAACGTGTGCGCATCCACGCCCCCAAAAAACTGCCGGATTTGCCGGGTTTGGTTTTACCTTGATCGTTCCCACGCTCTGCGTGGGAATGCATCCCGGGACGCTCCGCGTCCCCGCCGAAGCGGACGCGGAGCGTCCAATGAGGCGTTCCCACGCAGAGCGTGGGAACGAGCGCAGGTAGTTGCTTGCCGCTAACCCCACCGGTCTTTAGACTTACGCCTCATTTCAACGAGAGCAGGGTCGATGCCAGCTGCCTTTCCCCCCGATTCTGTTGGTCTGGTGACGCCGCAAACGGCGCACTTCAGCGAACCGCTGGCCCTGGCCTGCGGCCGTTCGCTGGCCGCTTATGACCTGATCTACGAAACCTACGGCACGCTGAACGCGCAAGCGAGCAACGCCGTGTTGATCTGCCACGCCTTGTCCGGCCACCACCATGCCGCCGGCTACCACAGCGTCGACGACCGCAAGCCCGGTTGGTGGGACAGCTGCATCGGCCCCGGCAAACCGATCGACACCAACAAGTTCTTCGTGGTCAGCCTGAACAACCTTGGTGGTTGCAACGGCTCCACCGGCCCGAGCAGCCTCAACCCGGAAACCGGCAAACCGTTCGGCGCCGACTTCCCGGTGCTGACCGTGGAAGACTGGGTGCACAGCCAGGCACGCCTCGCCGACCTGCTCGGCATCGACCAGTGGGCCGCGGTGATCGGTGGCAGCCTCGGCGGCATGCAGGCGCTGCAATGGACCATCACGTATCCGGATCGCGTGCGCCACTGCCTGGCCATCGCCTCGGCCCCCAAGCTGTCGGCGCAGAACATTGCCTTCAACGAAGTGGCGCGCCAGGCGATTCTCACCGACCCGGAATTCCACGGCGGCTCGTTCCAGGAACAGGGCGTGATCCCCAAGCGTGGGCTGATGCTGGCGCGGATGGTCGGGCACATCACCTACCTGTCCGACGACTCCATGGGCGAGAAATTCGGCCGTGGCCTGAAGAGCGAAAAGCTCAACTACGACTTCCACAGCGTCGAGTTCCAGGTCGAAAGCTACCTGCGCTACCAGGGCGAAGAGTTCTCCGGGCGCTTCGATGCCAACACGTATCTGTTGATGACCAAGGCGCTGGATTACTTCGATCCGGCGGCGAACTTCGACGATAACCTGGCGAAAACCTTCGAAGGTGCCAAAGCGAAGTTCTGCGTGATGTCGTTCACCACCGACTGGCGCTTCTCCCCGGCCCGATCGCGGGAACTGGTGGACGCGCTGATGGCCGCGCGCAAGGACGTCAGCTACCTGGAAATCGATGCGCCGCAGGGCCACGACGCCTTCCTGATTCCGATCCCGCGCTATTTGCAGGCGTTCGGCAATTACATGAACCGCATTACGTTGTGAGAAAGCCATGAGAGCTGATCTGGAAATCATCCAGGAATGGATCCCCGCCGGCAGCCGCGTGCTCGACCTCGGCTGCGGTGACGGCGAGTTGCTGACCTGGCTGCGCGACCACAAGCAGGTCACCGGTTATGGCCTGGAAAACGACCCGGACAACATCGCCGAGTGCGTGGCCAAGGGCATCAACGTCATCGAACAGGACCTGGATAAGGGCCTGGGCAACTTCGCCAGCAACAGCTTCGACGTGGTGGTGATGACCCAGGCCCTGCAAGCCGTGCACTACCCGGACAAGATCCTCGACGAAATGCTGCGGGTCGGTCGCCAGTGCATCATCACCTTCCCCAACTTCGGCCACTGGCGCTGCCGCTGGTACTTGGCGAGCAAGGGCCGGATGCCGGTGTCCGAGTTCCTGCCGTACACCTGGTACAACACGCCGAACATTCACTTCTGCACCTTCGAAGACTTTGAAGAACTTTGCCGCGAACGTGAGGCGAAGGTCATTGATCGGCTTGCCGTGGATCAACAGCACCGCCACGGGTGGGCCAGTAAGCTATGGCCTAATCTGTTAGGTGAGATCGGTATCTACCGCGTCAGCAGCCCGGGGCTGCAGGATCACAGAATCGCGGTCTGAACCACGACATTGCGAGGAGAACGAACATGGGACGCTTGATTACCGCGCTATTGGCCGCCTGCCTGAGCCTCTCGGCCATGGCTGCCGACGTCATCAAAGGCGAGCGCCAGGAAACCTTCGGCGACGTGACGGTGCACTACAACACCTTCAACTCGACCTACCTGCAACCGGACATCGCCAAGGCCGCCGAGCTGATCCGCAGCAAGAATCAGGGCGTGATCAATGTCTCGGTGATCAAGGACGGCAAGCCGTTGATCGCCAATGTCACCGGCACGGTCAAAGACCTGACCAGCCAGAGCGTGCCGCTGAAATTCCGCCAGATCACCGAACAGGGCGCGATCTATTACATCGCCCAGTACCCGGTGGAACAGCAGGAAACCCGCACCTTTGAAATCAAGGTGCAGAACGGCGACAAGATCAACACCATCAATTTCAACCAAGAGCTTTTCCCCGGCGAATGATGAACCTCAAGCAACTCGTACTGGCCAGCCATAACGCCGGCAAACTCAAGGAACTCCAGGCCATGCTCGGCGAATCGGTGCAACTGCGCTCGATCGGCGAGTTCAGCAGCGTGGAGCCGGAAGAAACCGGCCTGTCGTTCGTCGAGAACGCGATCCTTAAGGCCCGCAATGCCGCGCGCATCTCCGGGCTGCCGGCGCTGGCCGACGATTCGGGTCTGGCGGTGGATTTCCTCGGCGGTGCGCCGGGCATCTACTCGGCGCGCTACGCCGACGGCAAGGGCGACGCGGCGAACAACGCCAAACTGCTCGACGCCTTGAAGGACGTACCGGAAGCCGAGCGCGGCGCGCAGTTCGTCTGTGTGCTGGCGCTGGTGCGTCATGCCGATGATCCGCTGCCGATCCTCTGCGAAGGTCTGTGGCACGGGCGCATCCTGACCGCCGCCAGCGGTGAACACGGTTTCGGCTACGACCCATTGTTCTGGGTCCCGGAGCGTAACGTGTCCAGCGCCGAGCTGAGCCCGAGCGACAAGAACCAGATCAGCCACCGCGCCCGTGCAATGGATCTGCTGCGCCTGCGTCTGGGCTTGAAATGACCGATAGCTCCTCCGCGTCGTCGCTGATCATCGGCGGTGCCGCCTCCTCGCCTCGGGCGCCGTTGCCGAAGCTGCCGCCCCTGGCGCTGTACATCCACATCCCGTGGTGTGTGCGCAAATGCCCGTATTGTGACTTCAACTCCCACACCGCCAGCCCGGTGCTGCCGGAGCAGGAATACGTCGACGCGATGCTGGCCGACCTCAATCAGGACCTGCACGCGGTGTACGGCCGTGAGCTGAGTTCGATCTTCTTTGGCGGCGGCACACCGAGCCTGTTCAGTGCCGAAGCCCTCGGCCGCTTGCTCGAAGGCGTGAAACAGCGCATTCCGTTTGCCGATGACATCGAAATCACCCTGGAAGCCAACCCCGGGACTTTCGAGCAAGAGAAGTTCGTCGCCTACCGCAAACTGGGGATCAATCGCCTGTCGATCGGTATCCAGAGCTTCCAGCAGGAAAAGCTCAAGGCCCTCGGCCGTATCCACAACGGCGACGAGGCCATCCGCGCCGCCGGCATGGCGCGCCAGGCCGGGTTCGATAACTTCAACCTCGACTTGATGCACGGCTTGCCGGATCAGTCGTTGGACGATGCCTTGAGCGATCTGCGTCAGGCGATCGAGCTGAAGCCGACGCACATTTCCTGGTATCAGCTGACGCTGGAGCCGAACACCGTTTTCTGGAACCAGCCGCCGGTGCTGCCGGAAGACGACACGCTGTGGGACATTCAAGAGGCCGGGCAGGCGCTGCTGGCCGAGCACGGTTACGCGCAGTACGAAGTTTCGGCCTATGCCCAACCGGGTCGCCCGGCGCGACACAACCTCAATTATTGGAGCTTCGGCGACTTCATCGGCATCGGCGCCGGCGCCCACGGCAAGCTCAGCCATCCGGACGGGCGCATCGTGCGCACCTGGAAGACTCGCCTGCCGAAGGACTACCTCAACCCGGCCAAAAGCTTCCAGGCCGGCGAGAAAGCCCTGACCAACGACGAGATGCCGTTCGAGTTCCTGATGAACGCCCTGCGCCTGACCGCCGGTGTCGAATCGCGCCTGTATCCCGAGCGCACCGGCCTGCCGCTGGAGAGCCTCGACGAACACCGGCGCGAGGCCGAACAAAGCGGTCTGTTGCAGGTCGAACCGTCACGTCTGGCGGCCACCGAGCGCGGACAACTGTTCCTCAACGACTTGCTGCAGAAATTTCTGAGCTGACCGCTCTTAAGGAAACCGCATGGATTTGATACTCGACCTGCTCGCCACCGTGTCCCGCTGGAGCCGCAGCAACCTCTCGGAAATCGCGCTGGCCCTGGTGGGCTGCCTGCTGGTGCTGTTCGGCGCTGACTTCAAGGCCTGGGTAGACCAGCGCCTGGGCAGCATCGCCGGCGCCCTGCGCGTCCCGTTGATGGCTCTGCTCTGCCTGATCGGCAGCGGCGCGGCACTGATCTACGCCACGCCTTGGGTGGTGAAGGGCTTGAGCCAGTTCAACAACTACAGCCTGGCACCGGTGTTGTTGGTGGTGCTCGTTTTGATCGGCGTAGTCGCGGATCGCCGCTGACCGCGCATTGAAAACAGACAGGGAAGTTCATGAGCAAGAAACTGCTGGACGAAACAAGCAAATTTCTCAGCTTCGTGCTGCGTCATGAGCCACAGGCGATTGGCTTGACGCTGGACTCTGAAGGCTGGGCAGACATCGACGCCTTGATCAATGGCGCGGCGCGGGACGGTAGAACGCTGGATCGCACGCTGATTGAAAACGTCGTGGCGAGCAGTGACAAGAAGCGCTTTTCGATCTCTCCAGACGGCCAGTCGATTCGTGCCGTACAGGGCCACTCGACGAAAAGCGTGGAGCTGCAGTTCGAAGAAAAGCAGCCTCCGGAAACGCTGTATCACGGCACGGCGACACGTTTCATGGACTCGATCAACGAGCAAGGATTGATTCCTGGGTCACGCCATCACGTGCACCTTTCTCAGGAAACCGCTACCGCCTCGGCGGTTGGGCAACGTTACGGAACGGTCGTGATTCTGCAAGTCGCCGCACGGCAGATGCAGGAACAAGGCTTCAAGTTCTATCAGGCCGAGAATGGTGTCTGGCTGACAGAGCGGGTTCCGGCGGAATTTCTTTCAACGGTGTAACTTCCGAGTACCGCTAAAACAACTGTGGGAGCCAATGGCTCCCACAGTTTTATTGCGTGATGCTTAAGCGAGCTTTTCGAACTTCAGATCCCACACGCCATGCCCAAGACGTTCGCCGCGGCGTTCGAACTTGGTGATCGGGCGTTCAGCCGGGCGCGGCACGCACTTGCCGTCTTCGGCGAGGTTGCGATAGCCCGGGGCGACGTTCATCACTTCCAGCATGTATTCGGCGTACGGTTCCCAGTCGGTGGCCATGTGCAGAATGCCGCCAACCTTCAGCTTGCTGCGCACCAGCTCAGCGAAGGACGCCTGAACGATGCGGCGCTTGTGGTGACGACTCTTGTGCCACGGATCCGGGAAGAACAGCATCAGACGATCGAGGCTGTTGTCGGCGATGCAGCGATTGAGCACTTCGATCGCGTCGCAATCGTAGACCCGCAGGTTGGTCAGGCCCTGCGTCAGCACGCCATTGAGCAGCGCACCGACACCCGGACGGTGAACTTCGACACCGATGAAATCCTGTTCCGGCGCAGCGGCTGCCATTTCCAGCAGCGAGTGGCCCATGCCGAAACCGATCTCCAGCGAACGCGGCGCGGAACGGCCGAACACCTGGTCGTAATCCACCGGTGCATCGGCCAGCGGCAGGACGAACTTCGGCGCGCCCTGATCCAGGCCGCGCTGCTGGCCTTCGGTCATGCGCCCGGCGCGCATCACGAAACTCTTGATGCGGCGGTGTTGGCGCTCGTCGCCTTCTTCCGTCTGGATTGGCGTGTCGTTCGATTCAGTCATCAATAGCTCTTACTTGATCAGACCATCCAGCGGCGAAGAGGCGCTGGCATAGAGTTTTTTCGGCATGCGGCCGGCGAGGTAGGCCAGGCGGCCCGCGACGATCGCGTGTTTCATGGCTTCAGCCATCATGATCGGCTGCTGGGCGTGGGCGATGGCCGAGTTCATCAGCACCGCATCACAGCCCAGCTCCATGGAGATGGTGGCGTCGGAAGCGGTGCCGACACCGGCATCCACCAGCACCGGAATTTTTGCTTCTTCGAGGATGATCTGCAGGTTGTACGGGTTGCAGATCCCCAGGCCCGAACCGATCAGACCGGCCAGCGGCATCACTGCGATGCAGCCGATTTCAGCCAGTTGACGGGCGATGATCGGGTCATCACTGGTGTAAACCATCACGTCGAAGCCTTCCTTGACCAGCACTTCGGCGGCCTTGAGGGTTTCGATCACGTTGGGGAACAGGGTTTTCTGGTCGGCCAGCACTTCCAGCTTCACCAGGTTGTGGCCATCGAGCAGCTCACGGGCCAGGCGGCAGGTGCGCACAGCCTCGACCGCGTCGTAGCAGCCGGCGGTGTTCGGCAGGAAGGTGTAGCGATCCGGCGACAGCACGTCGAGCAGGTTCGGCTCGCCTTCGATCTGGCCCAGGTTGGTGCGGCGCACGGCGAAGGTGACGATCTCGGCACCCGAGGCTTCGATGGCCAGACGGGTTTCTTCCATGTCACGGTACTTGCCGGTACCGACCAGCAAACGCGACTGGTAAGTACGACCGGCCAGAACGAAAGGCTTGTCGCTACGAACGATGCTCATGGGAAATCCTCTGTTGGGGTGAGGGTCTTGCAGAATTCTCGGCCCATGCAGGCCTGGCGACTAGCCGCCGCCGATGGCGTGCACCACTTCGACATTGTCGCCGTCGTTCAAAGTCGTGTCGGCATGCTGGCTGCGCGGGACGATATCCAGATTGAGTTCGACCGCCACCCGGCGTCCGGTCAGGTCCAGACGGGTCAGCAGGGCCGCAACGGTTTCACCGTCGGGCAGTTCAAGGGATTCGCCGTTCAACTGAATGCGCATGCCGGATGCCGCCATCATTTTTAGGGGGTGGCATTCTAGCCCGATCATGACCTAAAGGTCAGCACCAAGCGTCAAGCGGTTGGCTGCAGGCGCCAGGCGGCGAGTCCGAGGCACAGCCAACCGATCAGGAACGCCAGGCCACCGAACGGGGTGATGATGCCGAGCTTGCCGATGCCGACGGTGGTCAGCAGGTACAGGCTGCCGGAGAACAGCAGGATGCCGATGCTGAACGAGATACCGGCCCAGGCAACCAGTCGCCCCTGAAGCTGCGTGGCCAGCAGTGCCACGCCGAACAACGCCAGCGCATGCACCAGTTGATAGGTGACGCCGGTGTGGAAGATCGCGAGGTACTCGGGGGTCAGGCGGTTTTTCAGGCCATGGGCGGCGAATGCGCCGAGGCCGACACCGGTAAAACCAAAGAAGGCAGCCAGCATCAGAAAGCTACGCAGCATGTAGAACTCCAGTCAGACTCGATCGGCAGGGTCTGTATAATGGCCCGCTCAACCGGTTCGGCCAAGCCATCTCTATGCTGCGTTTATTTCTCCGTCGTTTCACGAAGGCTCTGCTCTGGTTCGCGGGCGGCAGCGTATTGCTGGTGTTGGTGTTTCGTTTCGTGCCGCCACCGGGCACGGCGCTGATGGTCGAGCGCAAGATCGAATCCTGGGTCGACGGCGAGCCGATTGATCTGCAACGCACGTGGAAGCCGTGGGACGAGATCTCCGATGACCTGAAGGTCGCGGTGATTGCCGGCGAAGACCAGAAATTCCCCGAGCACTGGGGTTTTGACCTGAGTGCCATCAAGGCCGCACTGGCCCACAACGAACTCGGCGGCTCGATTCGCGGCGCCAGCACCTTGAGCCAGCAGGTGTCGAAGAACCTGTTCTTGTGGTCGGGCCGCAGCTATCTGCGCAAAGGCCTGGAAGCGTGGTTTACCGCGCTGATCGAAGTGTTCTGGCCCAAGCAGCGGATTCTCGAGGTATACCTGAACAGCGTCGAGTGGGATGACGGCGTGTTTGGTGCCGAAGCGGCAGCAAGGCATCACTTTGGTGTAGGTGCCAAGTCAGTGTCCCGACAGCAGGCGAGTTATCTGGCGGCCGTATTGCCCAATCCCCGGGTCTGGAGCGCCAGCCACCCGACATCCTATGTTTCACGCCGGGCGGGGTGGATTCGCCAGCAGATGAGCCAACTGGGTGGCGACAGCTATTTGCTGACACTCAACGATTCACGCCGCGCGCCCTGGGCCCAATGAGTTTCTGACAGGCAAACAAAAACGCCCCGATCATCACTGATCGGGGCGTTTTTTATTGTCGGACTACCGGTTACGCGGCAATCGACAACTTGAGCTTGTTCATCGCGCTCTTCTCGAGCTGACGGATCCGCTCGGCCGACACGTTGTACTTCTGCGCCAGGTCGTGCAGCGTGGCTTTCTCTTCTGCCAGCCAGCGCTGGTAGAGGATGTCGCGGCTGCGTTCGTCCAGCACTTCCAGCGCTTCGTGCAGGTTGTGATTGGAGTTGTCGCTCCAGTCGGCATCTTCCAGCTGACGCGCCGGGTCGTACCGGTGGTCTTCCAGGTAGTTGGCCGGCGACTGGAAAGCACTGTCGTCGTCCGCTTCGGCAGCCGGGTCGAAGGCCATGTCATGACCGGTCAGGCGACTTTCCATCTCTCGCACTTCACGCGGCTCGACGCCGAGGCTTTCCGCCACACGGTGGACTTCCTCGTTGTTCAGCCAGGCCAGACGTTTCTTCTGGCTGCGCAGGTTGAAGAACAGCTTGCGCTGGGCCTTGGTGGTCGCGACTTTCACGATCCGCCAGTTGCGCAGGATGAACTCGTGAATCTCGGCCTTGATCCAGTGCACCGCGAAGGACACCAGACGCACGCCCATTTCCGGGTTGAAACGCTTCACAGCCTTCATCAGGCCGACGTTGCCTTCCTGGATCAGGTCAGCCTGAGCCAGGCCGTAGCCGGAATAGCTACGGGCAATGTGTACAACAAAACGCAGGTGGGCGAGCACCATCTGCCGAGCCGCCCCCAAATCCTGCTCATAGTAGAGACTCTCGGCCAGTTCACGCTCCTGCTCCGGCGTCAGCAATGGAATGCTGTTGACGGTGTGTACATAGGCTTCCAGGTTTGCGCCCGGAACCAATGCATACGCAGGTTGCAAAGAATTGGTCATACGAAAAAACCTCCGACTTACATACTCGCGCCTTTCGGCACTGCGAAAAATTGACCGGGAACTCAAGTACAAGTTCCCTAAAAACCGTAAGGTCAATCACGCGCAAAAAAAGATTCTACTTCGGCGCCAGCTCCCTGAGATGACGTGCGACTGCAATCCATGCACCGATATAACCCAACAGCACCGCGCCAAGCAAGAGCGACAGACCGTCGGCAACTGGCACTCCGGCCAGCGCAAAATCACTGCCGTACAAGCCGGCCAGCCCAACCACCGCGTCGTTCAGCCAGTTCAGGCCGAACGCCAGCACACCCCAGGACAGCAGCCCCGCACCGAAACCATACAACGCGCCCATATAAAGGAAGGGACGACGTACATAGCTGTCAGTGCCGCCGACGAGTTTAATCACTTCTATCTCGGTGCGGCGGTTTTCAATATGAAGACGAATGGTATTGCCTATCACCAAAAGTAATGCGGAAACCAGCAACACCGTCAGACCGAAGACAAAGCGGTCGCCGAGCTTGAGGATGGCAGCCAGACGCTCGACCCAGACTAGATCAAGTTGCGCCTGTTGTACCTTGGGCAGCTCGGAAAGTTTTTGTCTTAATGCTTCCAGCGTCGACTTGTCGACCTCGTTCGGCGTGACCAGCACCACGCCCGGCAGCGGGTTTTCCGGCAGCTCGCGCAGGGCTTCGCCCAATCCGGACTGCTGCTGGAACTCTTCCAGTGCCTGATCGCGGCCGACATATTCAGCATCAGCTACACCGGGCATGCCCTTGATCTGATCGCGCAGCTTCTCGCCCTGAGCCGGACTGGCTTCGAGCTCCAGGTACAGCGAGATCTGTGCCGCACGCTGCCAAGAACCACCCAGGCGCTCGACGTTGTTCAGCAACAGCGACAGCCCCATCGGCAGACTCAGTGCGACCGCCATCACCATGCAGGTGAAGAAGCTGCCGATCGGCTGCTTGCCGAGGCGGCGCAGGCTGTCGAGCAGGCTGGCACGGTGGTTTTCCACCCAGGCACGGAACAGCGTGGCGAAATCCGGGCCATCGTCATCGTCGTGCTTTTTCTTTTTTGGCGGCTGCGGATCGGCGGCTTTCGGGGCCACACGCTCGGAAACCTTCGGACTACGTGTTGCACTCATTCGCCAGCCTCCCCGTCACCGATCAATCGGCCGCGTTGCAGGGTCAGCATGCGATGGCGCATGCGCGCAATCAGGGCCAGGTCGTGACTGGCGATCAGCACGCTGGTACCCAGACGGTTGATGTCTTCGAACACACCCATGATTTCGGCCGCCAGACGCGGGTCGAGGTTACCGGTCGGTTCGTCCGCCAGCAGCAGGGCCGGACGGTGAACGATGGCGCGGGCAATGCCGACGCGCTGTTGCTGACCGGTGGACAGGTCGCCGGGGTACAGATCGGTCTTGTCCGACAGAGCCACGCGCTCCAGCGCCGAATCGACGCGCTTGGCGATTTCCGCCTTGGACAGCCCGAGGATCTGCAACGGCAGCGCGACGTTGTTGAACACCGTGCGATCGAACAACAGTTGATGATTCTGGAACACCACGCCGATCTGCCGGCGCAGGAACGGAATCTGCGCGTTACTGATGGTGCTCAGGTCTTGCCCGGCCAGCAGCAGTTTGCCGCTGGTCGGACGCTCCATCGCCAGCAGCAGGCGCAACAATGTGGATTTACCGGCACCGGAATGGCCGGTGACAAACAGGAACTCGCCGCGACGGACTCGAAAGCTCAGCTCATGCAAGCCGACGTGACCGTTCGGGTAGCGTTTACCGACCTGTTCGAAACGAATCATGAACGCTCCCGCTCGGCAAACAGTGCCTGGACAAAGGGTTCGGCTTCAAAGGTACGCAGATCGTCGATGCCTTCACCGACGCCGATGTAGCGGATCGGCAGGCCGAATTGCTTGGCCAGGGCGAAAATCACCCCGCCCTTGGCGGTGCCGTCGAGCTTGGTCAGCGCCAGGCCGGTCAGTTCGACGGTCTGGTTGAATTGCTTGGCCTGGTTGATGGCGTTCTGACCGGTACCGGCGTCGAGCACCAGCAGCACTTCGTGCGGCGCATCGGCGTCGAGCTTGCCGATTACCCGGCGAACCTTCTTCAGTTCTTCCATCAGGTTGTCTTTGGTGTGCAGGCGACCGGCGGTGTCGGCGATCAGCACATCGATGCCACGGGCCTTGGCGGCCTGCACGGCGTCGAAGATCACCGAGGCCGAGTCAGCGCCAGTGTGCTGGGCGATCACCGGAATCTTGTTGCGCTCGCCCCAGACCTGCAATTGCTCGACTGCCGCGGCGCGGAAAGTGTCACCGGCGGCGAGCATGACTTTCTTGCCTTCCAGTTGCAGCTTCTTGGCCAGCTTGCCGATGGTGGTGGTCTTGCCGGCACCGTTGACGCCGACCACGAGGATCACGAACGGCTTGTTCTGCGAAACGATTTTCAGCGGCTGCTCGACCGGCTTGAGCATCGCGGCCAGCTCGGCCTGCAGGGATTTGTACAGTGCGTCGGAATCGGCCAGCTCCTTGCGTGCGACCTTCTGGGTCAGACGCTGGATGATCACCGACGTGGCTTCGACGCCGACGTCAGCGGTCAGCAGACGGGTTTCGAGGTCGTCGAGCAACTCGTCATCGATGGCTTTCTTGCCGAGGAACAGGCTGGCCATGCCCTCGCCGATGCTGGCGCTGGTCTTCGACAGGCCTTGCTTGAGGCGGGCGAAGAAGCCGGCCTTGGTTTCTTCGGTGCGAGGCGCAGCGACCGGAGTTTCGACGACCGCGACAGGCGCAGCGACGACCGGTGCAGGTGCAGGTGCAGGTGCAGGTGCAGGTGCAGGTGCAGGTGCAGGTGCAGGTGCAGGCTCGGGGATTTCGATAACCGGAGCAACCGGAGCAACTGCGACAGGCTCTGCAGGAACCGGTGCGGTCTCGATCACAGGCTCGGCCGCCGGAACGAGAACCGGCTCAGGCACCCAAGCAACCGGCGCAGGAATCACCGGCGTCACATGCGGCGCAGCCTCTTCAACCAGTGCCACCGGCTCTTCGGCCACCGGCAAGGTCAGCCACGGCTGGGCAACCGGAGTCAGCGGCAGCTCGGCGGCCGTCGGCATTTCAGGTTCGGCCTCAGCCACCGGTTGCAACACAGGCTCGGCAATCGGCAGCACAACCGGGGCCGGCGCTTCCTCTATTACCGGCGCTGGCGCCGGGGCCGGCTCAGGAATGGCCGTCGGCTGTTCGACGACGGGTTCCTGCGGTTTCTTGCGCAGCCATCCGAACAGGCTTTTCTTCTCGCCAGCCGCAGCTGGGGTCTTCTTGTCGTCGTTGGAACCAAACATGGAGGACGGCTATCTCACGGTAGCGACGCGCCACAGGGGCGCCCCGGCAAATAAATATTCGATGCAGAACAGACTGCGTTTCACCCAGCTTGTTCACGCGCAACATTTTGTCGAAGCGCCAACGGCACCTCAAAGGAATCGTTTTAATGAAGGACTAGCCGGCAAAATCGGCGAAAAAGCGAAGTTTAGCTGATAAACCAAGGCCTTCTGCCGCAAACCCATACAACCTGATCAAGTTTCAAAACCGGATAGGCGTGGTCGCCGGTAAAACGGATCAGTATCCTAGCACCTCCTCGCCCGCCTAGGCTAAGACCAAGCGGGCAGCCCAACAGGTTTAAAAACGAATGAATGCTCTAGCCCGCCGCGCCGCAGGCCTGCTGCTCAGCACAGTCTGCCTGCCCCTTTCGGCCCTGGCAGCCGACCCGCAACCGACCCACGAATTCACCCTCGACAACGGTTTGAAGGTTGTCGTGCGCGAAGATCATCGCGCGCCGGTGGTGGTGTCGCAGGTCTGGTACAAGGTCGGCTCCAGCTACGAAACCCCGGGCCAGACCGGTCTGTCCCACGCCCTCGAGCACATGATGTTCAAGGGCAGCGAGAAAGTCGGCCCCGGTGAAGCCTCGCTGATCCTGCGCGACCTCGGCGCCGAAGAGAACGCGTTCACCAGCGATGACTTCACCGCCTACTACCAGGTGCTGGCCCGCGACCGCCTGGGCGTAGCCTTTGAACTGGAAGCCGACCGCATGGCCAATCTGCGTCTGCCGGCCGACGAGTTCGCCAAGGAAATCGAAGTCATCAAGGAAGAGCGCCGCCTGCGCACCGACGACAAACCGATGTCCAAGGCTTACGAGCGCTACAAGGCCATGGCCTACCCGGCCAGCGGTTATCACACGCCGACCATCGGCTGGATGGCCGACCTCGACCGGATGAAGGTCGAAGAGCTGCGCCACTGGTACCAGTCCTGGTATGTGCCGAACAACGCCACGCTGGTGGTGGTCGGTGACGTGACCCCGGACGAGGTGAAAACCCTCGCCCAGCGCTATTTCGGGCCGATCCCGAAACGCGACGTGCCACCAGCGAAAAAACCGCTGGAACTGGCCGAACCCGGCGAACGCCAGATCACTCTGCATGTGCAGACCCAACTGCCCAGCCTGATGCTCGGTTTCAACGTGCCAAGCCTGGCCACCGTCGAGGACAAGCGCTCCATCAATGCCTTGCGCCTGATTTCGGCGCTGCTGGACGGCGGCTACAGCGGTCGTATCCCGACCCAACTGGAGCGTGGCGAAGAGCTGGTGTCCGGCGGTTCGTCGAGTTATGACGCCTACACGCGCGGTGACAGCCTGTTCACCCTGTCCGCCACACCGAACACCCAGAAGAAAAAGACCATGGCCCAGGCTGAAGCCGGTCTGTGGAAACTGCTGGAACAGTTGAAAACCACCGCACCGTCCGCCGAAGAACTGGAGCGCGTGCGTGCACAAGTCATCGCCGGCCTGGTCTTCGAGCGTGACTCGATCACTGCCCAGGCCACCGCCATCGGCCAACTGGAGACGGTCGGCCTGTCGTGGAAATTGATGGACACCGAACTGGCCGATCTGGAAAGCGTCACCCCGCAAGACATCCAGAACGCCGCCAAGCTGTATTTCACCCGCGAACGTCTCAGCGTCGCCCACGTCCTGCCACTGGAGACGACTCATGAGTGAGCGCAAAACCCCACGCCTGTTGCTGCTCGGCATGATCACCGTGGCGGTGATCGGCTCCGCCGCGTTCTACCTGGCGCCGAGCGACAACAGCAAGGCCAGCGAAGCACTGGATAACGCCAAGTCCAGCCAGAAGCTGCAATCGCTGGCCGAACTCGACGGCAAGGCCCCGGCCAGCCGCAAGCTCGACGTGCAGACCTGGAACACCGCCGAAGGCGCCAAGGTGTTGTTCGTCGAAGCTCGCGAACTGCCGATGTTCGACATGCGCCTGATCTTCTCCGCCGGCAGCAGCCAGGACGGCAACGCGCCGGGCCTGGCCCTGCTGACCAACGCCATGCTCAACGAAGGCGTGGCCGGCAAGGATGTCGGTGCAATCGCCCAGGGCTTTGAAGGCCTGGGCGCGGATTTCGGCAACGGCGCCTACAAGGACATGGCCATCGCATCGCTGCGTAGCCTGAGTGCCGTCGACAAACGCGAACCGGCACTGAAGCTGTTCTCCGAAGTGATCGGCAAACCGACCTTCCCCGCCGACTCCTTCGCGCGTATCAAGAACCAGATGCTCGCCGGTTTCGAATACCAGAAACAGAGCCCCGGCAAACTCGCCAGCCTGGAATTGATGAAGCGCCTGTACGGCGATCACCCGTACGCGCACTCCAGCGATGGCAGCGCGCAAAGCGTACCGAAGATCACCCTGGCGCAACTGCGTGAGTTCCACGCCAAGGCGTATGCCGCCGGCAACGTGGTGATTGCGCTGGTCGGCGACCTGTCCCGTGCCGAGGCCGAGGCAATTGCCAATCAGGTTTCTGCCGCCCTGCCAAAAGGCCCGGCGCTGGCGAAGATCGCCCAGCCGCAGGAGCCGAAGGCCAGCGTCGGCCATATCGAGTTCCCGTCCAAGCAGACCAATCTGATGCTTGCGCAACTGGGCATCGACCGTGACGACCCGGACTACGCCGCACTGTCGATGGGCAACCAGATCCTCGGCGGTGGTGGTTTCGGCACTCGTTTGATGAGTGAAGTCCGCGAGAAACGCGGTCTGGCCTACACCGTGTATTCGGCGTTCAGCCCGATGCAGGCGCGCGGCCCGTTCATGATCAATCTGCAGACCCGCGCGGAAATGAGTGAAGGCACCCTGAAACTGGTGCAGGACGTGCTCGCCGATTACCTGAAGAGCGGCCCGACCCAGAAAGAACTTGATGACGCCAAGCGCGAACTGGCCGGCAGCTTCCCGCTGTCCACTGCGAGCAACGCCGATATCGTCGGCCAACTCGGCGCCATGGGTTTCTACAACCTGCCGCTGAATTATCTGGACGACTTCATGCGTCAGTCCCAGAGCCTGACCGTCGAGCAGGTTCGCGACGCCCTGAACAAACACTTGAGCACGGATAAACTGGTCATCGTCAGCGCTGGCCCGACCGTGCCGCAAAAGCCGTTACCGGCCCCATCTGATAAACTTGCCGAGCAGCCGCTCGGGGTTCCGGAGCATTAATGGCCAGTCCAAAGAAACCTGTACAAAAACTGCACAACGGTGTGAACCAGTTGCGCATCATCGGCGGCGAATGGCGCAGCCGCAAACTGAGCTTCCCTGATGCGCCGGGCCTGCGTCCGACGCCGGACCGGGTGCGTGAAACCCTGTTCAACTGGCTCGCGCCGTATGTTGCCGGGGCCAAGGTGCTCGATCCGTTTGCCGGCAGCGGCGCGCTGTTTCTGGAAGCGCTGTCCCGTGGCGCGTCCATGGGCCAGGCGCTGGATGCCAGCCATGTCGCGGTCTCCAGCCTGAAAGAACACCTCGGCACGCTGCGCTGCACCAACGGCCACGTGCAGACCGCCGATGCCTTGCGCTATCTGGAAACCCAGACCGCGACCGCGTTCGATCTGGTGTTCCTCGACCCGCCGTTCAACCAGAACCTGCTGCCCGCCGTCTGCACGCTGCTGGAAGAACGCCAATGGCTGGCCGATGATTCGTGGATCTACACTGAAAGCGAAACCGCGCCATCGACCCTCGGCCTGCCAGGCAACTGGCGCCTGCACCGCGAGCAGAAATCCGGGCGGGTGTACTACGCGTTGTGGCAACGTATGGCAGTGATCGCCGGTTAACCGACCGGCCTGAAAAAGCGGCGAGCTTCAGCCGAGGCTCGCTGCGCTGCATCGAGAGCAATCGTGTCCCCTTCGTCAAAACCGTTCATCCCCGCCTTCGGCCTCGGCAATCCGCACCTGCAAACCTTGTGGGGGCCGCTGTGGCGCAAAACCGTGCACCTTGATCGCCAGCGCGAACGACTGTGGCTGGACGACGGCGATTTCCTCGACCTTGACTGGCACGGCCCCCACAGTGCGGAAGCGCCGTTGGTATTGGTGCTGCACGGGCTGACTGGTTCTTCCAATTCGCCTTACGTCGCCGGAATCCAGGCAGCGCTCGCCGCCCAAGGCTGGGCCAGTGTTGCGCTGAACTGGCGTGGCTGCTCGGGCGAACCGAACCTGTTGCCGCGCAGCTACCATTCCGGCGCCAGCGAAGACCTCGCCGAAACCATCCGTCATCTGAAGGCCAAGCGGCCACTGGCGCCGCTGTATGCGGTCGGCTACTCCCTCGGCGGCAACGTGCTGCTCAAGCATCTGGGGGAAACCGGCAGCGCCAGCGGCGTGCTCGGTGCGGTGGCGGTGTCGGTGCCGTTTCGTCTGGATCAGTGCGCCGACCGTATTGGCCAGGGTTTCTCGAAGGTCTATCAGGCGCACTTCATGCGCGAGATGGTCGCCTACATCAAGAACAAGCAGCGCCAGTTCCAGCACGACGGCCGCGAGGAGGGTCTTGCCGCATTGGCCGCCCTCGGCTCACTGGAAAACATGCGCACCTTCTGGGATTTCGACGGCCGGGTGACGGCGCCACTGAATGGCTTTGCCGATGCCGAGGATTACTATCGCCGGGCATCGAGCCGCTACTTTCTTGGCGAGATCCGTACACCGACCCTGATCATTCAAGCGGCGGACGACCCGTTCGTGTTCCCCCACAGCCTGCCTTCAGCCAGTGAGCTGTCGAGTTCGACCGCGTTCGAATTGCAGACCAAGGGCGGGCATGTCGGCTTCGTCGATGGCTCGTTCCGCCAACCGGGTTATTACCTGGAACGGCGCATTCCCCAGTGGCTGGCCGATTCGGGGCGCGAGTGACGTCATGAGCGAACAGGGCGAGTCGATCCGTTTCTGGCAAACCGCGCCGCTGGCCGGGGTCGAATTACTGTCGGCGCGCTACATCGAGCATCGCTTCGCCCCGCACGTCCACGACGGCTACGTGATCGGCATGATCATGGCCGGCGCCCAGCGCTACCGTTATCGCGGTGCCGAACACCTGGCCGGCAGCGGCACGCTGGTGCTGATCAACCCGGACGAATTGCACACCGGCCACAAAGGCACCGAGGACGGTTGGCTGTACCGGGCGTTTTATCCGGATACCGGCAAGATTGTCTCGTTGCTCGAAGAACTGGAACTGCCGACTGCGCCGATGCCGGCTTTTGGCGCGACGCTCTATCGCGATCCGGATCTGGTCAACGGTTTCAGCCAGTTGCACCGCTTGCTGGAAAGCCCCGCCACCGCGCTGCAACAGCAAACGGTGTGGCGCGAAATGATGATGCTGCTGTTGCAACGCCACGCGGCGGTGCAGATCAACGGCAAACCCGGCAAGGAACATCGTGCGGTGGTGATGGCCAAGGAATTGCTGCACGCACAACTGGCGGCGCCACCCTCGCTGGAAGAACTGGCGGCAGCGGTGAACCTGTCGCCCTTCCACTTCGCCCGGGTGTTCCGCCGCGCCACCGGCATGCCGCCGCACACCTGGCTGATGCAACAGCGGATTGCCTGCGCGCGGGGCTTGTTGCAGAGCGGCTGCCTGCCAGTGGAGGTCGCCACACAGTTGGGCTTTGCCGACCAGAGCCATCTGAGCCGGCAGTTCAAACAGGTTTACGGCGTGGGGCCAGCGGCCTATCGCAGCGCGCGGCTGGACCGCTGAACGCGCTTACTCGCCGGTGGCGATACCGCGCGAAGGCTCATTGATCCACTCGCTCCACGACCCGGCATACAGCGAACCCAACGGATAACCCGCCAGGCACAGGGCGAACAGGTTGTGACACGCCGTCACCCCCGAGCCGCAATACGCCACCAGATCGGCCGGCGACCGCTCGCCGAGTTTCGCGGCAAAGCGCTGCTTGAGCTGGTCGGACGGCAAGAAACGCCCATCGCTGCCCAGATTGTCGGTGAACGCCGCGCATTGCGCACCGGGGATGTGCCCGGCGATCGGGTCGATCGGCTCCACTTCACCCTTGAAACGCGGCAAGGCGCGGGCATCGAGCAGAGTCAGAGCCGGTTGACCGAGGCGTTGCTGCAATTGCTCGGCGCTGAGCAGCAGATGTTTGTCCGGATGCCCGCTGAACGTCCCGCGAGTCACCGAAGGCGCATCCAGGCTCAGCGGCAGACCGGCCGCGTGCCAGGCCTTGAGCCCGCCATCGAGAATGAACACGCCGTCGCGCTTGCCCAGCCACGCCAGCAACCACCAGGCCCGCGCCGCGTAGGCACCGGGGCCGTCGTCATACAGAACCACGTCGCTGTCGTTGTTGATGCCGAAGGTTTGCAGGCGCTCGATCAGCGCTGCCGGCTCCGGCAACGGATGACGCCCGGTCACGCCCTTGGTCACCGGGCCGCTGAGGTCTCGCTCAAGATCGGCATAGCTCGCCCCGGCAATGTGTCCTTCGGCATAGCTGCGCTGGCCGTAGTCCGGGTCTTCGAGGGCAAAACGGCAGTCGAGAATCACCAGCCCCGGTTGCTCCTTGCGGGCATCCAGCGTGGTCGGGCTGATCAGTTGCGCAATCGGCATAGCGAACGACTCCTGTGAGCGGATGGGTCAGGACCTTTCTTCGAGGGCCTGGGCCAACGGTACGTAGAATTCTTCGAACAGTGCGTTGACCTCATCGCGGGCCTGCTCGGTGACAAACCCCGCTTCCAGCACCAGCACCTGATACACGCCGCGTTTAATGGCCTGCTCGCTGAGGTGATTGGAGTTTTCCCGGGTCGTGCACAGAAAGCGCACCCAGGAGGTGAGGATGATCCACGCGTTGAGGGTCAGGGATTCGATCTGCACCCGGTCCATCTTGAGGATGCCGGCGGCGACGAAGCCTTCATAGATTGCTGCCCCCTGAATCACACAGCGCTGGGAAAAGCGCCGGTAACGCCCGGCCAGGTCCGGGTCGCTGTCGAGCAGGTGCTCGAGATCGCGATGCAGGAAACGGTAGCGCCACATCGCCGACAACAGTTCCTTGAGATAGAAACGCTTGTCTTCGACCGTCGCCGCACGCCCCTGAGGCGGGCGCAGGAAGCTGTCCACCAGGCTTTCGTACTCACTGAACAGCACGGAGATGATCGCCTGCTTGTTGGGGAAGTGGTAGTACAGGTTGCCCGGAGAAATCTCCATGTGAGCGGCGATGTGGTTGGTGCTGATGCTGCGCTCGCCCTGCTGATTGAACAGCTCGAGGCTGTTCTGCACGATGCGCTCGCTGGTTTTGATCCGTGGGGCCATGGCTTGAGCTTTAATTCAGAGTGCGTTGGGGGGCATCTTACGACCTAACCGGAATGGGATAAAACCATGACGCACAAGGAAGTCATTTGACTTTCTAGAGCATAGACTCTAAAAAGTTCCTCACGACAACAAATCCGGAGCCGACAATGACCGCCGATATTGCCTACCTGCAATCGTTGCAACAGCCGCTGGAAGAGCTCAACCGGTTGTTCAACGCGCAGCGCGCCGCCTACGCCGCCAACCCGATGCCGCCGGCCGCCCAGCGCCAGCAATGGCTCAAGGCGTTGCGCGATCTGCTGAGCAGCGAACGGCAGGCGCTGGTCGAGGCGATCAGTTCGGATTTCAGCCACCGCAGCACCGATGAAACCCTGCTCGCCGAGTTGATGCCGAGCCTGCATGGCATTCATTACGCCAGCCGCCATATCAGCCAGTGGATGAAGCCATCGCGGCGCAAAGTGGGTGTCGCCTTCCAGCCGGCATCGGCAAAAGTGGTGTATCAGCCGCTGGGCGTGGTCGGCGTGATCGTGCCGTGGAACTACCCGCTGTTCCTGGCCATGGGCCCGTTGACCGGTGCCCTCGCGGCCGGCAACCGGGTGATGCTCAAACTCAGCGAATCGACCCCGGCCACCGGCCTGTTGCTCAAGGAATTGCTGGCGCGGATCTTCCCGGAAGACCTGGTTTGCGTGGTGCTCGGCGAGGCCGATGTCGGCGTGGCGTTCTCGAAACTGCGCTTCGATCACCTTCTGTTCACCGGCGCCACCAGCATCGGCAAGCACGTGATGCGCGCAGCGGCGGAAAACCTCACGCCAGTGACTCTCGAACTGGGCGGTAAATCCCCGGCCATCGTCTCCCGCGATGTGCCGCTCAAGGACGCCGCCGAGCGCATCGCCTTCGGCAAGACGCTCAACGCCGGCCAGACCTGCGTGGCCCCGGACTACGTGCTGGTGCCGGAAGATCGGGTCGGCGGTTTCGTCGAAGCCTATCGCCAGGCCGTGCGCGGGTTTTATCCGACACTCGCCGACAACCCGGACTACACCGCCATCATCAACGAGCGCCAATTGGCGCGGCTGAACAGCTACCTCAGCGACGCCACCAGCAAGGGCGCGCTGCTGATTCCGCTGTTCGACCAGGGCCAGGGCCGACGCATGCCTCACAGCCTGCTGCTGAATGTCAGTGACGAGATGGCGGTGATGCAGGACGAAATCTTCGGCCCGCTGCTGCCGATCGTGCCGTATCAGGATCTGGATCAGGCATTTGCTTACATCAATCAACGGCCACGTCCTCTGGCTCTTTACTACTTCGGCTACGACAAACGCGAACAAAAGCGCGTGCTCCACGAAACCCATTCCGGCGGCGTCTGCCTCAACGATACGTTGCTGCATGTGGCCCAGGACGACATGCCCTTCGGCGGTATCGGCCCATCGGGCATGGGCCATTACCACGGACACGAAGGTTTCCTGACCTTCAGCAAGGCCAAGGGTGTGCTGGTTAAACAGCGCTTCAACGCGGCGAAGCTGATCTACCCGCCGTACGGCAAATCCATTCAGAAACTGATCCAGAAACTGTTCATTCGCTAACGTCACCGCCGGGTAATAACAACAATGCACCCAAGCCTGACCGAAACACCTGCACTGTCGCGCCGTGGCCTGCTGAAATTCAGCCTGGGCGCCACGGCTTTCCTCGCCACCGCCGGCCTCGGCGCCAGCCTCAGCGGCTGTTCGTCGAGCGTATCGGCCAACGGATTCACCACGTTGCGCAGCGGTGACCTGCTGTTTCTGCGCGCGCTGATTCCGGTGATGCTCGAGGGAGCCGTCGCAGTGGAGAATATGCCCGCCGCTGTCGACGGAGCGCTGAAGTCCCTGGATTACAGCCTCGATCACCTGTCGCCGGAAATGCTCAAACTCACCCGGCAACTGTTCGACGTGCTGGGCATGGCCGTGACCCGAGGACCGCTGACCGGAATCTGGGGCAGCTGGGAAAACGCCAGTCCCGAGGCGATCCGGCACTTCCTCGAACGCTGGGAAAACAGCTCGTTGAGCCTGCTTCGCATGGGCCACAGCTCCCTGCAGCAAATGGTGATGATGGCCTGGTACACCCGCGCCGAATCCTGGGCGCACTGCGGTTATCCCGGCCCGCCCACCGTCTGAGACGCGCGCCTCCCCCGAACAATAATAAGAGAGCCTGATTGATGCCCGTACCTGACCCGTTTCGCGAAGGCCTTGCCCGTGGCTGGAAAACCTACAACGGCGCACAACTGACCGACGACCTGACTCTGGAAGCCGACGTGGCCATCATCGGCAGCGGTGCCGGCGGCGGCACCACGGCGGAAATCCTCAGCGCCGCCGGTTATAAAGTGCTGCTGATCGAAGAAGGTCCGCTCAAGACCAGCAGCGACTTCAAGATGCTGGAGGACAAGGCCTACAGCAGCCTCTATCAGGAAGGCATCGGCCGCATGAGCAAGGACGGCGCGATCACCATCCTTCAGGGTCGCGCGGTCGGCGGCACCACCCTGATCAACTGGACATCGAGCTTCCGAACCCCCGAGCCGACCCTCGAACACTGGGCCAAAGAACACAACGTCAAGGGCCACAGCCCCGCCGACATGGCGCCGTGGTTCGAAAAAATGGAGCAGCGCCTCGGCGTTGCGCCATGGATGATCCCACCCAACGCCAACAACGACGTGATCCGCAAAGGCTGCGAACAACTGGGCTACAGCTGGCACGTGATCCCGCGCAACGTGCGCGGTTGCTGGAACCTCGGCTACTGCGGCATGGGCTGCCCGACCAACGCCAAGCAATCGATGATGGTCACGACCATTCCGGCGACCCTGGAAAAGGGCGGCGAACTGCTTTATCTGGCCCGCGCCGAAAAGCTCTTGATCAGCGGCGACAAGGTGAGCGGGCTGCAATGCGTGGCGATGGACGAACGCTGCGTCGAGCCGACCGGACGCAAGATCACGATCAAGGCCCGCCATTACGTGCTGGCCGGCGGCGGGATCAACAGCCCTGCCCTGCTGCTGCGCTCGGATGCGCCGGATCCCCATCAGCGCCTCGGCAAACGCACCTTTCTGCACCCGGTGAACATGTCCGCCGGGCGCTTCGACGAGGTCATCAACCCGTTTTATGGCGCGCCGCAGTCGATCTACTCCGACCACTTCCAGTGGAAGGACGGCACCACCGGGCCGATGGCCTTCAAACTCGAAGTGCCGCCGCTGCACCCGGCGCTGGCTGCCACCCTGCTCGGCGGCTTCGGCCAGGAAAACGCGCAGCACATGGCGGATCTTCCGCACACCCACGCCATGCTGGCGTTGCTGCGTGACGGCTTTCATCAGGACAGCCAGGGCGGCAGTGTCGAATTGCGTGGCGACGGCTCGCCGGTGCTCGATTATCAGGTGTCGTCCTACGCCTGGGACGGTTTGCGCCGGGCCTTCCACGTCATGGCCGAAATCCAGTTCGCCGGTGGCGCCAAAGCGGTGATGCCGATGCACGCCGATGCGCGCTACGTGAACAGTCTGGCCGAGGCACGCAAAATGATCGACGGCTTGAGCCTTGAGCTGTACCGCACACGCCTGGGCAGCGCCCACGTCATGGGCGGTTGTGCGATGGGCGAAGACCCGAAAACCGCCGTCACCGATAGCCTTGGCCGGCATCATCAACTGCGCAATCTGTCGATTCATGACGGCTCGCTGTTCCCCACCAGCATCGGCGCCAACCCGCAGCTGTCGGTATATGGTCTGACGGCGCAACTGGCGACATCCCTCGGCGAACGGTTGAGAAACCCGTGAAAAAGCCGAAGATTCGTACCGTCTATAGTGCTTTCTTACCCAAAAGGCGACTTGGCCGACCGGGACGGCTGCGATACCATCCGACTCCCCAACGGATTCCCGCCAGGACGACGCGATGAACCGAGTGTTGTACCCAGGTACCTTCGACCCTATTACCAAGGGCCATGGCGATCTGGTCGAACGCGCCTCGCGCCTGTTCGACCATGTGATCATCGCCGTCGCCGCCAGCCCCAAGAAGAATCCGCTGTTCCCGCTGGAACAACGGGTCGAGCTGGCTCGCGAGGTCACCAAACACCTGCCGAACGTGGAAGTGGTCGGCTTCTCGACGCTGCTGGCGCATTTCGCCAAAGAGCAGAACGCCAATGTGTTCCTGCGTGGTTTGCGCGCGGTGTCGGACTTCGAATACGAATTCCAGCTGGCCAACATGAACCGCCAACTGGCACCGGATGTGGAGAGCCTGTTCCTCACCCCGTCCGAGCGTTATTCGTTCATTTCCTCGACGCTGGTGCGGGAAATTGCAGCCCTGGGCGGCGATATCAGCAAGTTCGTCCACCCGGCGGTGGCTGACGCACTGACCCTGCGCTTCAAGAAGTAACGACCGTTCAAACGGCGCCCGCGTGCACTGCGGGCGCCAATGCGGCACAATTGCGCGCATTGATTTATTGCGCCCGGGCCCGCCGCCCCGGCTGGAGTTAGCATGTCCCTGATCATCACCGACGATTGCATCAACTGCGACGTCTGCGAACCTGAGTGCCCGAACGCCGCCATTTCCCAGGGCGAAGAGATCTACGTGATCGATCCGAACCTGTGCACCCAGTGCGTCGGCCACTACGACGAGCCGCAGTGCCAGCAGGTCTGCCCGGTGGATTGCATTCCACTGGACGAAGCCCATCCGGAGACTGAAGAACAGTTGATGGAGAAGTACCGCAAGATTACCGGCAAGGCTTGAGCCTCTGACCCCGATCGCAGCGCCAGGCTGCGATCGCGTCATTCACGTTGCTCGAATCCTTCCCCGGTACAGCCCAGGCAGCGCACGAACGCCGCTTTCGCCGGTGCCACCACCAGCGCCTCCCCCGCATCGCCGACGCCGCCGCCCAGCGCGGTAAACGGCAACGACACCACAAACGCCCCCGCACCGATCACCGTCGCCGCCACCAGCAAGGGGCGGGCAATCAGCAGATCGCCAATCATGGCGTAGGCCGGTGGATTCTGGATCGCGTATCGCGGGTCACCGCTGCCGCCTTCCGTGGCATGAACGGTCAGGCCGGAACACAGCAGCAGTGCGAGAAACAGGGCTTGCGAGGATTTCATGGCACGATCCTTCGGGTTGAACAGTGAGACAACTCACTATAGACCGTAGGACTTTTTCAGCTTTTGCGCTCAGCTTTGGCAGCGCGGACAGAAGACGCTGGCGCGCTGACCCAGTTTCACTTCCCGCAAACCGGTGCCGCAGACTTTGCAGTGCTCGTTGCCACGCCCGTAGACAAACAGTTCCTGCTGGAAATACCCCGGCTGCCCGTCGCCACCGATGAAATCGCGCAACGTGGTGCCGCCACGTTCGATGGCGGCGGCGAGGATGCGCTTGATCTCGATTGCCAGCTTCAGATAGCGCGCCCGGGAAATGCCCTTGGCTTCTCGACGCGGATCGATACCGGCGGCGAACAGCGCTTCAGTCGCGTAAATATTGCCGACGCCCACCACCACTGCGTTATCCATGATGAACGGCTTGACCGCCATCGACCGCCCGCGTGACAACTGGAACAGCCGCTCGCCATCGAACAGATCGGTCAACGGCTCAGGCCCCAGACGAATCAGCAATTCGTGATTGAGCGGGTCGGTACTCCAGAGCATCGCGCCGAAGCGCCGCGGATCGGTGTAGCGCAGGGCCAGGCCGGATTCCAGCTCGATGTCGACATGCTCGTGTTTGGCCGCCGGCAGCCCGACTTCAACCAGCCGCAGATTGCCCGACATGCCCAAGTGACTGATCAGCGTGCCGACCTCGGCGTTGATCAGCAGATACTTGGCGCGCCGCTCGACCAGCACGATGCGCTGCCCGGACAGGCGCACATCGAGGTCTTCGGGAATCGGCCAGCGCAGCCGCCGGTCACGCACGATCACCCGGCTGACGCGCTGGCCTTCCAGGTGCGGGGCGATGCCGCGGCGGGTGGTTTCGACTTCCGGCAATTCAGGCATGGGTGTCTCGAATCAGTTTGCTAAATCAATGTGCACCAAGTTCGCGGATCGTCTGCTTCAACGTTTCGAAGTCGTAATCCGAGAGGCCGATGTATTCGAGCACCAGCGGCCCGACGGCCTGCCATTCGAAGTCTTCGGTCTGGTTGCCCAGCACCCGATACGAGGCGCAGATGTGCTCGGCCATTTTCAGGATCGCCAGCAGGTTTTTCATCTGGCTGTTGCGTGAAGTCTCGTCGCTGAAGATCGCCATCGCATTATGGTGGTTGGCGATGGCCGCGCTGACGTGTTCCGGCAGGCGCCAGGACTTGGCGGTGTAGTAACCGACCACCGAGTGATTGGTGTTGTAGACATCGTTCTCGGTGTCCACAACCCGGCGTTCGGCACCCGCGTTGGCATAGGCCTCTTCGAGTGTCTTCATGTAATCCGGGAAACGCTGGAGCATCAGCGGCACGCCGCAGTCATGGAACAGGCCCAATGCGTAGGCCTCGTCGCTCGCCTCGGTGCCGACGCGCTTGGCCAGGGTCAGGCAGGTCATGGCCACGTCCTGGGCGGTATCCCAGAAGCGGTTCAGGGTGACGATGGTGTCATCGTTCATCTCGCCCTTGATCGACATCGCGTTGATCAGGTTGATGATCGAACGACTGCCCAGCAGGTTCACCGCGCGCTTGATCGAAGTGATCTTGTTGCTCAGGCCGTAATACGGCGAGTTGACGATTTTCAGCAGTGAGCCGGACAGGCCGGGATCCTGGGAGATCAGCTTGGCGATCGTCTCCAGATCCGGGTCGGGCATGTACTGCTCCATTTGCAGATCCACCATGATCTGCGGTTGCGCAGGCACGCTGATGCCTTGCAGGGACTGTTGAATCTGTTCGGTGGTCAGCTCTTGGGACATAAGTACACACTCTGGGACAGGCGGCGATTCTAACCCCTAAAAACCGACGAACGACACATCGGGGACAGATCGGCGGAAACTTTCATTCAAGACCATTTGGCCAATTCTGCCTTCATCCGCTGACAGGCCGGGCTTACGCGCCACATGTCCAGCACCGAACCCGCGTGCAGCGCAACACGGTATACTCCCGCTCTTTTTTCCGGAGCGACGTCATGTCCCTGCCTAGCTTGCGCCTCAAAGCCAACGCCGACCGTCGCCTGCGCGCCGGTCACCTGTGGATCTACAGCAACGAAATCGACGTGGCCGCGACCCCGTTGCACGGCTTCAAGGCCGGCGACCAGGCGATCCTCGAAGCCGCCGGCGGCAAGCCGCTGGGCATCGTCGCCATGAGCCCGAACAACCTGATCTGCGCCCGCCTGCTGTCGCGCGACATCAAGCTGCCGCTGGACAAGTCGCTGCTGGTGCATCGCCTGAACGTGGCCCTGTCCCTGCGCGATCGCCTGTTCGACAAGCCGTTCTATCGTCTGGTCTACGGTGATTCCGACCTGCTGCCGGGTCTGGTGGTCGACCGTTTCGGCGACATCCTCGTGGTGCAGATCGCTTCGGCGACCATGGAAGCGCATAAAGATGACGTGATCGCGGCGCTGACCCAAGTGCTCAAGCCAAGCGGCATCCTGTTCAAGAACGATTCCGCCGCCCGTGATGCCGAAGGCCTCGAGCGCTACACCGAAACCGTGTTCGGCCTGGTGCCGGAGTGGGTGGCGCTGGAAGAGAACGGCGTGAAATTCGAAGCCCCGGTGATTCAGGGCCAGAAAACCGGCTGGTTCTACGACCACCGCATGAACCGCGCGCGCCTGGCCCCTTACGCCAAAGGCAAACGCGTGCTGGACCTCTACAGCTACATCGGTGGCTGGGGTGTGCAGGCTGCCGCATTCGGCGCCAGCGAAGTGTTCTGCGTCGATGCCTCGGGTTTTGCCCTCGACGGTGTTGAACGCAACGCCGCGCTGAACGGCTTCGCCGACAAGATGACCTGCATCGAAGGCGACGTCTTCGAAGCCCTGAAGGAACTCAAGGCCAGCGAAGAACGCTTCGACGTGATCGTTGCCGACCCGCCTGCGTTCATCAAACGCAAGAAGGACATGAAAAACGGTGAAGGCGCCTACCGCCGCCTGAACGAGCAAGCCATGCGCCTGCTCAACAAGGACGGCATCCTGTTCAGCGCTTCGTGCTCGATGCACCTGCCGGAAGACGACCTGCAGAACATCCTGCTGACCAGCGCCCGTCACCTGGACCGCAACATCCAGCTGCTGGAGCGTGGTGGTCAGGGCCCGGATCACCCGGTGCACCCGGCCATTCCGGAAACCCGCTACATCAAGAGCATCACCTGCCGTCTGCTGCCCAACAGCTAACGGTATCGATGTATAAAAGAAGGGGAGCCCGTTGGCTCCCCTTCTTTTTGCCTTCCGTTATTGGTTTTCCTACATTTATCGTCCGATCAACATGCAGGACTTTTCCTTACATTCATCATTTACCAATATCTAACTTACAAGACCTTTTCAAGCGAAAGATCACTCCGACAAAATTACTGGAATATTCCTACTTAATATCCACTTGCGATTAATCCATTACAAACTATTATTAAGTCGTCACCACGAGGTGGCACTCAACAAATAACGAAGCCTCAATGAACAAGGAGTTCAAACATGAAAGCAATTACTCTGGAATCCCGCAAAATCGCAAACCTGGCTTTTCTGGTTGCACCTAAAACCCGATAAGTAAGGCGGCGCTGGGTATTGCCGGCTACCCAGCGTCTTTGATGACCTATCCAGAGAGCCTTGCCTTAACATGCAAATAAATCCCTATCTATTCATATTGCCGCGCACGCCAGGACAAATAGTCTGGAACTATAAAGATCACACGCAACATGAACTCGATCTGGACTATTCATCTCGCCTGGCACAACTAATCCACAACCCCGAGCTGTACGACAACGACAACATCATAGATACACAGTTACTCAATGCCGGGATACTGACAGTATCGGCAATAAACAACCCCGTCTGGGGTTGGGATGAACTGTCGAAGATTTATCACATCGGCACCCGCAACATTCCCTGCGAATATATTCCGGACAACATTCATGAATGGGCCAGACAATACCTGGAACATTGCAACGAAGTGCTCGCCTCCTCGCCCCCGGCCGATGACACGGCTGAGCGCCCCCCAGGCAGACGCATCGCTCTCCCCGCGCCGTCGACATTGAATGACGACAGTCTGTCGAACGCCCTGACCCGGCGAAAAACCTGCCGGTCCTTCACCGGCTCTTCCATCGCGCTGAAAGATGTCGGCACTTTGCTCTACCTGACCCTCGGATACCTGCGCGAGCGCGAAGGCGACGACAGCGTCGCCGAAGGACTCGACGCCCGCCGCAGCAGCCCTTCCGGTGGCGGGCTCAATGCCTGCGAAGGTTACCTGCTGATCCAGAACGTCGAAGGACTGGCACCTGGCGTATATGCCTATCACCCGACCGAACACGCCTTGAGCCTGATCAACCCGTCGCCCGACACAGCGCTGGGCAATCTGCTGGGAGGCCAGCACTTCATCAACAACCTGCCACTGGGCCTGTTCATCACCGCCCGTTTCGACAGGCTCTGGTGGAAGTATCCCCACTCGCGCGCCTACCGAATGGCGTTCGTCGAGGCCGGGCATCTTTCACAGACGTTTCAACTGGCCGCCACCGCGCTAGGCATGAACACCTGGCTGACAGGCGCATTCGCCGACGATCAGGTCGACACATTGCTGCAACTGGAGAACGCTACCGAGCAACCGCTGTTCTTTGTCGGTTGCGGCGAAAGCGACGGTCAGGCGATGTGCCAGGAAATGCGCGACCTGCTGCGTGAGTCGCAAGCATGAGCCTTCTCTCCCAAGCCCCGGCCTTCGAGTTTTCACTGGGCGACTGGAACACCCGCGCTTCGGTGCGTACCAGCGCCCACGATTACCGCTTGCCGGCTGACATCGCGCAACAACTGGAAACCCGTCATTGGTTCCCGCCGGCATTTCTGCCCTATCTTGCCCACCCGGCCATCGAAGCGGCGGGCCGTTCGGTAGTGCATCGGCTCACGGCCAGTCATCTGGTGCATTTTCTCGACTACACCACGTTACTTGAACACCGCATCGTCAATCGCGCCGTCGAAGTCATCGTCCACGGCGAACTGCCGGTCGATCTTCTGCCATCCATGAAAACCGCCGCACTGCAGCTCTACACCGATGAGGGCTACCACGCCCTGTTTTCCCATCAGGTCGCGGAACAGATCGCCGGGTTCTACGCCATCACAGGGCGCCCGGTGATGCCCAGGCGCATCACGCGGATGGACGGGCTGATCGCCAGAACGCCTCAAGAGCAGCGACCGCTGACAGGGTTCCTGCTCGGCTTCGTCTCGGAAACCATCATTGCCCGGGAGCTGCTCGACGTCTGCCGGGACAGCCTGGTGTCCGGGGTCAACGACATGCTGCGCGATCACCTCACGGACGAAGCGCGCCACAGTCGCTACTTCACTGAAGTGTTCCACTACCTCTGGCTGCACCTGGGCGCGCAACAACGAACCTTCGCCGCCGCCACCCTGCTTGAGATCCTCGGGATCTTCTTCGAAATCGATGAACCGTGGCTGCAGCAAAGCCTGTGCAACGCCGGGATCGCAGACAGCGTCGTGACGGAGATACTCGGCAAGCTGGTAACAGTGCAAGCCACCCGATCGCGCGCACGGGCAGGCAGCGTCGCCACGTTGAATGCACTGAAGAAAGCCGGATTTTTCACTGAACCTCAAAACCAGATACTTTTCGCCAAGGCAGGATTGATCGATGGATAAAGGAAAATCCGGGATGACGACCCGACAACGTCGCGGGGCCGTCAGCCTGTTGCTGGCGATGGTGTTGCTGGGTGTATTTCCGCTGGATGTCCTGCTGCCTTCGTTCCCGGCGCTAGCCGAACACTTTCGCAGCACTCCGGCGGACATCGCACTGTCCATCAGCCTGTTCGCCGTCGGTATCGCCTTCGCCCAGTTGCTGATCGGGCCGCTGTCGGATGTGATCGGTCGCAAGGGGCTGCTGCTCGCCGGCATGAGCGTTTCAATGCTCGGTGCCCTCGGGTGTGTAATGACCTCGGACTATTCGCTGTTCCTGATATTCCGGGTCGTTCAGGCGCTGGGTTGCGGTTGCTTCGTGCTGTCCCAGGCGCTGGTCCAGGATCTGTTCGAAGGCGAGGAACGCGATCGCCTGCGAATCCTGATGGTCACCGCCGGCGGGATTTTCATCTCGGTATCACCGCTGGCAGGGACTTTCATGCAGGCAACGTTGGGCTGGCGAGGCAGCTTCTGGGTGTTCATCACATTATCCGCCGTAGTGCTGCTCAAGGCCTGTCTGTTTCTGGAGAACACCCGACCGACCACCCGAGGCACAAGCACGAACTTCCTCACGGCTTACCGTCGGGTGCTGGGGGATTTCGACTTCGTCGGCTACTGGCTGATTTCGGCATTCGCGTTCGCCTGCCACTTTTCATTCATCGTGATCTCGCCGCTGATCTTCATGGACCGGCTGCAATTGTCCGCCTACGAATTTTCCTTGATCCTGCTGATCTACGGTGCGGCGTACGTCACCGGGGGCATCCTCGCCAGCGTGCTGAGCAGGCGCATCACCAGCGGCCAGCAGATGGTCGTCGGTTTGAGCCTGATCCTGTTCGCCGGTGTGACCATGCTGTACCTGTCGTCGAGCTTTGCACTGGCTCCGGCGACAGTGCTGATCCCGATGCTGATCTGCACCGCCGGCACCACCATCGCCCGACCGGCCGCCACCTCACGGGCCATGGGCCTGTTTCCGGACATCGCCGGCACCTCGGCCTCGGCCGGCAGCACGATCATTTTCATCTGCGGCGGTTTGATCAGTGCCTTGATCAGTCTGAGCCCGACCAACCTGCAATCCACCCTGGGCTACAGCTTTGTCTTGCTCAGTGGTGTGGCGCTCGCCTTGAACAACCGGATCAGCCGTCGCGCCAGAATCCTGCAAACCGGTGCCATCGCACAGCCGGGCGGCGATTAAACCTGCCAGTCGTCATTCCGCACGGGGCGTCAGCGCTGGAACAACGTTTTGCGCCATTCCCTCCTGACGCCAGCGGTGTAGAATCGCGAGATTCATCGCCATTCATCCCCGGCGGGTTTATGAGCTCAGGCTGAGACCAGCGGCGATCCCGCAACGTCATCGGCAACTTCAGGACACACGGCCATTTCTGAGTGTTCCAGACGTCAATAGAAGCTCACTCCCCTTTTGCACCTGATTAGTAAGTGATTAGCCGCCCGGAGTGCTCCATGCCAGATTACCGTTCGAAAACATCCACCCACGGCCGCAACATGGCCGGCGCCCGCGCACTGTGGCGCGCCACCGGGATGAAAGATGACGACTTCAAGAAGCCGATCATCGCGATTGCCAACTCCTTCACCCAGTTCGTACCGGGCCACGTTCACCTGAAGGACCTGGGCCAACTGGTTGCCCGTGAAATTGAACGCGCCGGTGGCGTGGCGAAAGAATTCAACACCATCGCCGTGGACGACGGCATCGCCATGGGCCACGACGGCATGCTGTATTCGCTGCCGAGCCGCGAGATCATCGCCGACTCCGTCGAGTACATGGTCAACGCCCACTGCGCCGACGCCATCGTCTGCATCTCGAACTGCGACAAGATCACCCCGGGCATGCTGATGGCCGCCCTGCGCCTGAACATTCCGGTGATCTTCGTCTCCGGCGGCCCGATGGAAGCCGGCAAGACCAAACTGGCCAGCCACGGTCTCGACCTCGTCGACGCCATGGTCATCGCTGCCGACTCCAGCGCTTCTGACGAGAAGGTTGCCGAGTACGAGCGCAGCGCCTGCCCGACCTGCGGTTCGTGCTCCGGCATGTTCACCGCCAACTCGATGAACTGCCTGACCGAAGCCCTGGGCCTCGCATTGCCGGGCAACGGTTCGACCCTCGCCACCCACAGTGACCGCGAACAGCTGTTCCTGCAGGCCGGCCGCACCATCGTCGAACTGTGCAAACGCTACTACGGCGAGAACGACGAGTCGGTACTGCCGCGCAACATCGCCAACTTCAAGGCGTTTGAGAACGCGATGATGCTCGACATCGCCATGGGCGGCTCGACCAACACCATCCTGCACTTGCTGGCCGCTGCCCAGGAAGCCGAGATCGCGTTCGACCTGCGCGACATCGATCGCCTGTCGCGCGTAGTGCCACAACTGTGCAAAGTCGCGCCGAACATCCAGAAGTACCACATGGAAGACGTGCACCGCGCCGGCGGCATCTTCAGCATCCTCGGTTCGCTGGCCCGTGGCGGCCTGCTGCACACCGACCTGCCGACCGTGCACAGCCGCAGCATGGAAGAAGCCATCGCCAAGTGGGACATCACCCAGACCGACGATGAAGCCGTACACCACTTCTTCAAGGCCGGCCCGGCAGGCATTCCGACGCAGACCGCGTTCAGCCAGTCGACCCGTTGGGAAACCCTGGACGACGACCGTGAAAACGGCTGCATCCGCAGCTTCGAGCACGCCTATTCGAAAGAAGGCGGCCTGGCCGTGCTGTACGGCAACATCGCCCTGGACGGCTGCGTGGTGAAAACCGCCGGCGTCGATGAATCGATCCACGTCTTCGAAGGCAACGCGAAGATCTTCGAAAGCCAGGACAGTGCCGTGCGCGGCATCCTCGCCGACGAAGTGAAGGAAGGCGACATCGTCATCATTCGCTACGAAGGCCCGAAAGGCGGCCCGGGCATGCAGGAAATGCTCTACCCGACGTCGTACCTGAAATCCAAAGGCCTGGGCAAAGCCTGCGCCCTGCTGACCGATGGCCGTTTCTCCGGCGGCACCTCCGGCCTGTCCATCGGCCACGCTTCGCCAGAAGCTGCAGCCGGCGGCGCGATCGGTCTGGTGCAGGACGGTGACAAGGTGCTGATCGACATTCCGAACCGCTCGATCAACCTGTTGATCAGCGACGAGGAACTGGCGGCACGCCGGGTCGAGCAGGACAAGAAGGGCTGGAAACCGGTGGAAATCCGTCCACGCAAAGTGACCACCGCCCTCAAGGCCTACGCCCTGCTGGCCACCAGCGCCGACAAGGGTGCGGTGCGTAACAAGGCGATGCTCGACGGGCTGTAAGCGTCAAATCGCAGAAACAAAATGCCCCGCCAAGTGCGGGGCATTTTGTTTCCTTCAGTTTGATCGTTCCCACGCTCTGCGTGGGAACGATCATCGTAGAAAGGATTACTGAATTTCTTCCGGCTTCACGATCACCCAGTTCTTGTCCGCCGTCACCGGCAAACCTTCCTTCGCCTGCGCCGCTGCGTGTTTGGCCATCATGCCGTTGAGCTGGGTCATGTACTTGTCCTTGCGGTTGACCCACAGGTGAATGCCGCCCTTGGCCACGTCGACGCTGTGGAACAGCATGTAGCCGTCGCTGCTCGGGGTGTCGCCGCCCACCAGCACCGGTTTTTTCCATTCGTCGATGTAGGTCAGGATCGCCGCGTGCTTGCCGGCCATCCAGGTCGCCGGGGTCCACAGGTAAGGCGTCAGTTCCAGGCCGAGGTTGGCCTTCTCGTCATACTTGCCAGCGGTGATCTGCTTGCGCGCGGTGGTCAGTTCGCCGGTCTTTGGATCCTTGAGCAGCAGCGATACACCGATCACGTTCTGCGGTTTGACGTTGTAGCCGTACTTCGGATCGGCCGCGACCATCCGCACCAGTTCTTCGGAGGCGGCGGTCATCACGTAGACCTCGATGCCGTTCTCCATCAACTTGTTGTACAACTCGGCCTGACCGGCGAAGACTTTCGGCGGCTGGACGTCGAGGTTCTTCACCACATCGCCATCGTAATAAGTCGCCGGCACCGGTTTGCCCGACGCCATCAGCTCATCGACGTAGCCTTTGAGTTCCTTGAGGGTGAAACCGGAGAACACCTGCGCGACCCATGGATAGCAGACCATGTCGTCGACTTCGCAGAGGCGATAGTAGTAGCTGAACAGGCTTTCCTTGTAGTCGGCGGTGTCCTTGAACGGCATCAGTTTCAGGGAGGGGTCGAGTTTGTCGCGGGTGATCAGGCCCTTGTTTTCCATGAACGGCAGCAACGACTCTTCGAGGTCGTAGCGGTAGCTGGTGTTGTCCATGTCGAACACCGCGTAGTTACCCTTGTTGGCGTTGGCGGCAATCATCGCGTCCAGCGCCTTGGCCTGATCCGCCGGCCAGTGTTTCAGGTCGGTGGCGAACGCCTGAGTGGCCAGGCCCATCCCCACAGTCAGCGCGACAGCCAGAAATTTCGGTGCAAACTTCATGGACACTTCTCCCTGAGTCAAAGAAATCGACGCTAACAAATAAATGTGACAGTCCTCGTCTGTCAGCGACCGTCCGCGTCCCTTCCGCGCCAGTTGCATCCCCGAGAGCGACACACGCTTATTCCAAAAACGACGGACGACCTTCGATTTCGGTATTAATTCATTGGAAATCAAACTGTTAGGCTTGCCGGTTCGCAACAGCCCCGGAAGGTTGTTGGCACAGTCTTTTCTGGAGTCCTCATGAATCTGCCTCTGATTCTCAACTTGCTGGTGTTCCTCGCCCTGCTCTTCGGCCTGGCGCAAACCCGTCACACCTCGTGGAGCCTGGCGAAAAAAGTCCTGCTCGCGCTGGTGCTGGGCGTGGCATTCGGCGTCGCGCTGCACACGATTTACGGTGCCGGCAACCCGGTGCTGAAAGCCTCGATCGGCTGGTTCGACCTGGTCGGCAACGGTTACGTGCAACTGCTGCAAATGATCGTGATCCCGCTGGTGTTCGCCTCGATCCTCAGCGCCGTGGCCCGTCTGCACAACGCTTCATCGCTGGGCAAGATCAGCTTCCTGACCATCGGCACACTGCTGTTCACCACCACGATTGCGGCGCTGATCGGTATCGGCCTGACCAATCTGTTCGGCCTGACCGCCGAAGGCCTGGTCGCCGGCACTCAGGAAATGGCCCGTCTGCAAACCATTCAGACCGACTACGCCGGCAAGGTCGCCGACCTGAATGTGCCGCAACTGCTGCTGTCGTTCATCCCGCAGAACCCGTTCGCCGACCTGGCCCGGGCCAAGCCGACGTCGATCATCAGCGTGGTGATCTTCGCCGCGTTCCTGGGGGTTGCCGCGCTGCAACTGCTCAAGGATGACGTCGAGAAAGGTCAGAAAGTGATCAACGCCATCGACACCCTGCAAGCCTGGGTGATGCGTCTGGTGCGTCTGGTGATGAAGCTGACCCCGTACGGCGTGCTGGCGCTGATGACCAAAGTGGTGGCGGGTTCCAACCTGCAAGACATCATCAAACTCGGCAGTTTTGTGGTGGTGTCGTACCTCGGTCTGGGCCTGATGTTCGTGGTGCACGGCCTGCTGGTGTCGGCGGCCGGGATCAACCCGCTGCGCTTCTTCCGCAAGATCTGGCCGGTGCTGACCTTCGCGTTCACCAGTCGCTCCAGCGCCGCGAGCATCCCGCTGAGCATCGAAGCGCAGACCCGTCGTCTGGGCATTCCGCAATCGGTTGCCAGCTTCGCCGCATCGTTCGGTGCGACCATCGGCCAGAACGGCTGCGCCGGTCTGTACCCGGCAATGTTGGCGGTGATGGTTGCGCCAACGGTCGGCATCAACCCGCTGGATCCACTGTGGATCGCGACGCTGGTGGCGATCGTGACCTTGAGTTCGGCCGGTGTGGCGGGCGTGGGTGGCGGTGCGACTTTCGCGGCACTGATCGTGCTGCCGGCCATGGGCTTGCCGGTTTCGCTGGTGGCGTTGCTGATTTCGGTCGAGCCACTGATCGACATGGGTCGTACGGCGCTGAACGTGAGTGGTTCGATCACCGCTGGCGCGATTACCAGCCAGGTGATGCAGCAGACCGACAAGGCCCTGCTGGATGCCGATGAGCATGCGGAGCTTGCTCAGGCTTGATTGACGTTGTAGCGAGGGAGCGTGCTCCCTCGCTGATCGTTCCCACGCTCCGCGTGGGAATGCAGCCCGTGACGCTCTGCGTCACTGGACGCGGAGCGTCCCTAGAGGCATTCCCACGCAGGAGCGTGGGAACGATCAATTGAGCTAAACCCGCTCCCAGACTTCGAAGTTGTAAGCCGGTTTGTCGCCTTCAGCCGGATTCGGCACGTTCGACACCAGCTTCCACTGGTTGAGATCGAACTCCGGAAACCACGCATCGCCTTCCGGGCTCAGTGCCACACGGGTCAGATACAAGCGATCCGCCTGCGCCAGCCCCTGCGCATACAGTTGCGCCCCGCCAATCAGCATCAATTCGTCGACGCCCTGCTCTTTCGCCCACTCTTCGGCGCGAACCACGGCAGCTTCCAGCGACGGATAGACTTCCGCCCCTTCCAGCACCAGATCGGCCTGACGGCTGACCACGATATTCAAACGGCCCGGCAACGGACGACCCAGCGAATCCCAGGTCTTGCGGCCCATGATGATCGGCTTGCCGAGCGTCGTGGCCTTGAAGTATTTGAAGTCCCCCGGCAGGTGCCAGGGCATGCTGTTGTCGACGCCGATCACGCGGTTTTCACCGAGGGCTGCGATCAGGCTGAGGGGGAGTGATTTAGTCATGCCGGCGAGGATACCAGAGCCGCCCTTACCCCGATAAGCGCCACAGCGGTTATGCTCACGGCTCAATCAAGCAACGGGATGCCGCGTGACTGAACTGACTCCACTGCAAAACCTCTGGCTCACCGAAACCGTGCGCCTGCGCGAAGAACACGCAGGCCCGCTGGACGATCTGGAAGCCAATCGCCTGGCCCGCGCGGCCGGCGGCGATCTGCCGAGCCGCATTCAACGCCGGGCCTTGTGGCTGGCCGAGCGCGATGGCCTGACCTCTGCGCTCAAGCACTGGCTGCAAGGCGCCCGTCTGGCGCTGGTGCTGCTGGCGATCTTCGCGGTACTGAGCGGCGCCGGCCTGGCTTTCGCCGCACTGGGCCAGACGCCGGTCAATGTGTTCTGGGCGCTGGGCAGCCTGCTCGGGCTGAACCTGATTTTGCTGTTGAGCTGGGCCCTGGGGCTGATCTTCGCTGGCGAACACGGTGCCACCCTTGGCCGCTTGTGGCTGTGGCTCAGTGAAAAACTCGCCCGCGATGCCAAGGCTGCGCAACTGGCGCCGGCCCTGCTGTTGATGCTGCAACGCAAGAAGCTCAATCGCTGGGCGCTCGGCTCGCTGGTCAATGGCCTGTGGCTGCTGGCGATGTTCAGCGCGCTGGTTTTGCTGCTGACGCTGATGGCGACCCGGCGCTACGGCTTCGTCTGGGAAACCACGATTCTCAGTGCCGACACCTTCATCAACATGACCCAGACCCTAGGCGCGTTGCCGGCGCTGCTGGGCTTCAACGTACCGACCGTCGAAATGATCCGCGCCAGCGGCGACACCGCGCTGAACATCGAAAACGCCCGTCAAGCCTGGGCAACCTGGCTGGTCGGCGTGCTGGTGGTGTACGGCGTGCTGCCGCGCCTGCTATTGGCGCTGTTTTGCTTCTGGCGCTGGAACAGCGGCAACGCTGCGTTGCGTCTGGACCTGAACCTGCCCGGCTACGCCCAACTGCGCGAACGCCTGATGCCGACCAGCGAACGCCTGGGCATTACCGACCCTGAGCCTGCGCAACTGCACCGCGTCGAAAGCTCAGTCGGCGAACACGCCAGCGAAGGCGCATTACTCGTAGCAATCGAACTCGACGATCAACACCCATGGCCACCGACGCTGCCGAAAAACGTCAGCAACGCCGGCATCCTCGACAGTCGTGAATCACGCAACAAACTGCTTGAACAGCTCAGCCGTTTCCCGCCGGCGCGTCTCGCGATTGCCTGCGATCCACGGCGCTCGCCGGATCGCGGCAGTCTGGCGCTGATCGCCGAGCTGGCGCGCAATGCCGCCGCGACCCGAATCTGGCTGTTGCAGGCGCCGCCGGGACAAGGACTGGACGCCGAACGCCTCGGCGACTGGCACGTGGCGCTGCAACAACTCGAACTGCCGTTCGCCGATTGCGCCCCGTTGAACTGGCTGGAGCACGGACATGACTGATGCCTGGAAAGCACCGCTGAAACTGGCCGTGGTCGGTCACACCAACGTCGGCAAGACTTCGCTGCTGCGCACTCTGACCCGCGATGTCGGTTTCGGCGAAGTCTCCCATCGCCCGAGCACCACGCGGCATGTCGAAGGCGCGCGGTTGTCGGTGGATGGCGAACCATTGCTTGACCTCTACGACACGCCGGGCCTGGAAGACGCCATCGCCCTGCTGGATTTTCTCGAGCGCCTGGAACGCCCCGGCGAACGCCTCGACGGCCCGGCGCGACTGGCGCGGTTTCTTGACGGTAGCGAAGCGCGCCAGCGTTTCGAACAGGAAGCCAAAGTGTTGCGGCAACTGCTCGACTCCGACGCCGGCCTGTATGTGATCGATGCTCGCGAGCCGGTGCTGGCCAAGTACCGCGATGAACTGGAGGTGCTGGCCAGTTGCGGCAAGCCGTTGCTACCGGTGTTGAATTTCGTCAGCAGCGCCAATCACCGCGAACCGGACTGGCGTGAAGCGCTGGCGCGTCTCGGCCTGCATGCGCTGGTGCGTTTCGACAGCGTCGCCCCGCCCGAGGACGGCGAGCGGCGGTTGTATGAAAGCCTCGCACTGTTGCTGGAAAATGCCCGCCCACAACTTGAACGCCTGATCGCCGATCAACAGGCCCAACGCCTCGCCCGCGAACAAAGTGCCGCACGCCTGATCGCCGAATTGTTGATCGACTGCGCCGCGTGCCGGCGCAGTGTGGCGAGCAACGCCGAACAGGAACAACAGGCCATCAGCGAACTGCGCAAGGCCGTGCGCCAACGCGAGCAGAAATGCGTCGAAGCGCTGCTCAAGCTCTACGCCTTCCGACCGCAAGACGCCGCGGCCAGTGATTTGCCGCTGCTCGACGGGCGTTGGGGCGATGACCTGTTCAATCCGGAAACCCTCAAGCAACTGGGCGTGCGGGTCGGCGGCGGGATTGCGGCCGGTGCGGCGGCCGGCGCCGGGGTGGATCTGCTGGTGGGCGGCATCACCCTCGGCGCCGCCGCCCTGGCCGGCGCAATTGCCGGCGGCGCCCTGCAAACCGCCCGCAGCTACGGCAATCGCCTGCTGGGCAAGATCAAGGGACAAAGGGAGCTGACGGTCGACGACAACGTGTTGCGCCTGCTGGCACTGCGTCAACGGCAACTGCTGCAAGCGTTGAATGCCCGTGGCCATGCGGCGCTGGACAGCATTCAGGTGGCGACGCCACAGGACAAGACCTGGCGCGAAGGCAAGCTGCCCGAAGCATTGGGCAAGGCCCGGGCGCATCCACAGTGGTCGTCGCTCAATCCGCATCCGAAGCTGAATCAGGCTGAGCGGCAGGAGCAGATTGAGTCTTTGGCCACAGAGCTCTAGTGCCTGACCTGACCCCATCGCTGGCTTGCCAGCGATGGGGTCAGGTCAGTTCAAAGACTTACGCAGCAAGCAACCGAGCTGCTTTGTCTTTCAGCACGCCCAGATCCATCACCGGCACGGCCATTTCCTTCGCCAGTTCATCCCACTGGCGCATCCGAAGACTCACAGCGCACAACGGATCCTGCTCGAACGCATCCGCTTCAGCCTCGGTCATCACCCCACCCTGATATTCCAGGGTGCGGCGGCTGGCTTCGCTCAACCGGTCGCAATAACCCGATTCCCTGAGCGTCAGATAACGCTTGGCCTGGACGTGATACTCCACCAGACGCGCCATGCGTTCGCTGAATCCGGCCTCACGCAAATAATCGGCACCGAGGCGCTCGTGACTGACGACGCCGTAACCACCCATGTTCTCCGCACCTTCGGCACACAAATGACCGATGTCATGGAAAAACGCGGCGAGCACCACTTCATCGTCAAAACCTTCGGCGATGGCCAGTTGCGCAGCCTGGGACATGTGCTCGATCTGTGACACCGGTTCGCCGATGTAGTCGCTGGCGCCGAACCGCTCATAGAGCCCGAAGACCCGGGCGATCACCTGTTCGTGCCCCGTCATCAAACCTCTCCCAGCAAGGTTGCGATGTTGCGCTCGGCCATGGCCGGGCCGACGCTCATGCCGACGCCACTGTGCATCAACGCCACACTCAGCCCCGGCGCCGGACGCAGGAACGAAAACGGCCCCGGCCCCCGAGAACCATAGACACCCTGCCAGCGCTCGACCACTTGCACCTTGCAGCCGAGGGTCTGTTCGGCCAGTTCGAGCATCCAGTTGTCGACCTGCTCGGCGTTGAACGGCGACGGATCGCTGCCGTAATGGTGCGAGTCGCCGATGATCAGTTCGCCATACGGCGTCGGGCTGATCAGCAGGTGAATGCCGTTTTCCTGCAGGTGCGGTTGCTCGTGCAGGATTTGCGCCTGCACCGCTGCGGCTTCCGGCAAGTCGGCGAAGGCGCCGTAGTGCACGCAGCTGAGGCCAGTGAGCAAGGCATGTTGCAAGTTCAGGTCGATCTGCGGCCGGGCGCGGAGCATTTGCAGGCGGCAGATCTGCGGGTCGAGGGCGGCAATCGGCTCGGCCAGCAAGGTCTGATAATCGTGGCCGGAACAGACAATGATCTGCTCGGCGGTAAAAGTGCCGGCAGTGCTTTGCAGCCTCCCCGGCTCGACGTCGCGCACCAGCGTCGAGAAGTGGAACTCGACGTTGAGTTCGCGACGCAGGTAATCGATCAGCGCCGGAATCGCTTCCCGGGAATACAGTTGTTGATCGTCCATCCCGTGCAGCGCGGCGCGGTGATGGCTGAACTGGCCGCCGTACAGATCTCGTAATGCGGCACCGCGCAACAGGTTGACGCGATAGTCGTGCTCCACGGCGCGCCCGACGCAGAAGGCATCGAGCAAGTGCTCTTCGGCCTCGGTACGGGCGAACAGGTACGAGCCGTTGCGCTTGAGTTGCAGGCCGGCGAGCTGCGCCCACTGACCCCAGATCTCGCGGCTGGCCTTGGCCAGTTCGAGCATCAGGCCCGGTGGCTGACCGGTGACCAGTGCCTGGCCGAAGTTGCGAACCGACGCGCCGAGTGGCGTAGCGGTGCGCTCGAAAACCGTGACTTTGAGACCACGCCGGGCGGCGGCATAGGCGTGGGACAGGCCCAGGATGCCGGCGCCGACGATCAGCAAGTCTTTGTGTTGTGTCATGAAGCCCCCAATGATCGTTCCCACGCTCCGCGTGGGAACGATCGGTCAAACGTCTGGTTACTTGGCAGCGACTTTCTCGGACTTGCCGTCATAGCGCTTGCGCCATTCGGTCAGGATCTCGTCGCGGTTCTTCGAGGCCCAGGCAAAGTCGTTCTTGATCAGGCGCTGCTCGTAGTCGGCCGGCAGTTCGGTCTGCGGCTTGGCGATGCCCGGCTGGGCGAGGACGGCGAAGTTTTCCTTGTACAGATCCATCGCCGGGGCGCTGGCGGAGAAGTCAGCCAGTTTCTTCGCAGCCTCTTCGTGCGGCGTGCCTTTGATCACGGCAGTCGCTTCGATCTCCCAGCCCAGGCCTTCCTTCGGCAGGATGATGTCCAGCGGTGCACCCTGGCGTTTCAACTGTACGGCCGGGTATTCGAAGGAAATCCCGATCGGGAATTCGCCAGCGGCCGCCAGTTTGCAAGGCTTGGAACCGGAGTGAACGTATTGGCCGATGTTCTGGTGCAGACCGTCCATGTAAGCCCAGCCCTGCTTCTCGCCGAAGGTTTGCAGCCAGGCGCTGACGTCGAGGAAACCGGTGCCGGACGAGGCCGGGTTCGGCATCACGATCTTGCCTTTGTACTCAGGCTTGGTCAGGTCCTGCCAGCTCACCGGTTTGGTCAGGCCTTGTTTCTCGGCCTCGACAGTGTTGAAGCAAATGGTTGCGGCCCAGACGTCCATGCCGACCCAGGCTGGCGGGTTGGCGGCGTCGCGGTAGTTCGCACCGATCTTGCCCAGATCCTTCGGCGCATAGCTTTGCAGCATGCCTTGCTGATCGAGGATCGCCAGGCTCGATGCTGCCAGGCCCCACACCGCGTCAGCCTGTGGACGCTCTTTTTCGGCCAGCAGTTTGGCGGTGATGATCCCGGTGGAATCGCGCACCCACTTGATCTCGACGTCCGGGTTGGCCTTTTCGAACGCTTCCTTATAGCTCTTAAGCTGTTCGGCTTCGAGGGCGGTGTACACCGTCAACTCGGTTTTTGCCGCGAAGGCATTCAGGCTGAAAGTAGCGAGCACAGCAGCGGCCAGGGCCATAGGCTTGAACATGATCGTTTTCCTGTAGGTGAGTTGAGGCGATAGGGATAAGTCGTGAATCAGTGACCGGGCGCCGTTTGCCGCCAGGCCTGGGAACGGCGCAGCAAGCCGCGCGAAGCCCACGCCAGCAGCAAGGACACGCCCGCCGAGGTGAACAGAATCAGGGTCGACATCGCTGCCGCGCCGCCGACGTTGCCGGCGTCATCCATGTTCAGCACCGCCACCGCCGCGAGAATGGTGTCGGGGCTGTAGAGGAAGATCGCCGCCGACACAGTGGTCATGGCCGAGACGAACAGGTAGCGCACGATGTCCAGCAGCGCCGGCAGGCAGATCGGCACGGTGACCTTCAGGTAATGCCGGTACAGCAGCGCCTTGAGCGACAGCGCGGCGGCTTCGAACTCGGCATCGAGCTGGCGCAGCGCGGTGGTGGCGGTCATCTGCGCGGTGGTCAAATAGTGAGCAATGGTGCAGACGATCAGCAGGGTCATGGTCCCGTACAGCACGTGCAGCGGGTTGCCGGTGAGGTTGAAGAAGAAGACGTAACCCAACCCCAGCACCAGCCCCGGCACCGCCATCGGTACGAAACTGAGCATGCGCAAGGTCAGATTCAGCCCGCGCTGGCTGCGGGTCTTTTCCATCAGGTAGGCGCCGGTGAAGATCAGTACGCTGCCGATCAACGCCGTGCCCAGCGCCATTTTCAAACTGTTGCCGTAGGCCAGCCAGCCACCGCCGGCGGTCTCGTTGAACTGATAGTGGTTGAGTGACAGCGACAGGTTGTACGGCCAGAACTTCACCAGCGACGAGAACACCGCCATGCCGAACACCAGTAGCAACGCCGCACTGATCAACAGGACGATGGCCAGATAACAGGCGTCGCGCTTCTTCGACGGCGCCGGTTTGAACACCTGGGCGCGGCCGCTCATGGAGTCGCCGTGACGCCGACGCAGCCAGGCATCGACGCCAAAGCTGAACAGCGCCGGCAGCAGCAGAACCATGCCGATCAATGCGCCGCGACCGAATTGCTGTTGGCCGACCACCGCTTTGTAGGCTTCCAGCGCCAGCACCTGATAGTCGCCACCGACCACCACCGGCACACCGAAATCAGTGATGGTCAGGGTGAACACCAGACAGAACGCGGCGAACACAGCCTGGCGAGTCGCCGGCCAGGTGATGCTACGAAAGGCTTTCGCCGGGCTCGCGCCCATGCTCGACGCGGCGTCGAACAGTCGCGCATCCGCCAGCGACAGGGCTGACAGCAAAATCATCAAGGCGTGTGGGAAGGTGTAGATCACCTCACCCAGAACAATCCCCCAGAAACCGTAGATGTTGTCCGACAGCAGCCCGCGCAACATGCCCTGATTGCCGAACAGATAGACCAGGGCAATCCCCGGCAACATCGACGGCGCCATCAGCGGCAGCAGCGAAATCCCGCGCCAGATGCCTTTGGCGGGAATCAACGTGCGTTGCAAGGCGTAGGCAAACAGGTAGGCCAGCGGTACGACGATGGCCGCGACGCTGAGGGAAACCTTCAGGCTGTTACCGAGCAACCAGTGAAAATTGTCGCTGGTCACCAGTTCCTTCGCCGCCAGCCAGCCACCACCCTGCCCGGCTTCGCTGCTGAAACCGCGCCAGAAGATCGCCAGCAACGGCAACAGCACCGCCACACCGAGCAGCACCAGCAGCAGGAGTTTGCCGCCGAGGACGAAGATCCGGTCGCCGACCTCGGCCCCGGACACCTGCCGCGCCTGCTTTTGCGGTAGCGGCAGTGCGAGGTTGCTGTTCATCAGGCAAACACCTGCAGGCTGCGTGGCGGCAAGGCGACCATGATTTGCTGGGCGCCGAGGCGCGGCATGGCTTCCGGTGCCAGTTCGGCGAGCAAGGCGTGGCCGGGCAATTGATCGAGCTCGAAGCTCATGCGGCAGCGGTTGCCGAGGAAAGTGATCTCGCGGACCTTGGCCGGGAACAGGTTTTCTTCGTGCACCAGCGGATTGACGTTGATCGCTTCCGGACGGCAGAACAGTCGGCCCGACGGACTATGGACGCTGCCGTCGGCCAGGCGCAGGTTCATCCCGCCGACCTTGGCGTGGCTGTCGCTGCTGCGCTGGAACGGCAGCCAGTTGCCCTGGCCGACGAACTCGGCCACGAATGGCGTGGCCGGGCGGTTGTAGATTTCCTGCGGGGTGGCGTACTGCTCGACTTTACCGTTGTTCATCACGGCGATGCGGTCGGCCATCAGCATGGCTTCGTCCTGATTGTGAGTAACCATCAGGGTGGTGATGCCGAGGTTGCGTTGCAGTTGGCGCAACTCGGTGCACAGATGCTCGCGAACCCGGGCGTCGAGGGCCGACATCGGTTCGTCGAGCAACAGCAGCGACGGCGCCGGTGCCAGAGCCCGGGCCAGTGCCACACGTTGCTGCTGGCCGCCGGACAACTGGCCCGGGTACTTTTTCTCACTGCCGGTGAGGCCGACCAGTTCCAGCATCTGACCGACGCGACGGCGCACTTCATCACGGCCGCTGCCGGCGAGGCCGTAGGCAATGTTCGCTTCGACGGTCAGATTGGGGAACAGCGCGTAGGACTGGAACAGGATGCCGTAGTCCCGGGCCTGCGGGGCGAGGTGGGAAACGTCGCGCTCGCCGAGGTACAACTCGCCGCTGTCCTGCTTCTCCAGACCGGCGATGCAGCGCAACAGCGTGGTCTTGCCACAGCCCGACGGGCCGAGCAGGCACACCAGCTCACCGGCCGCGACATCGAGGGAGACGTTATCCAGCGCGGTGAAGGCGCCGAAGCGCTTCTGCACGCCGCGCACTTTCATCGGGGCGCCGGGGTTGGTCAGGGCAGTTGCGATTGCAGGGTTCATGGACAGACCTCATCAAGCAGATGAGGCAAATCCTAGAGTTGTAATGCGTCGGTCATATGGCAGTAAGGCAAAATCGACCGATAGTGGTATTCAGGGATTTGGGTTCGCCGCGGATCGTTCCCACGCTCTGCGTGGGAATGCAGCCCGGCACGCTCCGCGTCCCAAGAGCGGACGCAGAGCGTCCAATGAGGCATTCCCACGCAGAGCGTGGGAACGATCATTACGATCAGGCCGGGGACATTTCCTGCGCCAGCCCGAGAAACGCCGCCGGCAACCGGGCGTTCTTGCGTTCCTTGAGGCAGTAGAGGTATTCGGGGATCTGCGGCGCATTCTCCAGGGTCAGCACCCGCAACTGCGGATCATGCGGCACTTCCTGGCGGGCGATGATGCTGATGCCGATGTTGCGCAGCACCGCTTCGCGGATCGATTCACGGCTGCCGATCTCCAGCAACGGGCCGAAACTGACCCCGGCACCGGCCAGCAATTCTTCGGTCAGGCGACGGGTGGTCGAGCCCGGCTCACGCATCAACAGGGTATGCCCGGCCAGCGCGCTCAGCGTCACATGGTCATGCGCCGCCAGCGGATGATTACGATGCACCGCCAGCACCAGCGGATCGCTTCCAAGCACCCGGCGGATCAGCCGCGCATCGTCGAGCAATTGCGACGATGCCGCGACATCCACCCGGTAATCCTCCAGCGCTTCGAGCACTTGCTGCGAGTTGCCGATTTCCACCGACACTTCCACCTGCGGCAGCCGTTCGCGGAAGGTCTTCACCAGATCGAGGATGTAATACGGCGCGGTGGCGGCGATGCGCAGGGTGCCCTGAACCTGACCACTGTTACGCAGGAAGAACTCGATATCGGCCTCCTGCTGCAACAGCGCCTTGACCATCGGCAACAGCCGCGCACCTTCATCGCTGACACTCAGGCGCCGGCCGCCACGGTAGAACAGCTCCACCGAGTACTGACTTTCCAGATTACGGATCTGGGTGGTCACGGTCGGTTGGCTGAGGCCGAGCTTTTTCGCCGCCAGCGTGATGCTGCCCAGGCGGGCCACCATGTAAAACGCTTTCAGCTCGGCACTCAGCACAACCGCCCCTCTTCCTCTATTTGCGCAACAGGCGCAAACCGTTGAACACCACCAGCAGGCTCACGCCCATGTCGGCAAACACCGCCATCCACATGGTGGCGAGCCCGGCGAAGGTTACCCCAAGAAAGATAGCCTTGATCACCAATGCCAACGCAATGTTCTGTTTCAGGATGCTGGCCGTGTTGCGGGACAAGCTGATGAAGGCCGGAATCTTGCGCAGATCGTCGTCCATCAGGGCGACATCGGCGGTTTCAATCGCCGTATCGGTGCCAGCCGCCGCCATCGCAAAACCGATCTCCGCCCGAGCCAGTGCCGGCGCATCGTTGATGCCGTCGCCGACCATGCCGACCCGACGGCCCTGCGCGTAAAGGTCTTCGATGGCTTGCAGTTTGTCAGTCGGCAACAAGTCGCCCTTGGCCTGATCGATCCCGACCTGCGCCGCAATGGCCTGCGCGGTGTGGACGTTGTCGCCGGTGAGCATCAGGGTTTTCACGCCCAGATCGTGCAGCTGGCGAATCGCTTCGCGGCTGGTTTCCTTGACTGTGTCGGCCACGGCAAACAATGCCAGCGGGCCGGAACGGTCGAGCAGCAGCACCACGGACTTGCCCTGTTTTTCCAGCGCGAACAGTTTTTCTTCCAGTTGCAGCGAGCAAAGGCCCAGTTCTTCCACCAAACGATGGTTGCCCAGGTGGTAGGCCTGGCCGTTGACCTCACCCTTCACACCACGCCCGGCCAGCGCTTCGAAGTTATCCACAACCAGCGTGGCGAAACCTTTATCCACAGCGGCATTGGCGATAGCCAGCGACACCGGGTGATCGGAACGCCCGGCCAGCGCGGCGGCAATCGCCGGCGCCGTGGCGTCGGCGGTCGGATCGAGGGACAGGTAGTCGGTCTGCACCGGTTTGCCGTGGGTGATGGTGCCGGTCTTGTCGAGGGCCAGATAGTCGAGTTTGAAACCGCCCTCCAGGTACACGCCGCCCTTGACCAGAATGCCTTTGCGCGCCGCTGCGGCGAGGCCGCTGACGATGGTCACCGGGGTGGAAATCACCAGTGCGCACGGGCACGCAACCACCAACAGCACCAGCGCGCGGTAGATCCAGTCGAACCACACGGCGCCCATGAACAGCGGCGGGATGATCGCCACGGCCAGGGCCAGGACGAAGACCACCGGGGTGTAGATTTTCGAGAACTGATCGACAAAGCGCTGGGTGGGCGCCCGCGCGCCTTGCGCCTGTTCCACGGCGTGGATGATTCGCGCCAAGGTGGAATTGTTCGCCGCTGCCGTCACCGCATACTCCAGCGAACCGGCCTGGTTGATGGTGCCCGCAAAGACTTTGTCGCCAACGTTTTTTTCCACCGGCAGGCTTTCACCGGTGATCGGCGCCTGATCGATAGTCGAACTGCCGCTCACGACTTCACCGTCCAGCGCGATGCGCTCGCCGGGTTTTACCCGCACACGGGCGCCGAGATCGATGCTTTTCACATCCAGTTCGATCCAGTTGCCGTCAGCCTGCAACACAGTCGCCTGCTCCGGTGTCATCTGCATCAAACCGCTGATGGCGTTGCGTGCGCGATCCAGCGAGCGCGCTTCGATCAGCTCGGCCACGGTGAACAGGAACATCACCATCGCCGCTTCCGGCCATTGGCCGATCAACACGGCGCCGGTCACGGCGATGCTCATCAGGGCGTTGATGTTGAGGTTGCGGTTCTTCAGGGCGATCCAACCCTTCTTGTAGGTGGTGAGGCCGCCGCTGAGGATCGAGATCAGCGCGATGATCGCCACCACCCAGGTCGGCGCGGCGCTGGTGAAGTGGATCACTTCGGCAGCGAGCGCCCCGACGCCGGACAGCGCCAGCGGCCACCAGTGTTTTTTCACCGGGGCGGCGGCCGGGGAATCAACGCCCGCCTCGAGCGGCTCGGCCTGCATGCCGAGGGATTTGATCGCGTCGATGATCGGCGCGGTGTCCGGCAGATTGTGGGTCACGCCGAGCACGCGGTTGATCAGGTTGAATTCCAGCTGCTGGATCCCGGCGAGTTTGCCGAGCTTGTTCTGGATCAGCCTCTGCTCGGTCGGGCAGTCCATCGCCTCGATGCGGAAACTGCTCAGCCGGGCGTCGGCGCTTTTCGCCTCGCTCAGTTGTACCAGCGCCGGCGCAGCGGCTTTCGATGAACAGCAGGAATCGCCGCCGTGGGAATGCTTATGCACAGGCTGCAATTTATGACTGTGATCGTGCCCGTCGCCCGGTTTGTGGGTGTGAGGGTGGGTGTGCTGGGAATCGCTCATTGGTCGCGTCCATGAAGGTGCCTGTTGCCAAGTAAAGACCCTGTAGCCACTATAGGGTCAAGCACCCTTTTGGAGATCGCTGTCATGAAGATCGGAGAACTGGCGAAACAGACCGATTGCGCCGTGGAAACCATCCGCTACTACGAGCGCGAAAACCTGCTGCCGGAGCCGGCCCGCAGTGACGGCAACTACCGCGTCTACACCCAGGCCCACGCCGAGCGCCTGACGTTCATCCGCAACTGCCGCACCCTCGACATGACCCTCGAAGAGATCCGCAGCCTGCTCGCCTTGCGCGACAGCCCGCAGGATCAGTGCGAAAGCGTGAATGCGCTGATCGACGAGCACATCCAGCACGTCAAGGCGCGAATCGATGGGTTGTTGGCGCTGCAGACGCAATTGCTCGACCTGCGCCAGCGTTGTGGCGAAGGGCCGGAAGCGGATCAGTGCGGGATCCTGCAACGGCTGGAAGTGAGTGGCGGAGTTGTGGCAGCGGAGGTCGAGCATTCGCATGTGGGCCGCAGTCACGGCCATTAAGAACACCAGAAACGACTGAGGGAGCCATTTGGCTCCCTCAGTGTTTAGTCACTCGTGCTTCAGACCGCCATCGGCGCGGTCATCGGCGCATGGTGCTCGTAGCCTTCCAGCGAGAAGTCGCTAGGCTCCACCAGCTCCAGCCATTCCGGCTGATAAACGCCGGTCTTGGCAAACTCCGGCACACGATCCGAAATCTTCAGCTTCGGCATGGCGAACGGCTCGCGCTTGAGCTGTTCGTTGAGCATGTCGAGGTGGTTCTCGTAGACGTGGGCGTCGCCGATGAAATAGGTGAACCAGCGCGGCGTATAACCGGTCAGGCGACCGATCAGGCTCAGCAGTGCAGCGCCTTCGGTGAGGTTGAACGGTGTGCCCAGACCCAGGTCGTTGGAGCGGATGTAGAGGGTCAGAGAAATCTCTTTGGTCTCGACATTCGGGTGGAACTGGTACAGCAGATGGCACGGCGGCAAAGCCATTTCATCGAGCTGGGCGCAGTTCCAGCCGTGGAACAGGATGCGGCGGCTGCCCGGGTCCTTGATGATCGTGTCGACGCACTGGCGCACCTGATCGATGGCTTTGTACAGCACCACGTAGGCCTGGCCGTCTTCTTCGCCCTGGGCAATCTGCTTGTAGCCATTGCTCAACGTTTGTTCAATGGCGGCGGTGTTGCTCAGCGGGATCTGCTTGTACGCCGGCCATTTGCGCCATTGGACGCCGTAGATTTCGCCGAGGTCGTCTTCGCCCTGGCGGAACGGGTTGGCCAGCCACTGGGCGTTTTCGTTGGCGTTCTGATCCCAGACCTTGCAGCCCAGCGCACGGAATTCGGCGGCGTTGTTCACGCCACGCAGAAAGCCGCACATCTCGCCGATGGCCGATTTGAAGGCCATCTTGCGGGTGGTGATCGCCGGGAAACCTTCCTGCAGATCGAAGCGCAGCATCGCGCCCGGAAAGCTGATGGTGTTCACGCCGGTACGGTTGGCCTGTTTGGTGCCGTTGTTGATGACGTGCGACACCAGATCGAGATATTGCTTCATGAGTTACCTGTGTCCTTGAGCCCCGGCCAACCGCGCCGGGGTTCGAATATTTAAGCCGTCGGTGCAACCGGTGCCGCCGGGGCACGACGGTAGGCCAGCCAGATCAGGAACAGCCCGCCGATGATCATCGGTACACACAGTACCTGACCCATGGTCAGCCAGTTCCAGGCGAGGTAGCCCAGTTGCGCGTCCGGAACGCGGACGAATTCGACGATGAAACGGAAGATGCCATAGAACAGCGCGAACATGCCCGAGACCGCCATGGTTGGACGCGGCTTGCGCGAGAACAGCCAGAGGATCAGGAACAATGCCACGCCTTCGAGCGCGAACTGATACAGCTGCGACGGGTGACGCGGCAGTTGCGCCGGGTCGCTGAATGGCGGGAACACCATGGCCCACGGCACGTCGGTGGCCTTGCCCCACAGCTCGGCGTTGATGAAGTTGCCGATACGCCCGGCGCCCAGACCGATCGGCACCATCGGCGCGACGAAGTCCATCAACTGGAAGAACGACTTGCCGTTACGCTTGCCGAACCACAACGCCGCCAGCATCACGCCGATGAAGCCGCCGTGGAACGACATGCCGCCCTTCCACACCTCGAAAATCAGCGTCGGGTTGGCGATGTAGGCGCTCAGATCGTAGAACAGCACATAGCCCAGTCGCCCGCCGACAATCACGCCCATCGACAGCCAGAACACCAGATCGGAGAGTTTCTCCTTGGTCCAGGTCGGGTCGAAACGGTTGAGCCGGCGCGACGCCAGCAACCACGCACCGCCAATGCCGACCAGATACATCAGGCCGTACCAATGGATTTTCAGCGGACCGATGGCCAGGGCCACCGGGTCGATCTGCGGGTAAGGCAGCATTGCGACTCCTCGTTAGAGTTCAAATCTTCAAAATTCCCGGGCGACGCTGCCACCTCAGGATTAAGCCAGGATTGTGGCCTGCTCAGAACAAAAAGCTCAGCCCCACGCAGAACAGCAAAGCGGCGAACAGCCGTTTCAGCAACTTCGGCGACAACTTGTGCGCCAGCCGCGCGCCGAGACGGGCGAACACCATGCTGGTCAACGCAATGCCCAGCAGCGCCGGCAGATACACAAACCCGAGACTATGGGCCGGCAGCAACGGATCATGCCAGCCCAGAATCATGAAACTTATTGCACTTGCCACGGCAATCGGCAGGCCACAGGCCGACGATGTCGCCACCGCCTGCTGCATCGGCACGCTGCGCCAGGTCAGGAACGGCACGGTCAGCGAGCCACCGCCAATCCCGAAAATCGCCGACGCCCAGCCGATCACACTGCCGGCCATGGTCAGACCGAGCTTGCCGGGCACCGTTCGGCTGGCCTTGGGTTTGACGTCCAGCGCCAGCTGCGCGGCGATCACCAGGGCAAATACACCGATGATTTTCTGCAGATTGGGCCCGGAGATCGCTTCGGCCGTCAGCGCCCCGAAACCGGCGCCGAGCAGAATCCCGACGGTCATCCACTTGAAGATCGGCCAACGCACCGCCCCACGTCGATGATGTTCACGCACGGCGTTGACCGAGGTGAAGATGATCGTCGCCAGCGACGTGCCGACGGCCAGGTGGGTCAGGATCGACGGATCGAAGCCCTGCAAGGTGAAACTGAACACCAGCACCGGAACGATGATGATCCCGCCGCCAACCCCGAACAGCCCGGCCAGCACGCCTGCACAGGCACCCAGCGCCAGATAGAGCAGAAATTCCATGCTGCCTCCAAGGCGCATCCCCAAAACCGGAGCGGCATGGTAACGGATGCATGGCCTTCGGCTCCACTGGCGATGGATGCACGGACGATGTCTGCGTAGAGTGGGCAGAAAACACACAAGGACCACCTTATGTGCCTGATCGTTTTCGCCTGGCGGCCGGGGCATGCCCAGCCGCTGATCGTCGCGGCCAACCGTGACGAGTTCTACGCCCGGCCCAGCCTGCCGCTGGCCCAGTGGCCGGAAGCGCCGCACGTCCATGCCGGACGGGATCTGGAGGCCGGAGGCACCTGGCTCGGCCTCGGCGCCGATGGACGTTTTGCCGCACTGACCAACATCCGCGATCCGCATCAGCCACCGGCCCGACGTTCTCGGGGCGAGTTGGTGGCGGGGTTTCTGACCGGAAACCTGTCGATCGATGACTATTTGTCCGACGTTGTCGCCCGTTCGCCGGAGTATGCCGGGTTCAATCTGCTGCTGGGCAATGCTCATGAACTGTGGCATTTCAACGCCCGGTCTTCGGAACCGGTGATGTTGCAGCCGGGCCTCTACGGGCTTTCAAACGCCGGGCTGGATACGCCGTGGCCGAAACTGCTCAAGGCCAAGGCTGCATTGAATGCGGTGCTGGATGATCCACAACCCGAGCAGTTGCTCGCGCTGCTGGGCGATGCGCAGACGGCGCCGTTTGCCGAACTGCCGGACACCGGCGTGGGCCTGGCGACCGAGTCGTTGCTGTCGAGTGTGTTTATTGCCAGCCAGAGCTATGGAACCCGAGCGAGTACGGCGCTGATTGTGCAGGCCGACGGGACGCGGCGGATGGTGGAGCGCAGTTTCGGGCCGTATGGCGGGCACTTGGGGGAAGTGGAAATCAACCTCTGAAGATCGCAGCCCGAAGGCTGCGATCCTGTGCTCAGAGAGGTTTGGCCGCCGCTGGACTGACCATCTTCGCCAATCCGAGGTTCTTCAGCGCCAACTGCAGCGAGCTGTGGATAACTTGCGGGTTGTCGATGGTCATCAATTCCGCCAGCAGATCCCTGGCCTTGCTCAGGTTGATCTGACGCAGCATCCACTTCACCTTCGGCAGGTTGGTGGCGTTCATCGACAGGCTGTCGAAACCCATCGCCATCAACAGCACCGCGGCCGCCGGGTCACCGGCCATCTCGCCGCAGATGCTCACCGGCTTGCCTTCGGCATGGGCGTCGCGCACCACGGTTTGCAGGGCTTGCAGCACCGCCGGGTGCAGGTAGTCGTAGAGATCGGCCACCCGTGGGTTGTTGCGGTCCACGGCCAGCAGGTACTGGGTCAGGTCGTTGGAGCCGACCGACAGGAAGTCCACCATCCGCGCCAGTTCCTTGGTCTGGTAGACCGCCGCAGGAATTTCAATCATCACGCCCACCGGCGGCATCGGCACGTCGGTGCCTTCGTCGCGCACTTCGCCCCAGGCACGGTGAATCAGGTGCAGCGCCTCTTCGAGCTCGTGGATGCCGGAGATCATCGGCAGCAGGATCCGCAGGTTGTTCAGGCCTTCGCTGGCCTTGAGCATCGCGCGGGTCTGCACCAGGAAGATTTCCGGGTGGTCGAGGGTGACGCGAATCCCGCGCCAGCCGAGGAACGGGTTGTCTTCCTTGATCGGGAAGTACGACAGCGACTTGTCGCCGCCGATGTCCAGGCTGCGCATGGTCACCGGTTGCGGGTGGAACGCGGCGAGCTGCTCGCGGTAGATCGCCAGTTGTTCCTTCTCGCTCGGGAAACGCTGGTTGATCATGAACGGCACTTCGGTGCGGTACAGACCGACGCCTTCGGCGCCACGTTTCTGCGCCCGCGCCACGTCCGCCAGCAGGCCGGTGTTGACCCACAGCGGCATGCGGTGGCCATCGAGGGTCACGCACGGCAGGTCGCGCAGGGTATCGAGGCCCAGCGCCAGTTGCTTCTCTTCTTCCACCACGTCGGCGAATTGCTTGCGCAACACTTCGCTGGGGTTGGTGTAGACATCGCCCTTGGTGCCATCGACGATCATGTCGATGCCGTCGACCTTGGCATACGGCAGGTCGACCAGACCCATGACCGTCGGGATGCCCATGGCCCGGGCCAGGATTGCGACGTGGGAGTTGCCCGAACCGAGTACCGAGACCAGACCGACCAGCGTGCCTTCCGGCACCTCGCCGAGCATTGCCGGCGTCAGTTCTTCGCTGACCAGAATGGTTTTTTCCGGGTAGACCAGGTTCTGCTGACGCTCTTCCTGCAAGTAGGCGAGCAGGCGACGGCCCAGGTCCTTGACGTCCGACGCCCGCTCACGCAGGTATTCATCGTCCATCAATTCGAAACGGTTGACGTGATCGGTGACCACCTGACGCAACGCGCCCTGGGCCCACTGGCCGGTCTTGATCACGGTGGTGATTTCGCTGCCCAGCGAGGCATCGTCGAGCATCATCAGGTAGACGTCGAACAGCGCGCGCTCTTCCGGACGCAACTGGGTCGCCAGTTTGGCCGACAAGGCACGCATGTCGGCGCGCACGCCTTCGATGGCGGTCTTGAACAGCTCCAGCTCGGCATCGATGTCGTCGATGTGCTTGTCCGGCACCACGTCCAGATCCGCCGGCGGCAACATGACCACCGCCGTACCGACCGCTGCGCCAGGCGAACCCGGCACACCGACGAACTTGGCTTCCTGGATGCCCTTGCCCTGACGGCCCAGACCTCGGATCGAACCGGTGGCCTCGGCGTGAGCGATTACGCCAGCGAGCTGCGCGCTCATGGTCACGAGGAAGGCTTCTTCACCTTCATCGAACTGGCGACGTTCTTTCTGCTGGATGACCAACACGCCGACGACGCGGCGGTGGTGAATGATCGGCGCCCCGAGGAACGAGGCGTAACGCTCCTCGCCGGTTTCGGCGAAGTAGCGGTAGCGCGGGTGATCCGCGGCGTTTTCGAGGTTCAGGGGTTCTTCACGCGTGCCGACCAGGCCGACCAGACCTTCGTTGGGTGCCATGCTGACCTTGCCGATCGAGCGCTTGTTCAAGCCCTCGGTGGCCATCAGGACGAAGCGGTTGGTCTCGGGATCAAGCAGGTAGACCGAGCAGACCTGGCTGCCCATGGCCTCTTTGACGCGCAATACAATAATCCCCAACGCCGCCTTGAGATCCTTGGCGGAGTTAACTTCCTGGACGATCTTGCGCAGCGTATTGAGCATGGCTCGGGGTCGAACTCCGTCGTCAGTCGCGCGCTAAAAGGCGCGGGGCAAGCTCTTTGAGAGCGCGGCGATACACCTCGCGCTTGAATGTCACCACCTGGCCCAACGGATACCAATAGCTGACCCAGCGCCAGCCATCGAACTCCGGTTTACCGGTCAAATCCATCCGCACCCGCTGCTCGTTGGAGATCAGGCGCAGGAGAAACCACTTCTGTTTCTGGCCGATGCACAGCGGTTGGCTGTGGGTTCGCACCAGACGTTGCGGCAAACGATAGCGCAACCAGCCCCGGGTACAGGCGAGAATTTCAACATCCTCGCGTTCCAGGCCCACTTCTTCGTTCAACTCGCGGTACAAGGCGTCTTCCGGCGTCTCCTCGGGATTGATCCCTCCTTGCGGAAACTGCCAGGCATCTTGATTGATACGGCGAGCCCATAGCACCTGTCCGGCGTCATTCGTCAGAATGATCCCGACATTAGGACGGAAACCATCGGGGTCGATCACGGCAACAACCTCGCAAACGCATGTCGCCGCATTGTTCCACAAAGATTGTGAAGGCAGCAATGAAGCTTCCTACCTTATGTGCACTCTTGTGAAAAGACCGTATTCTTGTGGCCTTTTTACTGACTTTTCAGCGGGTAACTGCAATGCGCCTGGCTTTATTCGATTTGGACAACACCCTTCTGGGCGGCGACAGCGATCACGCCTGGGGCGATTATCTGTGTGAACGCGGCTTCCTCGACCCGATCGCTTACAAGGCACGCAACGACGAGTTCTATCAGGACTACCTGGCGGGCAAACTGGATAACGCCGCGTACCTGAACTTCTGCCTGGAAATTCTCGGCCGCACCGACATGGCCGTGCTCGAGCAATGGCACAGCGACTTCATGCGTGACTGCATCGAGCCGCTGATGTTGCCAAAAGCGGTCGAGCTGCTGAAAAAGCACCGCGACGCCGGCGACAAACTGGTGATCATCACCGCCACCAACCGCTTCGTCACCGCACCGATTGCCGAGCGCCTGGGCGTTGAAACCCTGATCGCCACCGAGTGCGAGATGCAGGACGGTCGCTACACCGGTCGCAGCACCGACGTGCCGTGCTTCCGTGAAGGCAAGGTGACGCGCCTGAACCGCTGGCTGGAAGAGACCGGGCATTCGCTGCAAGACAGCTATTTCTACAGCGACTCGATGAACGACTTGCCGCTGCTGGAGCAGGTGGTGAACCCGGTCGCTGTTGATCCGGACCCGAATCTGCGGGCCGAAGCCGAGAAACGCGGCTGGTCGGTCATCTCGCTGCGCGATTGATCTCGAGATCGGGTGCCGGGCCTTAAACCGGCTTGGCGCCCATCAACCCGGCAATCGCGACAAAGCAGACAAAACTGAACAGCGCCAGGGCAAAGCTGAACCGGCCGACGCCGCCCGGCGCCTTGCGCAAGCGGTTCAAGCGCACCAGCAGCCAGAACCACGCCAGCGCCGCCACGGTGTACAGCACGCTGGAGGCCAGAATCCACGTCTGCCACAACGGCCAGCCCACCAGATGCACCATCCACCAACCCGTAAACGGCATGCTCAGCAGCGCCAGGCCCATCAGCAGCCAGACAAACACCCGTGGCCGCTGCAACGTGCGGCTGCCCGCCGTCGCATCACCTTTGCGCCGGGCCAGTAAAACCCAGACGCCCAGTCCCAGCGCACTCGCCAGCAGAACCACGGTGGCGACCATGTGCGCCGTTTTCAGGGCAGTTAACGTTTCCATTGTCCGATTTCCTTAAGGCCTGCCCATCAGCGTAGCCGCTCAGCCAAGAAACAGCTGATAGGCCGGGTTGTCGCTTTCGTCCCAGTACGGGTAGCCGATTTCCGCCAGCGCTGCGGGAACCAGGTGACGCTCCTCGTGAGGCACTTGCAGCCCGGCGACCACACGGCCATCGGCCGCGCCGTGGTTGCGGTAGTGGAACATCGAAATGTTCCAGCGCCCGCCGAGCTTGTTGAGGAAGTTGAACAGCGCGCCCGGACGCTCCGGGAACTCGAAGCGCAACACCACTTCATCGACCACCTGCGCCGCGCGCCCGCCGACCATGTGGCGAATATGCAGTTTGGCCAGTTCGTTGTCGGTGAGGTCGAGTACCGGGAAACCCTGTTCGGTCAGGCTCGACAGCAAGGCGCTGCGCGGGTCGTTTTCCGGGTGAGTCTGCACGCCGACGAAGATGTGCGCTTCGCTGCCGGTGTTGTAGCGATAGTTGAATTCGGTGATCTGGCGTTTGCCGATGGCTTCGCAGAACGCCTTAAAGCTGCCGGCCTTCTCCGGGATGGTCACGGCGATGATCGCTTCGCGACCCTCGCCCAGCTCGGCGCGCTCGGCGACGTGGCGCAGGCGGTCGAAGTTGACGTTGGCCCCGGAGTCGATGGCGACGAAAGTCTGGCCGCTGACGCCGCGCTGCTCGACATACTTCTTGATCCCGGCCACGCCCAGGGCGCCGGCCGGTTCGGTGATCGAACGGGTGTCGTCGTAGATGTCCTTGATCGCCGCACAGATCTCGTCGGTGCTGACGGTGATCACTTCATCGACGTAATCCTTGCATATGTCGAACGTATGCTGGCCGATCTGCGCCACCGCCACGCCGTCGGCGAAGATGCCCACGGTCGGCAGCACGACGCGCTCGCCCGCCGCCATCGCCGCTTGCAGGCAGTTGGAGTCGTCGGGCTCGACGCCGATGACCTTGATGTCCGGCCGCAGGTATTTCACGTACGCCGCAATGCCGGCGATCAATCCGCCACCGCCCACTGGAACGAAGATCGCGTCCAGTGGCTGCGGGTGCTGGCGCAGGATTTCCATCGCCACGGTGCCCTGCCCGGCAATGGTGTGCGGATCGTCGTACGGGTGGATGTAGACGTAGCCTTTTTCATCGACCAGTTTCAGCGAGTAGGCCAGGGCTTCCGGGAACGAATCACCGTGCAGCACCACTTTGCCGCCACGGGAGCGCACGCCTTCAACCTTGATCTCCGGGGTGGTCTTGGGCATCACGATGGTTGCCTTCACGCCCAGCACTTTCGCCGCCAGGGCCAGGCCCTGCGCGTGGTTGCCCGCCGACGCGGTGACCACGCCGCGAGCGCGTTCTTCGTCGCTCAACTGGGTCAGCTTGTTGTAGGCGCCGCGAATCTTGAACGAGAACACCGGCTGCAAGTCTTCGCGCTTGAGCCAGATGTCGTTGCCCAGCCGCTCGGAGAGCTGGCGGGCGTTCTGCAGCGGGGTTTCTACGGCAACGTCATAAACGCGCGAGGTGAGGATCTTCTTGACGTACTGTTCGAGCATCGGAAAGCATCACTGAGCGGGTTGGGCAGGGCCAACGAGTCTAACCCGGCTTTCGGGCGCACGACCACACGAATCCAGAGGTTTTAGCCCGGCTTGAGGCTATAATGCCGGCCTTTCCGTTCTTACCTTGCCCGCTTCCGGAGCCCGCATGACCCAGGATCAACTCAAACAGGCCGTGGCCCAGGCCGCCGTCGACTTCATCCTTCCGAAACTTGACGACAAAAGCATCGTCGGGGTCGGCACCGGCTCCACCGCCAACTGCTTCATCGACGCCCTGGCCCAGCACAAGGGCGCGTTCGATGGCGCGGTCGCCAGTTCCGAAGCCACCGCCGCGCGCCTCAAGGGCCACGGGATTCCGGTGTACGAACTGAACACGGTCAGCGACCTGGAGTTCTACATCGACGGCGCCGACGAAAGCGACGAGCACCTGAACCTGATCAAGGGCGGTGGCGCAGCCCTGACCCGCGAGAAGATCGTCGCGGCCGTGGCCAAGACCTTCATCTGCATCGCCGACGGCAGCAAACTGGTGCCGGTGCTCGGCGCGTTCCCGCTGCCGGTGGAAGTGATCCCGATGGCTCGCAGCCACGTGGCCCGCCAACTGGTGAAACTGGGCGGCGACCCGGTCTACCGCGAAGGCGTGCTGACCGACAACGGCAACATCATCCTCGACGTGCACAACCTGCAGATCACCAACCCGGTGGAGTTGGAAGCGCAGATCAATGCAATCGTCGGCGTCGTCACCAACGGCCTGTTCGCGGCGCGTCCGGCGGATCTGCTGTTGCTGGGCACCAGCGAAGGCGTGAAGACACTGAAGGCCGAGTAAGCCTGAAGAACCTGTGGGAGCCTGTCCGCTCCCACAGGGGTTCATTGAAGAATGTCAGTTCCGGTCTGGCTTTCTGAAAACATAAAACAGATTCGGCTCGCTCACCAGATACAACGTCCCGTCATCATCCATCGCGATACCTTCCGCCTGCGGCACGGTTTTCTTCAGCCCTTGCCGGCCACTGCTCAACGACATCGTGCTCATCGGGCGCCCGTCCACATCCAGTTCCAGAATCAGCCGCGATTCGTCCGACAGCGCCAGTAGATGGCCGCTGCGCTCGTCGTATTGCAGGCTCGACAGGTCACGCACGAACATCCCGGCGTCGCGCTTGGGGTTGTTGATGACATGCACCGCGTAGGACTTTTCCGGGTTGAAGTGCGGAAATCCGTGCACTTCGTAGATCAGCATCGGATCGCGCTCCTTGGCCACGAACAGACGCTTGCCCACTGAATCGTAAGCCAGACCTTCGAAACCCTTGTTGCCGCTCATGTGCACACCGAGCGTCATCTGCTCGGCGTCCGCCGCATCGAGGAACGTAGTGTCGTGCTCCAGATGGATCTTGATCAGGCGCTGCTGACGCTCGTCGGTGATCACGTAAGTGTCGGCACTGATGAACTCGACCGCCTCCGGATCGCCGAAACCGATCAGCGCGACACGGCGCAGGATCCGGCCCTCCAGCGACAATTCGATCAGCTCGGCATTCTTGTTGGTGACGGTGAACAGGCTTTTGCGCACCGGATCGTAAGTCAGCGCGGAGACGTCATCGTTCAGCCCCTCGATGACCCGAGCCTCGATGCCCACGCGGTACTGATCCAGATTGATCGCCTCAATGCTGTGGGGCTGCCAGTGACTTTGCAGGTTGAACCAGGCGCGCTCGAACAGACGCAGGTATTGGCCGATCGCAATCAATGCGATCAGGGCAATCACCGAGAGGATGATCAGAAGGGGCTTGGGACGGGCAAATCGACGCATGCGGGCTGGGCTCGGGATCAAAACAGGCGGATGAAATATCACGCCTGTCTGAATCGAAGCTTAAAGGCCACTTGCCCCGGACGACAACCTTGCGGCGGCAGGCGGGTTATTTCTGTTTTTCGAAGCGGTAGAACAGGTTCGGCTCACTGACCATGTACAGCGTGCCCGCCTCGTCCATGGTCACGCCTTCGGCGCGGGGGATGGTCTGCTTCAGACCGTTGAAACCGCCCAGCAGGGTCATGAAACTGACCTGTTCGCCCTTCTCGTCCAGCTCCAGCAGCAGGTGCGAATCGGCAGACAGCACCAGGGTATGACCGGTGCGCGGATCGATGGCCAAGGCCGAGAGGTTGCGGATGTCCAGTTCATCGTTCGGCAGTTTCTGCTTGTCGCCGGTGAGGGTCTGGCTGCCGTCGCTTTTCCAGGTGAACAGCGCTGGCGGACGTTCTTCGCCCAGCAACAATCGCTGGTTGCGGGCATCCCAGGTGATGGCTTCGAAGGCCTTGTTCTGGTTTTTCGAGGGGCCGAGGTCGTATTTCGGGAAATCGTCGCGCTTCAGCTCGCGGGTATTGGCATCGACCTTGACGATCGACAGCATGTGCTCACGCTCATCGACAATAGCCAGCAAGCCATTGCCCATGACGGTCACGCCTTCCGGGTTGATCCAGCCCACCAGCGGCATTTTGCGCAGCACATCGCCCTGCAAGGTCAGCTCGACCAGGAACGGGTTCTTGCCCATCACCGAAAACAGGGTCTTGCTCTGCGGGTCGTAGGACAGGTCCGAGGCCTCGTCCTTTTCCATCCCCGGCAACAGCTTGGCGTCGATCACCACCCGATAGTCCGGCAACCAGACACTCGCCGTGCGTTCAGCCGGGCTTTCGAAGCGCTCGTGCACCCACAACAGGCCACGGTCATCCCAATGCATCGCATACGCCAGACCGTAACCGGCCGCGACCACCAGCAACAGCCAGTAATACCAGCGCAGGGCGAAACGTGAACGGCGAGCAGTGTTGAGCTGAGTTTGAGATGACATCAGTGGACGCGTTCCGAAAAATTCAGGCTATGGGTAATAGCACAAAGAGGCCGGCTCAGACGCCAGAATGACCGGAATTATCCGGACAGGATGTGAAAAAAACGGCAAATGGCCGGATTGCCCTGCGCCTTTGCAGGCGGGATCACAAAACAGAAATGGGAGATTGCCGGCTTGAGGGCACACCTCAAACCCGCAATCTCCCACTCGGGAACGCGTTGCCCGGATCAGCGAACGCTGCTGGTGAAGCGACTGGCGCCCGGCAGTTCCAGCACAATGTCATCGCCAACGTTCAGCGGACCGACACCCACCGGCGTGCCGGTCAGGATCACGTCACCGGCCTGCAGCGAGAAGCAGCCGGCCATGTGCTGGATCATCGGCACGATCGGGTTGAGCATCGCGCTGCTGTTGCCGTCCTGGCGCACTTCGCCATTGATGGTCAGGCGGATGCCGATGTCGGTCAGATCAGCAAAGGTGCTGCCGACCACGAACGGTGCAATCACCGCCGCGCCGTCGAACGACTTGGCGATTTCCCACGGCAGGCCCTTGGACTTGAGCTCGGCCTGCTTGTCGCGCAGGGTCAGGTCCAGCGCCGGGGCGAATCCGGAGATCGCGTCCAGCACTTCTTCACGGCTGGGCTTGGTCGACAGCGGCTTGCCGATCAACACGGCGATTTCCGCTTCGTAATGCACGGAGCCACGCTCGGTCGGAATGCTGAAACCACCTTCCAGCGGCACCACGCAACTGCCCGGCTTGATGAACAGCAACGGCTCGGTAGGGACCGGGTTGTCCAGTTCCTTGGCGTGTTCGGCGTAGTTGCGGCCGATGCACACCACTTTCCCCAGCGGAAAATGAATCCGCGTACCGTCGACATACTGGTGCTGATAGCTCATTACCGACTCCTGCCTTCATTGATTCATCAGGGATTGCCAATCAAACCGCGAAGATCTTGCCCGGGTTCATGATGCCGTTCGGGTCGAACACCGCCTTGACCGCTTTCATGTATTCGATTTCCACCGGCGAGCGGCTGTAGGTCAAGTAGTCGCGCTTGGTCATGCCCACGCCGTGCTCGGCGGAAATCGAACCGTTGTACTTCTCGACGGTTTCGAACACCCACTTGTTGACGGTGGCGCACTTGGCGAAAAACTCGTCCTTGCTCAGGTTGTCCGGCTTGAGGATGTTCAAGTGCAAGTTGCCGTCGCCGATGTGGCCGAACCAGACGATTTCGAAGTCTGGATAATGTTTGCCGACGATCGCGTCGATTTCCCGCAGAAAGGCAGGGACTTTCGAGACGGTAACCGAAATGTCGTTCTTGTACGGCGTCCAGTGGGAGATGGTTTCGGAGATGTACTCGCGCAGCTTCCACAGGTTCTGCAATTGGGTTTCGCTCTGGCTCATCACGCCGTCCAGCACCCAGCCCTGCTCCACGCAATGCTCGAAGGTTTCCAGGGCGCTGTTGGCCACTTCCTCGGTGGTCGCTTCAAATTCCAGCAACGCATAGAACGGGCAGTCGGTTTCGAACGGTGCCGGGACGTCGCCACGGCCCATGACCTTGGTCAGGGCCTTGTCGGAGAAGAATTCGAACGCGGTCAGGTCGAGCTTGCCCTGAAAGGCGTGCAGCACCGGCATGATCGAGTCGAAATCCGCGGTGCCGAGCACCATTGCGGTCAGGTTTTTCGGTGCGCGATCCAGGCGCATGGTGGCCTCGACCACGAACCCGAGGGTGCCTTCGGCGCCGATGAACAGCTGGCGCAGGTCGTAACCGGTGGCGTTCTTGATCAGGTCCCGGTTCAGTTCCAGCACATCGCCCTTGCCGGTGACCACTTTCATGCCCGCCACCCAGTTGCGAGTCATGCCGTAGCGAATGACCTTGATCCCGCCGGCATTGGTGCCGATATTGCCGCCAATCTGGCTGGAACCGGCCGACGCGAAGTCCACCGGGTAGTACAGATCATGTTCTTCGGCCGCGTTCTGCAATTGCTCGGTGACCACGCCCGGCTGGCACACGGCGGTGCGGTCGGTGAGGTTGATGTCGAGAATCTGGTTCATGTAGTCGAACGACACCACCACTTCGCCATTGGCGGCCACGGCAGCGGCGGAAAGACCGGTACGCCCGCCCGATGGCACCAGCGCCACTTTATGTTCGTTGGCCCAGCGGACGATGGCCTGCACCTGCTCGATGGTCTTGGGGAACACGATGGCGCTGGGCGCCGGGGCGAAGTGCTTGGTCCAATCCTTGCCGTAAGCGTTCAGGGAGTCGGCATCGGTCAGGACCTTGCCAGGCTCGACCAGGGTCTTCAGTTCATCAATCAGGGCAGGATTGGTCATCGACGGAACTCTCGAACAATTCATGGTCATCCTGAGAACGCTTCACGTCGCAGGAATGAGTGATTAGCGGGGCGGCTATGCTAGCATACCGACCCCGCAGGCCAGTGCCCAACGGCGGTTCTGCGGTGACGGCATTCTTGTCGTCAAGGTCAATGTCTGTTGACCATTTCCTGCCATTTTTCTCCGGGATACAGGTTTACGCAGATGAGCAAGACTTCTCTCGATAAGAGCAAGATCAAGTTCCTTCTTCTCGAAGGCGTCCACCAATCGGCTGTCGACGTCCTCAAGGCGGCGGGCTACACCAGCATCGAATACCTGACAGGCTCCCTGCCGGAAGCCCAGCTCAAGGAAAAGATCGCTGACGCTCACTTCATCGGCATTCGTTCGCGCACCCAACTGACCGAAGAGATCTTCGATCACGCGAAGAAGCTGGTGGCAGTCGGCTGTTTCTGCATCGGCACCAACCAGGTTGACCTGGAAGCGGCCCGCGAGCGCGGCATCGCCGTGTTCAACGCGCCGTACTCCAACACCCGCTCCGTTGCCGAGCTGGTGCTGGCCGAAGCGATCCTGCTGCTGCGCGGCATCCCTGAGAAAAACGCTTCCTGCCACCGTGGCGGCTGGATCAAGTCGGCGGCCAACTCCTTCGAGATCCGCGGCAAGAAACTGGGCATCGTCGGCTACGGCTCGATCGGTACTCAGCTGTCGGTCCTGGCTGAAGGTCTGGGCATGCAGGTGTTCTTCTACGACACCGTGACCAAGCTGCCGCTGGGCAACGCGACCCAGGTCGGCAACCTGCACGAGCTGCTGGGCATGTCCGACATCGTCACCCTGCACGTTCCGGAAACCGCTGCGACCCAGTGGATGATCGGCGAGAAGGAAATCCGCGCCATCAAGAAGGGCGGCATCCTGATCAACGCAGCACGCGGCACCGTGGTCGAGCTGGATCACCTGGCCGCAGCGATCAAGGACAAGCACCTGATCGGCGCCGCCATCGACGTGTTCCCGGTCGAGCCGCGCTCCAACGACGAAGAGTTCGAAAGCCCGCTGCGCGGCCTGGACAACGTGATCCTGACCCCGCACATCGGCGGTTCCACCGCTGAAGCGCAGGCCAACATCGGTCTGGAAGTGGCAGAGAAACTGGTCAAGTACAGCGACAACGGTACTTCGGTATCGTCCGTGAACTTCCCGGAAGTGGCCCTGCCGGCTCACCCTGGCAAGCACCGCCTGCTGCACATCCACGAGAACATCCCGGGTGTGATGAGCGAGATCAACAAGGTCTTCGCCGAAAACGGCATCAACATCTCCGGTCAGTTCCTGCAGACCAACGAGAAGGTCGGCTACGTGGTGATCGACGTCGACGCCGAGTACTCGGAGCTGGCGCAAGAGAAGCTGCAACACGTCAACGGCACCATCCGTAGCCGCGTGTTGTTCTGATCAAGCGCTGAGCAACAAAAAAGGGAGCCCCTCGGGGCTCCCTTTTTCATGCCGGTGGAAAAGTCATTTCACCGTCACGGTGATCTTTTCCGAAACGATTGGCGGATCGAAGGCCATGTGGCCCTTGTCGCCCAGCTCCAGCTGCAAGGTGTGCTTGCCCGGCGCCAGGGTCAGTTCGGTTTCGGTCTGGGCCTTGCCGAAGTGGAGGTGGTTGGCATCGGTCGGGATCACGCTGCCCGCCGGGACGATTTCCTTGGCATCGACCAGCAGGTGATGGTGCCCGGTGTTCGCGGTCGGGTCGCCGGCCGGCGCCAGAGCAATACCTTTGACTTCAAACTTGACCTTGAATGTCTTGTCCACAACGGCACCGCTGCTCGGCTCGACAATACTCACTGAAGCACCGGCCGGTGCCGGTGTAGCGGCGCTGGCCATCATCGAAGCACTTAACAGAAGCCCTGCCAAAGCGGCGCGTGACATGAATGTTTTCATTCTCTTCTCCAGTTTTTCCGTAAAATCCGCGCGGTCATGACAACTTCATGACCATTCGTTGTCGAAGGCACTCGACAACCATAGCAAAGCGAGCCTGACCAACAGGCCGCGACAATGATTTCAAAGGAGTGACCATGCGCTTTCTGCCTGGCCTGATCTGCCTGCTTCCCCTTCTGAGCCCGCTGGCTCATGCCGAACTGATTGATGACATCAACGACCGTGGCGAGTTGCGCATTGCCCTTGAGGCTAATACACCGCCCTTCAATTTCAAGGACGGCGACACACTCACGGGGTTCGAGGTCGAGCTTGGGCAACTGCTGGCCAACGAGCTGGATGTGCGCGCCGACTTCATCGTCACCGACGAAGCCGATCTGCTCCAGGGCGTCGAAAGCGGCAAGTACGACGTCGCGCTCAACCACATAGCACTGACCCCGGAACTCAAGGATCGTTTCGACTTCAGCGAACCTTACACACAGGTCAATGCGCAGTTATTGGCGAAAAAGGATGAGCAGCCCCGCCCATTGGTGCTGGTACAGACGCTGACTGAGGAAAAACCGAAGGTCGGGCCGCCGGTAGATCTGGCGATTCCGTTTCAGAAGGGCAACCCGGCGTTTCACGCGAGTCTTGAGAATGCGTTGCAGCGGATCAGGACGGATGGGCGGCTGGAGGCGTTGTCGCAGAAGTGGTTGAACGCGCAGGCCACTGAACACCTGAAGTGACGGTGTCTAGTCGAGTGCCTTGAGCGCCTGTGCGGCCTGCGGCAGTTCCAGTTCGCTGAAGACCTGCACGCCATGGCGCTTGAGCAAGGCTGCCGTGACACCTTCGCCACTCACCTTCACCCCACTGAACGTCCCGTCATAGGTCAGCAGGTTCCCGCAGGAAGGACTTTTGGCCTTGAGCACCGCCACACGAATCCCGTGTGTCTGCACCAGCTCCAGCGCCTGACGGGCACCGTCGAGAAACTGCGCACTGACATCTTCGCCTTCCGTGGTGATCACCGCCGCGAGGCCATCGAGCACTTCACTGCCCTGCCCACCCGGAATCTCCGCCGCCGCCCGAGGCGTCGGCAGACCACCGGCCACTTCCGGGCACAGCGGCACGACACGCCCTTCGACAATCCACTGTTCCAGCAGATCGAACGGCCCGCTGGCGCCACCGTCATAACGCACGCGATGGCCCAACAGGCAGCGGCTCACGAGGATCTTCTGCATCTCAGAACGGCTCGTTGCCACGGCGGCGGAACCAGCCTGTCAGCGACAGGCGCTCACGATGGGCCGGCAACACTTCGTGGGGCACTTCACCGGAGAGAAACACCACCAGACAACCGCCGGTAGGTTGCACGTCATGGACGCGGTCGTTCTCCAGGTACATGCGCAGTTGCCCGCCATCCTCCGGCAGCCAGCCGTCATTGAGGTAGATCACCGCCGAGACCATACGCCGGTCATCGTCGCGAAAACGGTCGACATGCCTGCGATAGAACGCACCCGGCGGGTACAGGGCGAAATGGCACTCGAAATCTTCCAGGCCCAGGAACAAGCCGCGATTGAGCGCCTCGCGCAGGCTGTCCATCAGGTTCAGATAACGGTCACTGGCCTCGGCCTGGCCGGGATCGATCCACTGGATATGGTCACCACGAATACCCTCGCGGACCTCCGACAACGGGCCACGTCCGACCCCCGCCGGCGCCAGTTCACCTTCGGCGTCACGTTTGCGGCACTCGGCGGCCAGCGCGCGGGTCAGATCCGCAGGCAGGAAAATGTTCTGCTGCGACCAGCCACGCTCGGCCAGGTCGTCGACGATACGTAACAGCAGCGGGTGTTCAGAGGATATTTGCATGGCGCGCATAGTATGCCTGCGCCGGGAATTCCGACAGAGCCACGCGGCGGCTTGATACGAATTCTCGACAAGTACTGGCACCGCACGGAGAATAGTCCGCTGCTGACAGGAGTCCCTATGCGCCGTTTGCTTTTTTCACTGTTGATGTTCTGCGTTTTGCCCGCCTGGGCAGACGGCCACGACCAGTTGTACAAGGTCGCCGGCTGGCCGGAACAACGCGCGCATTTCAATGACGCCCTGAGTGCCGCGCAACAGCGCTACCAGAACAGCCTGCCGCCGGCGGTGTTTCAGGCGCTGGTGAACAACAGCAATCAGCGCTTCGCCCCCCAGGCCGTGGATCAACGGGCCGAAGCGCAATTGCGCAAGAATCTCGCCGACCCGAAACCGGCCCTGTCGTTCTTTCAGTCACCGCTGGGCAAGAAGATCGTCGCCGCCGAACTGCTGGCGACCCGCCGCGATCAATTGGCCAAAAACGCCAAGGGCCTGCCGAAGATGCCGGCCAGCGACAGTCGTCTGCTGATCATCGGCCACCTCGCCCAGGCCCTGCCCGCCCGCGAAGCCGGCGCCGAAGTCAGCCTGGCGATTGCCGGCGTGGCGGCGGACAGCCTGAGTTCGATGATCCCTGGCCTGCTCGGCGGCGGTCAGGCCCAGGGCATGTTGAACGGTCAACGCCAGCGACTGATGGATCAGATCGGCGCCGACCTGAACAACACGCTGCTGTACGTCTATCGCGATTTGTCGGATGAAGAACTGGAAGAATTCGCGACCTTCGCCGAATCCACCGAAGGCAAGGCCTACTATCAGGCAGCGCTGGCGGCGATCCGCGCCGGGCTGGCCGTGGGGCAAAGCACCTCGAACCTCAATCAGTGATCTAGGGATTGCGGCCCTTGATCCGCTTGTTCAGGAACTCGAAATACTCCTCGCGCATTTCCGCCGTCTCATTGGCCAGGTGATGCCGCGCCTCCGCCAGCAACAGAATCTGCGGCCGGTCGAACTTCCACTTCAGCACTTGCAGGTTGTGCGGCCAATCCACCGTCATGTCCGCCTGGCCCTGAATGATCAGCGGCCGACGCGGACTTTTCTTCGCGTATTCCACGCGGTTGATCCAGCGTGACAACGCCCCGACCCACGCCGTCGGCAAGCGTTTTGGCTGCAATGGATCGGCCTGCAGGAATGGCAGGAAATCCGGATCATTGGAGTTCTCGCTGAAACGCCGGGCGATGCCCCGGACGAAGGGCCGGAGCAGGTAATAACTGAACTGCGACCAGCCCCAGGCCCGCGGACGCACCAGCGGCGCCAGCAGAATCAGCTGGCCTTGCGCCGGGCTGTTTTCGCCATGGTTGAGCACGTGATCGACAATGATCGCACCGCCGGTACTTTGCCCGCACAAGTGCCACGGCTGCGGCAGCGCGATCGAATGCGCCTCGGCGAACAGACCTTGCAGCGCATCCTGATACTCGGAGAAATCGCGGATGCTCGCCCGCTCGCCGCTCGACAGACCATGCCCCGGCAGATCGCAGGCAATCACCGCGAACCCCTGATCCAGCGCCCACTCGATCACATGCCGGTAAAGACCGGTGTGATCATAAAAGCCGTGCACCAGAAACAGCGTGGCCTTGGCCGTTTCCGCCGGCCACCAGCAATGACTGACCAACTCATAACCATCGACGTCGAACCGGCCCATGCCGCGCCAGACATCGCGTTCCGGGAAGTCGGTCTTGTAGAACCGCTGATACGCCTTCGCCTCCTCGGACAACGGCTGCCACTCGGCCAAAGGCTTGAGGCTCGCGCGCAGATGATCGGGATTGAAGGCAGCAGACATGGGCAATTCCAAAACGGTAAACGGACTTTATCGGCCTGCGATATTCATCTGTCGCGGCAAGCATGGCAAGCTAGCGCGCTCTCGAGGAACCAAATCCATGCGCTCGCCCTACCGCACCGCACTGTTTGCCAGCCTGCTCGCCATCGTGTGTGCCGGCGTGCTGTGGGCCGCGTACGACTGGTTTCAGGGCCGCTACCTGCGGGCCTTCAGCGAACACACGGCGGTGTTTTCCGGCGATCCGCTGCGACTGCCCGACGACCTCGCCGGCCCCGGCAACATCCGCCTGGTGCATTTCTGGGACCCGGCCTGCCCGTGCAACGTCGGTAACCAACAGCACCTGACCGAGATGGTCGAACAGTTCGGCCCCAAAGGTGTGGAGTTCTATGCCGTGCAGAAGGCCGGCAGCCACGGCCAGTTGCCCGCCACGCTCAGCAATCTCAAGACCATCGCGGTGCTGCCCGGCTCCGAACAGATCCCCGCCAGCCCGGCCGTGGCGATCTGGGACCGCAGCGGCAGACTGGCGTACTTCGGCCCGTACAGCGAAGGCCTGACGTGCAACTCCAGCAACAGTTTTATCGAGCCGATCCTGCAGGCATTGAGTGATGATCGTCCGGTGAATGCCACCCACACGCTGGCGGTCGGTTGCTACTGCCCGTGGCCGGTAGAAACGAAGTAAGGCATTCCGGACATTTCAAGGACAGCGATGCGCGGCACACGAGGCGTGTGCTAATTGTTTGCAGCCCGCACGGGCGGCAACCCCGAATGCACAAGGAGTCACCATGAAACGCGTCTTTACCGTTCTTGCCTTGCTCATCGTTGCACTGCTCGCCGCCGGCGGCTGGTACGTGTACAGCAAGCAACCGACGCGTCAGGGCCAGGTGGAGTTGCGCAACCTGCAAGGCTCGGTGACCGTGCGTTACGACGAACGCGGCGTGCCGCACATCCGTGCTGAAAACGAAACTGACCTCTATCGTGCCCTCGGTTACGTGCACGCCCAGGACCGGCTGTTCCAGATGGAAGCCATGCGCCGCCTGGCTCGGGGCGAACTGGCCGAAGTGCTCGGGCCGAAACTGCTCGATACCGACAAACTGTTCCGCAGCCTGCGCATTCGCGAACGCGCTGCCACTTACGTGGCCAGCCTCGACAAGCAGTCGCCGGCCTGGAAGGCCCTGCAAGCCTATCTGGACGGCATCAATCAGTATCAGGACTCGCACGCCGCCCCCGTCGAGTTCGACGTGCTGGGCATCCCCAAGCGGCCGTTCACCGCCGAAGACACCATCAGCGTCGCCGGCTACATGGCCTACAGCTTCGCCGCCGCGTTTCGCACCGAACCGTTGCTGACCTACGTGCGCGATCAGCTCGGCGCCGATTACCTCAACGTCTTCGACCTCGACTGGCAGCCCAAGGGCGTGCTCGCCAAGGGCCACGCTGGCAAAGCACCGGCACTCGCCGCCGAAGACTGGAAAGACCTGAACGCCCTCGCCCGCCTCAGCGAACAGGCGCTGATCGAAAACGGCCTGCCGCAGTACGAAGGCAGCAACGCCTGGGTGATTGCCGGCAGCCGTAGCAAGGGTGGTAAGGCATTACTGGCCGGCGACCCGCACATCCGCTTCTCGGTACCGTCGGTGTGGTACGAAGCGCAGTTGTCAGCGCCAGGTTTTGAACTCTACGGCCATCATCAGGCGCTGGTGCCATTTGCGTTCCTGGGGCACAACCTGGACTTCGGCTGGAGCCTGACCATGTTCCAGAACGATGACCTGGACCTGATCGCCGAGAAGGTCAATCCGGACAACCCGAATCAGGTCTGGTATCACGGTCAGTGGACCGACATGGTCAGCACCGAGCAGCAGATTGCGGTGAAAGGCCAGGCGCCGGTGACCATCACCCTGCGCCAGTCCCCCCACGGGCCGATCGTCAACGACGCCCTCGGCACCGCCGCCGGGAAAACCCCGATTGCGATGTGGTGGGCATTCCTCGAAACGCCGAACCCGATCCTCGAAGGTTTCTACCAGCTCAACCGCGCCGACACCCTGGCCAAGGCTCGCGCCGCTGCTGCCAAGGTGCAGGCGCCGGGGCTGAACATTGTCTATGCCAACGCCAAGGGCGATATCGCCTGGTGGGCCTCGGCGCTGTTGCCCAAGCGTCCGGCCGGGGTCAAACCCGAGTTCATCCTCGACGGCAGCGGCAATCAGGCGGACAAGGACGGCTACTTCCCGTTCAGCGCCAACCCGCAGGAAGAGAACCCGGCGCGGGGCTATATCGTCTCGGCCAACTTCCAGCCCGTGTCGCCGACCGGCATGGAGATTCCCGGTTACTACAACCTCGCTGACCGTGGCCAGCAGCTCAACCGCCAGCTCGCCGACAAGAACGTGAAGTGGGACAACGAAGCCAACCAGAAGCTGCAACTGGGCACCACCACCGGTTACGGCCCGCGAGTGCTGGCGCCATTGCTGCCGGTATTGCGTGAAGTGGTGACTGACCCGGCGCAGCTGAAACTGGTCGAGCAACTGGCCCAGTGGCAAGGCGACTATCCGCTGGATTCGGTCAGCGCGACGGTGTTCAACCAGTTCCTCTATGACCTGGCCGACGCGGCGATGCGCGATGAGCTGGGCAATGACATGTTCGAGACCTTGCTGTCGACCCGCGTGCTCGATGCAGCGTTGCCGCGACTGGCAGCCAACGCCGATTCACCGTGGTGGGACAACCGCAACACGCCAGGCAAGGAGACCCGCGCCGACACCGTGCACACCGCGTGGCAGGCGAGCATGGCGCACCTGAAACAGATCCTCGGCGACGATGCTTCCGGCTGGCAATGGGGCAAGGCGCACACGCTGACCCATGGTCATCCGTTGGGTCAGCAGAAACCGCTGGATCGCATCTTCAATGTCGGCCCGTTTGCCGCACCGGGCACCCATGAAGTGCCGAACAACCTCTCGGCGAAGATCGGCCCGGCGCCATGGCCGGTGACCTACGGCCCGTCGACGCGACGACTGGTGGACTTCGCCGACCCTGCCCACAGCCTGACCATCAACCCGGTCGGCCAGAGCGGCGTGCCGTTCGACAGTCACTATGACGATCAGGCGGAGGCGTATGTGGACGGGATGTATGTGCAGGCGCATTTCAGTGATGAAGAGGTGACGGCGAATACGCGCAGTACCTTGAAGCTGTTACCGGCACGGGCGTCGCAATAAGCGAAGTTCAAACCATCGCCGCAAAGTTCAGCCGAAACTGCTGCGGCGTCACCCCCAGCCGGCGGTTGAACACGCTGCGCATGTGTTGCGCATCGCGAAACCCGCATTGATACGCCACCGTCTTCAGCGGCGCCGTGGTGCTTTCGAGCATCACCCGCGCCGCATCCACCCGCGCCCGCTCGACGAATTCTGCCGGGGTGACCTTGGCTTCGCGAGCAAACACCCGGGAGAAATTCCGCGCGCTCATGTTGGCGGCAATCGCCAGGTCGGCGATGGTCAGGTCGCCGGTGAGATTGGCCAGCACGTACAGTTGCACCATCGCCACCGCCGACGTCGGCTCGGCGTGAGGTGTGAGAAACGGGCTGAACTGCGACTGCCCGCCCGAGCGCTGGGTAAATACCACCAGCCGCTTGGCCACGCTCAGCGCCACCTCGGCACCGTAGTCACGCGCCAGCAGGTACAGCGACAGATCGATCCCCGCCGTCACCCCCGCCGAGGTGTAGAGCTGACCATCCTCGACGTACAGCCGATCGGCCTCGACCCGGCTCGACGGGCACAACTGCGCCAGCGCCTCGGCGTCGTTCCAGTGGGTGGTCACCGTGCGCCCTTCCAGTAACCCCGCGCGGGCCAGCATGAACGCGCCGTTGCAGATCGAACCGAACCGCCGCGCCCGCCCGCAGGCCTCACGCAACCAGGCATCGAACGTGCTGCCGAAATCCAGGAACGGCAACTGCGGCCCGCCGGCCACCAGCAGCAAATCGCAGGCTTCCTGCACGTCGCTGAAATGCCGGTGAGCACTCAGGGTCAACCCGTTGGAACATGGCATCGGTCCGCGCTCGACGCCGATCACTTCGAGCCGGTAATGATCCTCCGGCGCCAGAAAACGGTTGGCCTCGGCGAACACATCCATGGGCCCGCTGACGTCCAGCGCCTGCACGCCGGGGAACACCACGATGGCAACGGTTCTGTTCATGGCGATATCGGCTCCCGGGGAATAGCGGATCAGCGCCAACCCTAGCCAATCCACGCCGCAGAAGCGAGCTGGCACGATTTGCAGGTGGAATGGCAAGGATCGCAGCCATGGATCGATTGTCCGGTTTTGCCGCCGGGAACAGACTTTCTCCATCAGCGCCGTGACGGCGTTTTCGACGAGGAAGCTCAACATGACCACGACCATCGCCGGTATCCAGATCCCCGACAGCGCCCTCGCCCGGGCCACCACCGAATACATCCGCGACATCGAATCCGACCTGCTCTACCACCACTCGCGCCGGGTGTTTCTGTTCGGTGCCTTGAGCGGCGAACGCAAACAACTGGCCTACGATCCGGAGCTGTTGTACGTCGGCGCGATGTTTCACGACCTGGGTCTGGTCGAAGGGCACCGCAGCGATAACGAACGTTTCGAAGTTGATGGCGCCAACGCGGCGGCGGCGTTTCTCAAGCCTTACGGGTTGAGCGACGACGACATCGAACAGGTCTGGCTGTCGATCGCCCTGCACACCACGCCGGGCGTACCGAAGCATCTGCGTCCGACCGTGGCGCTGGTGACGGCAGGCGTCGAGATGGATGTGCTGGGCATGGATTACGCCGCGTTCACCACCGTGCAGCGCGAGGCAGTGGTGCATGCGCATCCACGGGGCGAGGGTTTCAAGGAGTGCATCATCTGCGCGTTCGCCGATGGCTTGCGTCATCGCCCGCAGACGACGTTCGGCAATGTGAAGACCGATGTGCTGAAGGATCAGGCGCCGGGGTTCAAGCCGATGAACTTTGTCGAAGTCATCCGCCAATCGCCCTGGGCGTCCTGACCGGGCATAAAAAAACCTCGCGGCCGGTAACGGTCGCGAGGTTTTTTTGTGTCGGAAGACTTAAGCCGCTTCCGGCGTCTGCGCCCGGCGCACGTCCGGTTGTTTCCACGAATCGGCAGCGCCTTCTTCGATGGCTTGCTGGATCGCCTTGCGGCGCGACTCTTCGGCACGGCGGCTGAAGAACCAGACCATGAAGGTCACCAGCGACACCGCCAGCAGAATCAGGCTGGCTACGGCGTTGATCTCAGGCTTCACGCCCAGACGCACCGCCGAGAACACTTCCATCGGCAGGGTCGTCGAACCCGGGCCGGAGACGAAGCTCGCCAGCACCAGGTCGTCCAGCGACAGGGCGAACGACATCATGCCGCCCGCCGCCAGCGACGGCGCGATCATCGGGATGGTGATCAGGAAGAACACCTTCCACGGCCGTGCGCCCAGGTCCATCGCTGCTTCTTCGATGGACAGATCCAGCTCACGCAGACGCGCCGACACCACCACCGCCACATACGCCGCACAGAACGTGGTGTGAGCGATCCAGATGGTGACGATGCCACGCTCCTGTGGCCAGCCGATCATCTGCGCCATGGCCACGAACAGCAGCAACAGCGACAGACCGGTGATCACCTCAGGCATTACCAGCGGCGCAGTGACCAGGCCGCCGAACAGCGTACGGCCCTTGAAGCGCGTGATACGGGTCAGGACGAACGCCGCCAGCGTGCCCAGCGCCACTGCCGCGACGGCGGTGTAGCAGGCGATTTCCAGCGAGCGCACCACCGAGCCCATCAGTTGGGTGTTGTCGAGCAGGCCGACGTACCACTTGATCGACCAGCCGCCCCACACCGTCACCAGTTTCGAGGCGTTGAACGAGTAGATCACCAGGATCAGCATCGGCAGATAGATGAACAACAGGCCGAGCACCAGCATCAGGCTGGAGAAACGGAAGCGCTTCATTCTTTACCCTCCATTTCCTTGGCCTGACTGCGGTTGAACAGGATGATCGGCACGATCAGGATCGCCAGCATCACCACCGCCAGGGCGGACGCCACCGGCCAGTCACGGTTATTGAAGAACTCTTGCCAGAGCACTTTACCGATCATCAGGGTTTCCGGACCGCCGAGCAGTTCCGGGATCACGAACTCGCCCACCACCGGGATGAACACCAGCATGCAGCCGGCGATGATCCCGTTCTTGGACAGCGGAATAGTGATTTTCCAGAAGCTGTTAAAGGTGCTCGAACCCAGATCGGACGCCGCTTCCAGCAAGCTGTTGTCGTGCTTCACCAGGTTGGCGTACAGCGGCAGGATCATGAACGGCAGGTACGAGTAGACGATGCCGATGTACACCGCGAGGTTGGTGTTGAGGATCTGCAGCGGCTCGTCGATGAAGCCCATGCTCATCAGGAAACCGTTGAGCAGGCCGTTGTTGCTGAGGATGCCCATCCACGCATAGACGCGGATCAGGATCGCGGTCCAGGTCGGCATCATGATCAGCAGCACCAGCACCGTCTGCACTTCCTTGCGGGCACTGGCGATGGCATAGGCCATCGGGTAGCCGATCAGCAGGCACAACAGCGTGCTGAAGAACGCCATCTTCAGCGAACCGAGGTACGCCGAGATGTAGAGTTCGTCGTCGCCGAGCATCGCGTAGTTGCCCAGGTTCAGCAGCACTTGCAGCTTCTGGTCAACGAAGCTGTAGATCTCGGTGTACGGCGGGATGGCCACGTCTGCTTCGGCAAAGCTGATCTTCAGAACGATGAAGAACGGCAGCATGAAGAACAGGAACAGCCAGATGAACGGAACCCCGATGACCAGTTGGCGGCCACCGGGAATTATTCGATTGAGCCGGCGTTTGAATTTGCGCATGTTCATGAGCGAAGTACCACGCCGCTGTCATCTTCCCAGTACACGTACACCTGATCGCCCCAGGTCGGACGTGCGCCACGACGCTCGGCGTTGGCCACGAACGACTGCACCAGTTTGCCGCTCGGCAATTCGACGTAGAACACCGAGTGGCCGCCGAGGTAGGCGATGTCGTGCACCTTGCCGCTGGACCAGTTGTATTCGCAGGTCGGCATTTCGGCGGTGACCAGCAGTTTTTCCGGGCGGATCGCGTAGGTCACGGACTTGTCCTGCACCGAGGTGCTGATGCCGTGGCCGACGTAGATCTGCCGGTCGAGGTCCTTGCAGGTGATGGTCGCGTGGCCTTCGGCGTCGTCGATCACTTCACCTTCGAAGATGTTCACGTTGCCGATGAATTCGCAGACCAGGCGGCTGGTCGGGGTTTCGTAGATGTCGATCGGGCTGCCGATCTGGGCGATCCAGCCCAGGTGCATGATCGCGATGCGCTCGGCCATGGTCATGGCCTCTTCCTGGTCGTGGGTCACCATCACGCAGGTCACACCCACGCGCTCGATGATTTCCACCAGTTCCAGCTGCATCTGCGAACGCAGTTTCTTGTCCAGTGCGCCCATCGGTTCGTCGAGCAGCAACAGCTTCGGCCGCTTGGCCAGCGAACGCGCCAGCGCCACACGCTGACGCTGGCCGCCGGACAACTGGTGCGGCTTGCGCTTGGCATACTGGCTCATCTGCACCAGCTTGAGCATCTCGGCCACGCGGGCGTCGATCTCGGCCTTGGGGATCTTGTCCTGTTGCAGGCCGAACGCGATGTTCTGCGCCACGGTCATGTGCGGGAACAGAGCGTACGACTGGAACATCATGTTGATCGGTCGCTCGTACGGCGGCATGTCGGTGATGTCGACGCCGTCGAGGAAAATGCGCCCCTCCGTGGGCCGTTCAAACCCTGCCAGCATCCGCAGCAGAGTGGATTTGCCCGATCCCGAACCGCCGAGCAGGGCGAAGATCTCGCCCTTCTTGATTTCCAGGGACACATCGTCCACGGCAACCGTCTCGTCGAACTTCTTCGTGACCCGGTCGATTTTAACCAGCACCTGCTTAGGTGTCTGGTCGCCCTCGAGGGCTTTCTTATAGGCGCCGGAGGCAACTGCCATTTACGAAACTCCCAGAAAAAAAGAGTGCAGTTCGCCCACGCAAGACGAACCCAGGATAGTTTGTACGTTGAAGCTATTTACCCGACTTGACCTTGGTCCAGCTGCGGGTCATCAAACGCTGAATATTCGGCGGCAACTCGATCGACACGTAAGTCTTGTCGAGAACGGCCTGCGGTGGATAAACCGCTTCGTCGGTGCGAATGGACTGCTCCATCAGCTTGTCCGAACCCGGATTGGGGTTGGCGTAACCGACGTAATCACTGACCTGGGCGATCACCTCAGGTTTCAGCAAATAGTTGATGAAGGCGTGGGCTTCCTTGACGTTGGACGAGTCCTTCGGAATCGCCAGCATGTCGAACCAGAGCGCGCCGCCCTCTTTCGGGATGGCGTAGGCGATGTTCACGCCTTTCTTGGCTTCTTCGGCACGGTGCTTGGCCTGGAAGATGTCGCCGGAGAAACCGATGGCCACGCAGATGTCGCCGTTGGCCAGATCGCCGATGTATTTCGAGGAGTGGAAGTAGGTCACGTAAGGACGCACCGCCAGCAACTTGGCCGTGGCCTTCTCGTAGTCCTTGGGATCGGTGCTGTTGGCGTTCAGGCCCATGTAGTTGAGCACGGTCGGCATCATTTCATCGGCCGAATCGAGGAACGCCACGCCGCAGCTGTGCAGTTTCTTGATGTTCTCGGGCTCGAACAGCACGCTCCAGGAGTCGATCTTGTCGACGCCGAGCACGGCTTTCACTTTATCGACGTTGTAGCCGATGCCGTTGGTGCCCCACAGGTACGGCACGGCGTACAGGTTGCCCGGATCGTTCTGTTCCAGACGCTTGAGCAGCACCGGGTCGAGGTTGGAATAGTTCGGCAGCTGCGCCTTGTCGAGCTTCTGGAACGCGCCCGCCTTGATCTGCTTGCCAAGGAAGTGGTTCGACGGCACGACCACGTCGTAACCGGTACGCCCGGCAAGCAGTTTGCCTTCCAGGGTCTCGTTGGAGTCGAACACGTCGTAGACCGGCTTGATCCCGGTTTCTTTCTGGAAATCGGCCAGGGTGGTCTCGCCGATGTAATCCGACCAGTTATAAATATGCACAGTACCGGCGGCTTGGGCACCGACAGCGAACGTCAGGCCGGCAGCGGCCAGCAGGGCATTGCGCAAAGAAGAAAAAATAGGCAAGTGGAGGTCCTCTAATTTAGTTGGGCCCAAGTTGCCCCGCGCTGCATGACAGTCACGGTTGCCCGGCAACAAAACCGGCGCGCAACTTACCCTCGAAAAACCGTTCCAGCAAAACTTTCTGTCATTTAATTGCACCGCTGGCCGTCCTTGCGAACGCGACGGCCAGCGGTTGCTGCGTCAAACCGGCTTATTTACCGGATTTGATCTTGGTCCAGCTGCGAGTCATTTCACGCTGGGTCGCCGCCGGCAGATCGGCGATGGCATACAGCTTGGCCTGCACGTCGGCTGGCGGGTAGATGCCTGGATCGCTGGTGATGTCTTTTTCCACCAGTGCCGTTGCAGCGGCGTTACCGTTCGGGAATCGTACGGCGTTGGTGATGCCGGCCATGACTTCAGGCTTCTGCAGGAAGGTCATGAACTTGTAGGCGCCTTCAACGTTTTCGGCATCCTTCGGAATGGCGACCATGTCGAAGAAGCTGCCAGCGCCTTCTTTCGGAATCGCATAGCTGACTTTCACCTTGTCACCGGCCTCGGCGGCACGGGACTTGGCCTGCTGCACGTCACCCGAGTAGCCGACCGCTACGCAGATGTTGCCGTTGGCCAGGTCCGAGATGTACTTGGACGAGTGGAAGTAGGTGATCGAAGGACGAATCTTGAGGAACAGGTCCTCGGCTTTCTTGATGTCTTCTTTTTTCTGGGAGTCGGTTGGCAGGCCCAGGTAGTGCAACGCGACCGGGAGCATTTCGGTCGGCGAATCGAGGAAGCTCACGCCGCAGCCCTTGAGCTTGGCGATGTTTTCCGGCTTCAGCAGTACGTCCCAGGAATCGATCTTGTCGACGCCCAGCGCAGCCTTGACCTTCTCCGGATTGTAGCCGATGCCGATCGAACCCCACATGTACGGGAAGGCGTGCTTGTTGCCCGGGTCGCTGACCGACACGGCCTTGAGCAGGTCCTGGTTCAGGTTCTTCCAGTTAGGCAGCTTGGACTGATCCAGCTCCTGGTAGACACCGGCCTTGATCTGCTTGGCCAGGAAGTTGTTCGACGGCACGACCACGTCGTAGCCGGACTTGCCCGCCAGCAGCTTGGCTTCCAGGGTTTCGTTGGAGTCGAACACGTCATAGACGACCTTGATCCCCGACTCTTTCTCGAAGTTCGCGATGGTGTCCGGAGCAATGTAGTCGGACCAGTTGTAGACGTGCAGCACTTTGTCGTCCGCGTGAACCGCGCCCGCCATCATGCCCGCGACGGACAGGGCCAGAAGAGTCTTGCCAGCAAGCTTTTTACCTAATGCCTTCATGCGTCATGCTCCAAATTTTTCTTTTTTGAACCACTTTGTTCAGCGGCCGAACCCGGACAACTGGAACCGCGGCTAGTCTGGCAAGATACGAGGCGGTCTTTCAAGAAAAGACCAGCCTTTCTGACAGCTCCGAGCGACAGCGCAACAGCTCCATCGCTCAGAGCCTAGCACTTAGCCCTGCAATGCACTGAGGGTCAGGTCCAGGCACTTGCGCGCCTTGGTCACCAGCTCATCGATCTCCGCCTTGCTGATCACCAGCGGCGGCGCGATGATCATGGTGTCGCCCACGGCGCGCATGATCAGCCCGTTGTCGAAGCAGAACTGGCGGCAGATCATGCCCACACCCTTGCCTTCGTAACGCTTGCGAGTGGCCTTGTCCTGCACCAGCTCGATGGCCCCCAGCAGACCGACTCCGCGCACTTCCCCCACCAACGGGTGATCGTTCAGCTCGCGCAGACGTTTCTGCAAATACGGTGCCGTTTCTTCATGGGCGCGTTCGATGATTTTCTCTTCGCGCAGAATCCGGATGTTTTCCAGACCCACCGCCGCTGCCACCGGGTGACCGGAGTAGGTGAAGCCGTGGTTGAAATCGCCGCCCTCGTTGAGCACCGCCACCACTTCGTCGCGCACGATCAGGCCACCCATCGGGATGTAGCCGGACGTCAGGCCTTTGGCGATGGTCATCATGTGGGGCTTGAGATCGTAGAAATCGCTGCCGAACCATTGGCCGGTACGACCGAAACCGCAGATCACTTCGTCCGCCACGAACAGGATGTCGTACTTGGCGAGGATTTCCTTGATGCGCGGCCAGTAGGTGTCAGGCGGAATGATCACGCCGCCGGCACCCTGGATCGGCTCGGCAATGAAGGCACCGACGTTGTCGACGCCGACTTCCAGAATCTTCTCTTCCAGCTGATTGGCTGCCCAGATCCCGAATTCTTCCGGGGTCATGTCGCCGCCTTCGGCGAACCAGTACGGCTGGGCGATATGGACGATGCCCGGAATCGGCAAGTCGCCCTGCTCGTGCATATACGTCATGCCGCCCAGGCTGGCGCCGGCCACAGTGGAACCGTGGTAGCCGTTCTTGCGGCTGATGATGACTTTCTTGTTCGGCTGGCCCTTGATCGCCCAGTAGTGGCGAACCATGCGCAGCATAGTGTCGTTGCCTTCGGAGCCGGAACCGGTGAAGAACACATGGTTCATGCCTTCCGGCGCCACGTCGGCGATGGCCTTGGCCAGTTCCAGTGCCGGTGGGTGCGCGGTCTGGAAGAACAGGTTGTAGTAAGGCAGTTCGCGCATTTGCTTGGCGGCCGCATCGGCCAGTTCATCGCGCCCATAACCGATCGCCACACACCACAGACCCGCCATGCCATCGAGGATCTTGTTGCCCTCGCTGTCCCACAGGTACACGCCCTTGGCGTTGGTGATGATCCGTGGACCCTTTTCTTTCAGCTGCTTGAAGTCGCTGAACGGGGCCAGGTGGTGATCGCTGCTGAGGGCTTGCCACTCACGGGTTTGCGGGTTGTTGCTGGTCATGCCAATTCTCCTTGTTATCGGTGAAGGCGCGGCGGCTGGCCACCGCGCCCGGCGTATCAGACGGCGAAGAGCAGGTACTCACGCTCCCAGGAACTGATCACGCGCTTGAAGTTTTCATGCTCGGCCCGCTTGACCGCGACGTAGCCGGTGATGAAAGTCTTGCCCAGGTATTTCTCGATGGTTGCGCTGTTTTCCATACGCTCCAGCGCGTCTTCGATGGTCAGCGGCAGGCGCAGGTTGCGGCGCTCGTAGCCACGACCCACGACCGGCGCGCTCGGGTTGAGGCCCTCGACCATGCCGATGTAGCCGCAGAGCAGGCTCGCGGCAATCGCCAGGTACGGGTTGGCGTCGGCGCCCGGCAGGCGGTTTTCCACCCGACGGTTCTGCGGGCCGGCATCCGGTACGCGCAGGCCCACGGTGCGGTTTTCTTCGCCCCACTCCACGTTTACTGGCGCGGAGGTGTCCGGCAGGAAGCGGCGGAACGAGTTGACGTTCGGTGCGAACAGCGGCAGCAATTCCGGGATCAGTTTCTGCAGGCCACCGATGTGGTGCAGGAACAACTGGCTCATGGTCCCGTCTTCATTGGAGAACACGTTCTTGCCGGTCTCGATGTCGATGATGCTCTGGTGCAAGTGCATCGCACTGCCCGGCTCACCGGTCATCGGCTTGGCCATGAAGGTGGCGGCCACGTTGTGCTTGAGGGCGGCCTCACGCATGGTGCGTTTGAACACCAGGATCTGGTCGGCGAGGGACAAGGCATCGCCGTGACGGAAGTTGATTTCCATCTGCGCGGTGCCGTCCTCGTGGATCAGCGTGTCGAGGTCCAGCTCCTGCAATTCGCACCAGTCGTAGACGTCTTCGAACAGCGGATCGAATTCGTTCGCCGCTTCGATGGAGAACGACTGACGACCGATTTCCGGACGCCCGGAACGGCCGACTGGCGGCTGCAACGGATAGTCGGGGTCGTCGCTGCGCTTGGTCAGGTAGAACTCCATTTCCGGCGCCACGATCGGCTGCCAGCCCTTGTCGGCATAGAGTTTCAGGACTTTCTTGAGGACGTTGCGCGGCGACAGCTCGATCGGGTTGCCTTGCTTGTCGTAGGTGTCGTGGATCACCTGGGCGGTCGGCTCGATGGCCCATGGCACCAGGTACACGGCGTTCTGGTCGGGGCGGCAGATCATGTCGATGTCGGCCGGGTCGAGCAGTTCGTAATAGATGTCGTCTTCGACGTAGTCGCCGGTCACGGTCTGCAACAGAACGCTCTCTGGCAGGCGCATGCCTTTTTCGGCGATGAACTTGTTGGTCGGCGAGATCTTGCCCCGGGTGATACCGGTCAAGTCGCCGATCATGCATTCGACTTCTGTGATCTTGTGGTCTTTCAACCAATCGGTGAGCTGGTCGAGGTTGTTACTCATAAATGCCTCTGGGCTGAGTCTCCTGACGCGTGTCAGGCAAGTTTGACGCACGGGGCGTCGCGTTAAGGGGGCTTGCTTGCGCGCAGTACCGGCTTACGCCTGGCACCGCGCATAGACAATGAAGGAGGAGCTTACCTGCCCTTTACGCTGGCGTTGCATTTCCTGTGCACATCCCGGGCGTGCAGAATCACGGGCACGGCGACGGGCGCGGTGCAGGCCGGAAGAAGGAAAGAGATCTATATTGAAAGGAGAACCGCTAAAGAGGATGCCCCCGCATGCGTCCAGAATATCGGACGCTGTCGCCTGATCTGCCGTGGACAGAGACACCGCTGGCAGGCTGCGAGCCTTGCTGGCTGCGCTGCGGACGGACGTGTCGCCACTGATGTGATAAGCATGCAGACCGGACTGCAAGGAGCAGTCGGTGACGCCGATTAACGGCAGGCGAGACATGAAGCACCCCGGTATTATTGCTGTTATGGGTTTGACCCGAGCTTAGCCTTGTTCATTTTTTTACACAACACCCCCGTAAAAAATACAACACGGCCTGCTCAAGCCTGCGGGTGGCGCGTCCTCCATGGATAAAAAAGTGCCCCAAAGTGCCCCATAAATGCCCTCATGGCGCTTTTTCAGGGCAAAAAAGGCCTCGCTTGACTTCGGCAGGCCGTTCGGGTTGACTGAAACCAGAAAAGATCAATGATTGATATTTTTAACAACAAAGGTGTTGCATCATGTCGGTACCCCCGCGTGCCGTTCAGCTTAACGAAGCGAACGCGTTCCTTAAGGAACATCCTGAGGTTCTGTACGTTGACCTTCTGATTGCGGATATGAATGGTGTGGTGCGCGGCAAGCGCATCGAACGCACCAGCCTCCACAAGGTTTACGAGAAAGGCATCAACCTGCCGGCCTCTCTATTTGCTCTGGATATCAATGGTTCGACGGTGGAAAGCACCGGTCTGGGCCTGGACATCGGCGACGCCGACCGTATCTGCTATCCAATCCCCGACACCCTGTGCAACGAGCCATGGCAGAAGCGCCCTACCGCGCAACTGTTGATGACCATGCACGAACTCGAAGGTGACCCTTTCTTCGCCGATCCGCGCGAAGTGCTCCGTCAAGTTGTTGCAAAGTTTGACGAGCTGGGCTTGACCATCTGCGCCGCATTCGAACTCGAGTTCTACCTGATCGACCAGGAAAACGTGAACGGCCGCCCTCAGCCGCCACGCTCGCCGATCTCCGGCAAACGCCCGCATTCGACCCAGGTTTACCTGATCGACGACCTCGACGAATACGTCGACTGCCTCCAGGACATTCTGGAAGGTGCAAAAGAGCAAGGCATCCCGGCCGACGCCATCGTCAAGGAAAGTGCCCCGGCGCAGTTCGAAGTGAACCTGCACCACGTCGCCGACCCGATCAAGGCGTGCGACTACGCGGTGCTGCTCAAGCGTCTGATCAAGAACATCGCCTACGACCATGAAATGGACACCACCTTCATGGCCAAGCCGTACCCGGGTCAGGCCGGCAACGGTCTGCACGTCCACATTTCGATTCTGGATAAACAAGGCAAAAACATTTTTGCCAGCGAGGATCCCGAGCAGAACGCCGCACTGCGTCACGCGATCGGCGGTGTGCTCGAGACCCTGCCCGCGCAGATGGCTTTCCTCTGCCCGAACGTCAACTCCTACCGTCGTTTCGGCGCACAGTTCTACGTGCCGAACTCGCCGAGCTGGGGCCTGGACAACCGCACCGTGGCCCTGCGCGTACCGACCGGCTCCGCCGACGCGGTCCGTCTGGAACACCGCGTTGCCGGCGCCGACGCCAACCCGTACCTGCTGATGGCTTCGGTCCTGGCGGGCGTGCACCACGGTCTGGTCAACAAGATCGAACCGGGCGCTCCGGTCGAAGGCAACAGCTACGAGCAGAACGAGCAGAGCCTGCCGAACAACTTGCGCGATGCCCTGCGCGAGCTGGACGACAGCGAGGTGATGGCCAAGTACATCGATCCTAAATACATCGATATCTTCGTCGCCTGTAAGGAAAGCGAGCTGGAGGAGTTCGAACACTCCATCTCCGACCTTGAGTACAACTGGTACCTGCATACCGTTTAAGCGGATTGCAGCAAAAAGAAAACGCCGTTGGCTTCTCAGCCCGCGGCGTTTTTTATTGGCCCCTGTGGCACATGGCCAAGCTCTGCGTACAATGCCCGATGCCCCGCAGGAGACTTTCATGACGCGTCCCGCCCCCGTCCGCAAACCCCGTGCCCGCAGCCAGGCGCGGATCGATTCGATACTCGACGCCGCGCGCACGCTGCTGGCCGCCGAGGGCGTGGCGAGCCTGTCGGTCTACAGCGTCGCCGAGCGCGCGCAGATCCCACCCTCCTCGGTCTACCATTTCTTCGCCAGCGTCCCGGCCTTGCTGGAAGGTCTGACGGCGGATGTCCATGCAGCCTTCCGCGCCTGCCTGCAAGCGCCGATCGACCACGACGCCCTGCGCGACTGGCGCGACCTGTCACGACTGGTCGAGCAACGGATGCTGGAGATCTACGACGAAGACGCCGCCGCCCGGCAACTGATCCTCGCGCAACACGGCCTCACCGAAGTCACCCAGGCCGACCGCCAGCACGATCTGGAACTGGGCGACCTGATGCACAAGCTGTTCGATCATCACTTCGAACTGCCGAAGCTGCCGGATGACGTCGACGTGTTCGCACTGGCGATGGAACTGGGCGACCGCGTCTACGCCCGCTCGGTGCAGCAGCACGGGCAAATCACGCCACGCATGGCCGAGGAAGGGATGCGCGTGTTCGATGCCTATATCGGGCTGTATCTGCCGCCGTACCTGCCCAAGCGGGTTCTCTAGCGCCGCACGACAGACACAAAAAACCCCGAAGGGCTCACACCCTTCGGGGTTGTTTTTTACTCACAGGCTTACAACTTGGCGATGGACACCTCGGTGGATTTCACGAAGGCGATCACTTCGCTGCCGACCTCCAGTTCCAGCTCCTTGACCGAACGGGTGGTGATCACCGACGTGACGATGCCGGAGGCGGTCTGCACGTCGATTTCCGACAGCACGTCGCCGAGAACGATCTCCTTGATCGCGCCTTTGAACTGGTTGCGTACGTTGATGGCTTTGATAGTCATGGCATTGATTCCTGTCGTTTGCTTGAGTTATTGAGCCCAACGCAGTTGCGTAGGCAAGGGTGAAACGGGTTCCGGCGCCGGCGGCTCGCCGGGCAGGGACAACACACGGTTGAGTACTTCGGTTTCCAGCGCTGCCAGTCGATGGGAGCCACGCACCCGAGGGCGCGGCAGCTCCACCTGCAGATCGAGACCGACTTCGCCGTCCTCGATCAGAATCACCCGATCGGCAATCGCCACCGCTTCGCTGACATCGTGGGTCACCAGCAACACGGTGAAACCATGCTGTTGCCAGAGACGTTCGATCAGTTGCTGCATCTCGATCCGGGTCAGTGCATCCAGTGCGCCCAGCGGTTCGTCGAGCAGCAACAGGCGCGGTTGATGGATCAGCGCTCGAGCCAGCGCCACACGCTGCTTCTGCCCGCCGGACAAGGCCGCCGGCCATTCATTGGCGCGATCGGCGAGACCGACCGCATCCAGCGCTTCCAGGGCTTGCGGACGCCAGTTGCCTTTAAGGCCGAGACCGACGTTGTCGATGATCTTTTTCCATGGCAGCAACCGTGCTTCCTGGAACATCAATCGGGTGTCTTCCTGCGCGTCGCTCAGCGGTGCAGCACCGGCCAGCAGGTCGCCGCCGGTGGGTTGATCAAGACCAGCAAGCAAGCGCAGCAACGTGCTTTTGCCGCATCCGCTGCGTCCGACCACGGCGACGAACTGTCCCGCCGGAATGTGCAGGTCGATACCCCGCAGCACCTGCCGCGAACCGAAGGTCTTTTGCAGATTGCGCACCGCCAGCGGAATGCCGCGCAGCAGGCGTGGAGGTTGTTGAGCGGTCATGCCGCACCTCCTTTCGCCACTTGATACGCCGGATGCCAGCGCAGCCACACACGCTCAAGTCCACGGGCTGCGAGGTCGGCCAGTTTGCCGAGCACCGCGTAAAGCAGAATCGCCAGCACCACCACGTCGGTCTGCAAAAACTCACGGGCATTCATCGCCAGGTAACCGATGCCCGAGCTGGCGGAGATGGTTTCCGCCACGATCAGCGTCAGCCACATGAAGCCCAGCGCAAAACGCACGCCGACCAGAATCGAAGGCAACGCCCCCGGCAGAATCACCTGCCAGAACAGGCTGAAACCGGACAAGCCATAACTGCGGGCCATTTCCACCAGCGCCGGATCGACGTTGCGGATGCCGTGATAGGTGTTGAGGTAGATCGGGAACAGCGTCCCCAGCGCCACCAGGAAAATCTTCGCCGACTCGTCGATGCCGAACCACAGGATCACCAACGGAATCAGCGCCAGATGCGGCACGTTGCGGATCATCTGCACTGAGCTGTCGAGCAGGCGTTCGCCCCACTTCGACAGGCCGGTGATGAAGCCCAGCACCAGGCCGATGCTGCCACCGATGGTGAAGCCCAGCGCCGCGCGCCAGCCACTGATTGCCAGATGCGTCCAGATTTCGCCGCTACGCACCAGGCTCACGCCGGCCTCGATCACCGCCACCGGCGCCGGCAGAATCCGCGTCGACAACCAACCGGCCGACACCGACAACTGCCACACCGCCAGCAACAACACCGGCAACGCCCAGGGCGCGAGGCTGTGGATAAATTTCTTCATGGCGGCGCCTCAGCTCTGGGACGCGGCTTTGGGAAGGATGTCGTTGGCCACCATTTCGCCGAACGGGCTGACGTAACCGGCGCTTTTCGGCAGTTCAGGACGTTCGACGTCGAGGTGCGGGAACAGCAGCTCGGCCACCCGATACGACTCTTCGAGGTGCGGGTAACCGGAGAAGATGAAGGTATCGATGCCCAGCGCCGCGTATTCCTTCACGCGCGCCGCCACGGTCGGACCGTCGCCGACCAGCGCCGTACCGGCACCGCCGCGCACCAGACCGACGCCGGCCCACAGGTTCGGGCTGACTTCGAGGTTGTCACGGCTGCCACCGTGCAGCGCGGCCATGCGTTGCTGGCCGACCGAATCGAAGCGTGCCAGCGAGGCCTGGGCACGTTTGATGGTGTCGTCGTCCAGATGCGAGATCAGGCGATCCGCTGCCTGCCAGGCTTCGGCGTTGGTTTCCCGCACGATCACATGCAGACGGATGCCGAAGCGCACGGTGCGCCCGAGTTTGGCGGCCTTGGCGCGAACCTGTTCGATCTTCTCAGCCACCGCTGCTGGCGGCTCGCCCCAGGTCAGGACCATTTCCACTTGCTCGGCGGCCAGATCCTGCGCCGCTTCCGAAGAGCCACCGAAGTACAACGGCGGACGCGGTTGCTGGATCGGCGGATAGAGCAATTTGGCGCCCTTCACGCTGATGTGCTCGCCGTCGTAATCCACGGTTTCGCCTTCCAGTACACGACGCCAGATCCGGGTGAACTCCACCGAGGCCTGATAGCGCGCTTCGTGATCGAGGAACAGACCGTCGCCGGCCAACTCTTCCGGATCGCCACCGGTCACCAGGTTGAACAGCGCACGACCACCAGACAACCGATCCAGGGTCGCGGCCTGACGCGCTGCCACCGTCGGGGAAATGATCCCGGGGCGCAGGGCGACCAGAAACTTCAGGCGCTGGGTCACTGGAATCAACGACGCCGCCACCAGCCATGAATCCTCGCAGGAGCGGCCGGTAGGAATCAGCACGCCGCCGAAACCCAGTCGATCCGCCGCTTGCGCGACCTGTTGCAGATAGCCGTGGTCGACGGCGCGGGCGCCTTCGGCGGTGCCAAGGTAATGGCCGTCACCGTGGGTAGGCAGGAACCAGAAGATGTTGAGGCTCATGGAGTGGTCTCCTTGGGAATTCGATTTACTGAGCTTGGGTCGCCGAGCTTTGGGCCACAGCGGCCGGTGGTGTCCAGATCACATCCTTGATGCTCAACGGCTTGGGAATCAGCTTGAGCTGGTAGAAGGTGTCGGCGATTTTCTGTTGCGCGGCGACCACTTCCGGGGTCAGGAACAGCGCGCCGTAGCCCTGGCGCTTCACCGAGGTCAGGGTGATGTCTGCCGGCAGACCGAGCAGCGGCGACACCTGTTGAGTCACGTCTTCAGGATTGGCCTTGGACCATTCGCCGACGGCGCGCACTTCTTCCACCAGGGTCTTGATCACCTCGGGATTTTTCTGTGCGTAGGGTTTGGTCGCCAGATAGAACTGGTGGTTGTCGACGATGCCTTTACCGTCACGCAGGGTGTGCGCTTGCAGTTGCTTCTCGGCGGCGGCCTGGTACGGATCCCAGATGACCCAGGCGTCGACGCTGCCACGTTCGAACGCAGCGCGGGCATCGGCCGGCGGCAGGAATACGGTTTGAATGTCGGTGTACTTGAGGCCGGCGTCTTCCAGCGCACGCACCAACAGGTAGTGGACGTTGGAGCCTTTGTTCAGGGCGACTTTCTTGCCCTTCAGATCCGCCACCGATTTGATTGGCGAATCTTTCGGCACGAGGATCGCTTCGCTGTTCGGCGCTGGCGGCTCGTAAGCGACGTAGAGCAGGTCGGCACCGGCCGCCTGAGCGAAGACCGGCGGGGTTTCGCCGGTGACGCCGAAGTCGATCGAGCCAACGTTCAGGCCTTCCAGCAGTTGCGGGCCGCCGGGGAATTCAGTCCATTGCACGTCGACGCCTTGGGCAGCGAGGCGTTTTTCCAGGGTGCCCTTGGCTTTGAGCAGCACCAGCGTGCCGTATTTCTGATAACCGATACGAAGCGTCTCGGCTTGAGCTTGAGTGATGGCGCCGAAGGACACAGCCGCAGCAAACAGAGCGACCAGACCACGACGCAAAAATACAGTGCGCATAGCGCTCTCCTTTTTGCTGTTGGGTTTTGGCTGCACCTGCTTGCCCGTTGGCGGGCGAGTAAGGCCAGTACTTCAAGTTTCGATGTGGCTCAAATGCTCCAGCGAGCACTCAACAAACGTTCGTTCAACAACCCCGGCTCCAGCGGCTTCGGCCGACGGGCCATGGCGCTGACAAACTGGTCCAGCGCTTCATGCAGTCGCTGCTCCAGAGCCGGCGCCAACTGCGCCGCGGCACTGCCTTCGCCGTAGGCGATCTGGCTGTCCTCGGCAAAAATCCCTTGCAGCATTTCCTGGGCCTTCAACGCCGACAGCACTGGTTTGAGTGCGTAATCGACGACCAGCATGTGGGCGATGCTGCCGCCCGTGGCCATCGGCAAGACAATCTTGTGGTTCAGGGCGCGCTCGGGCAGCAGATCCAGTACGGTCTTCAGTGCGCCGGAGAACGACGCCTTGTAGACCGGAGTCGCGATCAGCAGGCCATCGGCGTTTTCAATCTGTTGCAGCAGGTCGAGCACCTTCGGGCTGTCGAAGCGGGCGTGGAGCAGGTCTTCGGCCGGGAAGTCCCGCACCTGATAACTCACCACTTCCACCCCTTGCTGCTGCAACCAGCGTTGCGAGCGCTCCAGCAACACCCCGGAACGGGAGCGTTGACTGGGACTGCCACCGAGTGAGACGACCAGCATTCAGACAATTCCTTGAGCGTTACCGGCGATTCGCGGGTTGCGATCTCGCTTCAATGACACTGACCTTACCAGCTGATTCATATATCCATAAATCATATTTATTCATTTGGTTATTCTTTATGGAGATATACGTTTCACGTTCTTCCGGGCAAAAAAACAGGCCGTGAAAACGGCCTGAAACCCTGCATCGTGGTTTTTGCTGATCGCCCCCTAGCACTGATGATCGTTCCCACGCTCTGCGTGGGAATGAATCCATGGACGCTCCGCGTCCACTGTGACGCAGAGCGTCACGGGCGGCATTCCCACGCGGAGCGTGGGAACGATCTGCAACGAGATGTGCCCGGTCAGATCACTTGTTCGGCTGTGGCGTGAGGCGCAGGTACGGCTTCACCGCGCGGTAGCCCTTCGGAAAGCGTTGCTTGATTTCGTCTTCATCCTTGAGCGAGGGCACGATCACCACTTCATCACCGTCCTGCCAGTTGGCCGGGGTGGCCACCTTGTAGTTGTCGGTAAGCTGCAGCGAATCGATCACCCGCAGGATCTCGTGGAAGTTGCGCCCGGTGCTCGCCGGGTAGGTGATGGTCAGGCGGATCTTCTTGTTCGGATCGATCACGAACAGCGAACGCACAGTCAGAGTATCGCTGGCGTTCGGGTGGATCAGGTCATAGAGATCGGACACCTTGCGATCGGCATCGGCCAGGATCGGGAAGTTGACAATGGTGTGCTGGGTTTCGTTGATGTCCTCGATCCACTTGTGGTGCGAGTCCACCGGATCGACCGACAGGGCAATGGCCTTCACGCCGCGTTTGGTGAACTCATCCTTGAGCTTGGCGGTGAAGCCCAGCTCGGTGGTGCAGACCGGGGTGAAGTCCGCCGGGTGGGAAAACAGCACGCCCCAGCTATCGCCCAGCCACTCGTGAAAACGAATCTTGCCGGCGCTGGAATCCTGTTCGAAATCGGGGGCGATATCGCCGAGTCTGAGGCTCATGGTGCTGCTCCTGATGAGTTGTTGGAGACCTCAACTGTAGCTCGGGATTTGCCTACCTGAAAAAGAATAAATAACGAGATATTTATATCGTTTAAGAATATTAAACATCTGTTCACTGGACGCCTGCCGGCAACGCGCCGAACATCGGCCCCAAGGTTCGAGAAGGCCTTGAGTTGCTGCAAAGAGGGAAATGTCGGGAAAGGTCTACGGGGGTGGGCCTGACCCGAAAACACAAAAGCCCCGTCCGGCGCGATGCCGGACGGGGCTTTTTTACGTCGGTTACTTGAGCGCTATTACAGCAGCGGGATCGAGTAGCTGACGATCAAGCGGTTTTCGTCCTGGGAGCGAGTGCTCGCCAGATCGGTACGCCACATGGCGTTCTTCCAGGCAACGCCGAGGTTCTTCAGCGGGCCTTCCGGAATCACGTAGCCAACGGTGATGTCACGTTCCCACTCGGTTTTTTCGCCGACCGGAGTGTCGATGTTATCGCCACGCAGGTAGATCACACCGGCGGTCAGGCCAGGCACGCCGACTTTCGCGAAGTCATAAGCGTAGCGAGCTTGCCAGGTACGTTCGCCGGCACGGGCAAACTTCTGGATCTGCATGTCGGTGATGGTGCTGTTGGACGAGCCGTCACCCTGGTTCAGCCAAGGGAAGTCGCTGTCACCCTTGGTGTACTGATAGCCAGCACCGAAAGTGTGACCTTGAACCGAGTACAGAGCCAGGTAGCTGTACAGATCGTTGTCGACCTTGCCCTTGACGGTTTTGCCGCCGTAGAAACCGCTGGTGTAGTAGGCAGGAGTGTCGCCGTTGTTGCCGTTGTCACGGCTGCGGTAGTAACGCAGGTCGCTTTTCAGTACGCCTGGACCGATTGCCCAGTTGTGTACCAGACCCAGGAAGTTCTGCGAGTAGAACTCTTTCAGTTCGCCGTAGTAGTACGAGGCGGTCAGGTCTTTGGTCAGCTTGTAGTCAGCACCGGCGTAGTAGAACTTGTTGCTGAACACGCCTTTGTCGTAGTTCGAACCAGCGTTCGCACCAGCAATCGACATGTTTTCGTTGTTGCTGGAGTTACGACCCTTCACGGCCTCAACCTGACCGGCAGTCAGAGTCAGGTCCTTGATCTCGTTCGAAGTGATCGCTTCGCCCTGGAAGGTTTGTGGCAGCAGACGACCATCGTTGTACTTGATGACCGGGTTGTTCGGCAGCAGAGTACCGACCTTCAGTTCGGTCTGGGAGATTTTGACCTTGCCGGTCACGCCCAGGCTGGCGAAGTCATGCACAGCACGGTTGCCGTCGCTTGGGAAAACAGTGCCACCCGAAGCGGTACCTGCGGAGTTGCCGCTGGTAGCCGGGCTGGAGTCCAGACGCACGCCGTACAGGCCGATAGCGTCAACGCCGAACTGAACGGTACCTTGGGTGTAACCCGAGGTGAAACGCAGATCGAAGCCTTGGCCCCACTCTTCGTTCTTGTTCGGACCAGTGCCATCGCGGTTATCGGTGTTGATGTAGAAGTTACGCAGCCCCAAGGTGGCCTTGCTGTCTTCGATGAAACCGGCTGCGCCTGCCTGCTGCGCAATAACCCCTACGGCCACGGCCAGGGCCAAGGTGGACTTGTTCATGTATCGCTCCTCTCGTTTCTAATTCTTGTGTTCCTGGTCCGGGGTCTGATGCCCCTGGATCCTAAGATGCGCGATTAGCGCCAGACCGTGACTGACAAGTCAATCGTAACCTTGTGTGTCTACGACCAAGGTCTAATCGCAGTTATTTGGTCCTTGCAGGGTAAAGACTTCCTGATAAACCCAAAAAGAATTTATTCATTCTTTTTCATACCATTCGGGTATATGGCTCTGTAATGGCCATCTGCACCGGGATACAGCGTATCGGCGACTAAGCTCATTCCTAAATGGTATTTATTAGCCTTTTTTTAGATCGTTTAGCTTTGGCGAAACCCCGATTCGTCAAACCCTATCGAAAAGGCGACGCCATCATGGCCAAACGCGCACTATCTAGTCAATTTGTTACAGTTTTTGTATCGGCATTGATTTCTTTCTCAGCCCACGCCGCCAACCTCACTGTCGGCTACCAGACCGGCATCGATCCAAGCAAAGTCCCTCAGGCCGATGGCGTTTACGAGAAGACCATCGGCGAGAAAATCGACTGGCGCCGTTTCAACAGTGGCCCGGAAGTTGTGACAGCCATCGCCTCCGGTGACGTACAGATCGGCAACCTCGGTTCCAGCCCGCTGGCTGCCGCCGCTTCGCGCAACCTGCCGATTGTTGCGTTCATCGTCTCGGCACAGATCAATGCCGCCGAAGCCCTGGTCGTTCGCAACGGTAGCGGTATCAACAAGCCCGAGGATCTGATCGGCAAGACCATCGCCACCCCGTTCGTCTCCACCTCCCACTACAGCCTGCTCGGTGCGCTCAAGCACTGGGGCCTGGACACCTCGAAAGTCAAAGTGGTGAACCTGCAACCCGCAGAAATCGCGGCGGCCTGGAAACGCGGTGACATCGACGGCGCCTTTGTCTGGTCGCCAGCGCTGGGTGAGATCCGCAAGACCGGCAAGACCCTGACCGATGCCGCGCAGGTCGGCCAGTGGGGCGCGCCGACCTTCGAAGTCTGGGTAGCGCGCAAGGACTTTGCGGAGAAGCACCCGGAAGTCGTGGCCAAATTTGCCAAGGTGACTCTGGACTCGTTCGCCGACTATGCCGCCCATAAAGACAGCTGGACGGCCGACTCGGTACCGGTGCAGAAAATCGCCAAACTGACCGGTGCCAACGCCGCCGATGTCCCGGAATTGCTCGCAGGTTCGGCGTTCCCCGATGCCAAGGCGCAACAGACCACTGCGCTGCTGGACGGCGGCACGGCGAAGGCGATTGGCGAAACGGCGAAATTCCTGAAGGAACAGGGCAAGGTCGAAAGCGTACTGCCCGACTACTCGCCGTATGTCAGTGCGAAGTTTGTCGCTGAGTAAAGGAGATGCCCCCACGAGTCGCGTGGGGGCAATTGCAGATCACAGGGCTTTTTCGAAGATCTTCGAGTTGCGCTGATAGTTATAGAGAGAAGCCCGCGCCGCCGGCAGGCGCTCGACGCTGCTCGGCTCGAAGCCGCGCTCGCGGAACCAGTGGGCGGTGCGGGTGGTGAGGACGAACAGAGTCTTCAGGCCTTGCGCCCGGGCACGAGTCTCGATGCGTTCGAGCAATTCGTCGCCGCGACCGCCATGGCGGTATTCCGGGTTCACCGCCAGGCATGCCAGCTCACCGGCATCCGAATCGGCAATCTGATACAGCGCCGCACAGGCGATGATCATCCCTTCACGCTCGACCACGCTGAACTGCTCGATCTCACGCTCCAGCACTTCGCGCGAACGGCGCACCAGAATCCCCTGCTCTTCCAGCGGACTGATCAGGTCGAGCAAGCCGCCGACGTCTTCAATCGCCGCCTCGCGCACCCGCTCGAATTGCTCCTGGGCCACCAGCGTACCGCCACCGTCACGGGTGAACAGTTCGGTCAGCAGCGCGCCGTCCTCGGCATAACTGACGATATGGCTACGCGCCACGCCACCACGGCAGGCTTCGGCGGCGGCATCCAGCAGTTCCGCCTGATAGTTGCTGCCCAGGCGCTGCAAATGCGCCGGAACCTGTTGTGGACGCAGTTCGCGTACCAGTTTGCCGTTTTCGTCGATCAGACCGAGGTCCGCGCCGAACAGCAGCAGCTTGTCAGCGCCCAGATCGATGGCGGCGCGGGTGGCGACGTCTTCACAGGCGAGGTTGAAGATTTCACCGGTCGGCGAGTAACCCAGCGGCGATAGCAGCACGATGGAGCGCTCGTCGAGCAGACGGTTGATGCCCTTGCGGTCGACCCGGCGCACTTCGCCGGTGTGGTGATAATCGACACCTTCCAGCACGCCGATCGGCCGTGCGGTCACCAGATTGCCGCTGGCCACTCGCAGGCGCGAGCCCTGCATCGGCGACGAGGCCATGTCCATCGACAGCCGTGCTTCGATGGCGATGCGCAACTGGCCGACCGCGTCGATCACACACTCCAGCGTCGCGGCATCGGTGATGCGCATGCCGTGGTGGTAATGCGGGGTCAGGCCGCGCGCGGCAAGACGGGTTTCGATCTGCGGACGGGAGCCATGCACCAGCACCAGTCGCACGCCAAGACTGTGCAGCAGCACGATGTCATGGACGATGTTGCCGAAATTCGGATGCTCCACGCCGTCGCCGGGCAGCATGACGACGAAGGTGCAGTCGCGGTGGGCATTGATATAAGGGGACGCGTGACGAAGCCAATTGACGTATTCGGGCATGAACCTGGGCCTGTAATAAATAGCAGCCGGAAAAAGGGCGAAACGGAAAACGCACAGCGGGCTGATGGTTATCGTCGGAACAGGCTTGGCGACACGCGCGCTCTCCTCATGAATACGGGTTGGCCGGACGGCAATTTATACAGCTTTGAGACAGTAATGTTCGATCAACTGCCGCAATAGATGCACGGTAGGCTGCAAACGTGACATTTCAAGGTACTCGTCCGGCTGGTGGGCGCAGGCGATGTCGCCGGGGCCGAGCACGATGGTTTCGCAGCCAAGGCGCTGAAGATAAGGCGCTTCGGTGCCGAACGCTACCGCTTCGGCCGTGTGGCCGGTGAGTTTTTCGGCAATTCGCACCAGTTCGGCGTCCTCGGCCTGCTCGAACGGCGGCACTTCGGGGAACAAGGGTGCGTAGTCGATCTTCACCTGATGCCGCTCGGCAACCGGGTTGAGCTTGCGCAGGATCTCGGCCCGCAGGACCTTCGGGTCCATTCCCGGCAACGGCCGCAGATCAAACTCCAGCGAACACTGACCGCAGATACGGTTGGGGTTGTCACCACCATGGATGCAACCGAAGTTCATGGTCGGCTGCGGGACGCTGAACTGCGGGTTGTTGAATTCGCGTTGCCACAGCAGGCGCAGGCCACGCAGTTCGCCGATGGCGTCGTGCATCGCTTCGAGGGCGCTGTGCCCCAGGCGTGGATCCGACGAATGGCCACTCTGCCCGAGGATGTCGATGCGCTCCATCATGATGCCCTTGTGCATGCGGATCGGCTTGAGCCCGGTCGGCTCACCGATCACCGCTGCCCGGCCCAGTGGCCGCCCCGCTTCAGCCAGCGCCCGGGCGCCGGACATCGAGCTTTCTTCATCGCAGGTGGCGAGGATCAGCAGCGGTTGCCTGAACGGCTGGTCGAGCAGCGGTTGCACGGCTTCGATGATCAGGGCGAAGAAGCCCTTCATGTCGCAACTGCCGAGGCCGACCCAGCGGCCGTCGACTTCAGTGAGTTTCAGCGGATCGGTTTTCCACAACGCATCGTCGTAGGGCACCGTGTCGCTGTGCCCGGCCAGCACCAGCCCGCCGGGGCCGCTGCCGAAACTGGCGAGCAGGTTGAATTTGCCGGGGCTGACCTGCTGGATATCGCAGCTGAAGCCCAGATCACCGAGCCAACCCGCGAGCAAGTCAATCACTGCCCGGTTGGACTGATCGAGGCTCGGCTGGGTGCAACTGACCGACGGCACGGCGATCAGTGCAGCGAACTGGTCTTGCATGGACGGCAAAGGCATCGCTGACTCCAACTCCCGGATTGAAGTCCATCATAGAACCATCCGGCGCCGAGAATAAACCGCCGCAAGGCGTAGGAAGTTTGAGTCCTGTACACTGCACGGCCTTGGCAGCCACACATTCCCCCGGCTGCGCTCCCGATCCTGGATTTTCCGGCCATGCAGAAAGAAACCGAAATCAAACTCCGCGTCAGCCGCGAAACTCTCGCCGCCCTGCGCGAGCACCCTCTCCTGAAAAAACGCAACAAAAGTGGCTGGGAACGCCGTGAGTTGATGAATCAGTACTTCGACACGCCCGAGCGTGACCTGGCCCGGGCCAAGGTTGCCCTGCGCCTGCGCAAGGACGGCGAAGAAGTGATTCAGACCCTCAAGACCCGTGGCCAGAGTGTTGCCGGTCTGTCCGAGCGTAACGAGTACGACTGGAACCTGCCCAAAGCCAAGCTCGACGTGAAGAAACTCGACGGCGAATGCTGGCCCGAGTCCCTCGCCGAGCTGGACAAGAAAACCCTGAAACCGATCTTCACCACCGATTTCGTCCGCGAGCGCGCCGAAATCGCCTGGGGCCGTGGCAAGACCAAAGTGGTCATCGAAGCCGCGCTGGACCTGGGCCACGTGGTAGTCGGCAAACAGAAAGAAGAAATCTGCGAGCTGGAACTGGAACTGCGCGAAGGCGAGCCTGCCGCGTTGCTGGAACTGGCCGCCGAACTGGCCGAAACCCTGGCCCTGATGCCGTGCGACATCAGCAAGGCCGAGCGCGGCTATCGTCTGTACGATGCCAACAGCTACTCGCTGAGCCTGCCGGCGCCGGCCATCACCGCTGAAACCCCGCTGGACGATGCCTTCGCTGCCCTGAGCTGGCACTTGCTCGGCAGCAGCCAGCGTCTGGCCGAACAGTATCGCTTCAACGGCCACTGGCGCCTGCTGCAGGACTGGGTCGAGAACCTCGCGGAAATGCGCGCCCTGCTCAGCAGTCTCGGCCAGGCCGCACCGCGTCAGTCGACCCACGACCTGCGCGTTGCACTGGACGCCTTGCTGGAAGACTGGCGTCCACTGGTACAGGTCGGTATTGAAGACGAAGACGTGCGCAAAGCCGCGCCGGAGCAGTTCCTCGAAGAACTGGAAGACCCGCGCTGGGGCCTGTTCTCGCTGAACACGTCGCGCTGGTTGCTGGCCCGCACCTGGGCGGCCGACCGCAACACCCGTGGCAATCGCCAGGGCGCTGCGCAATTGGGCAGCTGGTTGCCGCGTCTGCTGGGCGAAGAAGCCACTTCGCTGCAATTACAGCGTTATCAGCAGCAGCCGGAAGATCTGGCCGAGCAACTGCCGCGCATCGAGCGCATCCAGGTCTGGCTGCACCACGCGCGCAACGTGCTGGAGATCCCGGAAATGGATCGTCTGTACGGCGAGCTGAACAAACTGGCGCAACTGGCCAACGAGCCGACCATCACGGATGAACTGCTCGATGCGCGCAAGCATCAGGCAATTGCGGTTTACCAGAATCGCGCGTGGAAAATGCTGCTGCGCATGTAATCCCCGGATGATGATCGTTCCCACGCGTGGGAACGATCATCAGCGCAGTACCGGCAGGCTCGTCGTCGACTTGATCTCCGACAGCGCCACGATCGAGTTCACTTCCTGAATCCCCGGCACCAGCGACAGCTTCTCGAAGAAGAATCGCTCATACGCCTCAATGTCCGCCGCGACAATCCGCAACAAGAAATCCACCGCCCCCATCAGCACGTAACACTCCAGCACCTCGGGAAAGCCGCGAATCGCCTCGGTGAATTCGGTGAAGTTCGAACGGCCGTGGGCGTTGAGTTTGATTTCGGCGAAGATCTGCGTGTTCAGGCCGATTTTCTTGCGATCGAGCAAGGTCACCTGACCACGAATGATCCCCTCCTCCTTCATCCGCTGAATCCGCCGCCAGCAAGGCGACTGCGACAAGCCCACCTGTTCGGCGATCTGTGCGCTGGACAAGGAAGCGTCCTCTTGCAGCAGGGCGAGAATGCGCCGGTCGTAGCTGTCCAGCTCACTGTGCATAAAAAATCCTCAAAACAAGCCAATGGCGAATTGATCAAACCGATCAATCACGTAATCAGCTCATCTTAGATAAGAAATGCCCGGCATCGAATGTAAAAATTCCCCCACTGATTCCGGAGACCAGCCATGCCACACCTCGAAGCCGTCAACACCCCAGCGCCCCGTGCCGATGTGTGGAACGTCAACAACGCCCATTGCCTTGCGCAGTACCAGATACTGGCCGAGGCCGAGCCGGATTTGCTGGTGCGAGTGCTGAACCTGTTCGCCTTGCAGTTCCTCACCCCGGAGCAGGTCAGCGTCCAGCGTCTGGACGATCTGCTGTCCATCGACATCATCATGGGTGGCCTGAGCTGGCATCGCGCCCAGGTGATCGCGGAAAAACTTCGTAACCTGATCAGCGTCTGCTCGGTGAACCTGCAAAACCCCGAGACGGCGTGGGATGCGCCAGCGCAGGCGGCCGGCTGACAAGAACCGAAACGCCTTTGTCGGGTAGTGGCCCAACGGTCTGTGGGGCCACGACTATCCTTTGCGAACTGTCGTTCAAAAGGAGCCCGCATGTCCGTTCAACTCGCCACTCAGGACCGCTGGCTGGATCTCAATGATGTATTGCGTGAACTGGTCGCCCAGGGCTTCATCAGCCAGGACTCGGCCGAGCATGCGCTGAATGCGCGCCGCCGCCATGCCACCCATGGGCAGGTGCACCCGCTGGAATTCATCGCCGGCCAGCAACTGGACGACCTCAGCCGTCCGGGCAAACACCTGGACCTGGAAAGCCTGACCCTGTGGCTGGCGCAGCAGGCCGGCCAGCCGTACCTGCGGATCGATCCGCTGAAAATCAATGTCGCCGCCATCACCCCGCTGATGTCCTACGCCTTCGCCCAGCGCCACAAGATCCTTGCGGTGTCGGTCGACCGCGATGCAGTGACCGTCGCCAGCGCCCAGCCCTACGTCAATGGCTGGGAAGCCGACCTGACCCACGTGCTGAAACTGCCGATCAAACGGGTCGTCGCCAACCCGGTGGACATCCAGCGCTTCAGTGTCGAGTTCTTTCGACTCGCCAAATCGGTCAGCGGTGCCAGCAACGCCGACCAGCCGGGCAGCAACCTCGGCAACTTCGAACAGTTGCTCAACCTCGGCGCCAGCGATCAGGAGCCGGACGCCAACGACGCGCACATCGTCAACATCGTCGACTGGCTGTTCCAGTACGCCTTCCAGCAACGGGCCAGCGATATCCACATCGAACCACGCCGCGAGCAAGGCACGGTGCGCTTTCGTATCGACGGCGTACTGCACAACGTCTATCAATTTCCGCCGCAGGTGACGATGGCGATTGTCAGTCGCCTGAAAAGCCTTGGCCGAATGAACGTCGCCGAGAAGCGCAAACCCCAGGACGGCCGGGTCAAGACCAAGGCCCCGGACGGCGGCGAGGTCGAGTTGCGCCTGTCGACGCTGCCCACCGCGTTCGGCGAGAAAATGGTGATGCGGATCTTTGACCCGGAGGTGCTGCTCAAGGATTTCGATCAGCTCGGTTTTTCCGCCGACGACCTGCGCCGCTGGCAGGACATGACCCGCCAGCCCAACGGCATCATTCTGGTGACCGGGCCGACCGGTTCGGGCAAGACCACCACGCTCTATACCACCCTGAAAAAACTGGCGACCCCGGAAATCAACCTCTGCACCATCGAAGACCCGATCGAGATGGTCGAGCCGGCCTTCAACCAGATGCAGGTGCAGCACAACATCGACCTGACCTTCGCCGCCGGGGTACGGGCGCTGATGCGGCAGGACCCGGACATCATCATGATCGGCGAGATCCGTGATCTGGAGACCGCTGAAATGGCGATCCAGGCCGCCTTGACCGGGCACCTGGTGCTGTCGACCCTGCACACCAACGATGCACCGAGCGCCATCAGCCGCCTGCTGGAACTCGGCGTGCCGCATTACCTGATCAAGGCCACGGTGCTCGGGGTCATGGCCCAACGGCTGGTGCGTACGCTGTGCCCGCACTGCAAGGTGCCATTGCCCATCGGCGAGGAAGACTGGCAAACCCTGACCCGACCGTGGCAGGCGCCGCTGCCGGGCAATGCACAACGGGCCATCGGTTGCCTCGAGTGCCGCGACACCGGTTATCACGGTCGTGCCGGGGTCTACGAAATCATGCAACTGACCGACAGCCTCAAGGCGTTGATCAGCCCGGATACCGATCTGACGGCGCTCCGGCGCCAGGCTTTCAAGGAAGGCATGCGCAGTCTGCGATTGTCCGGCGCGCAGAAAGTCGCGGCGGGGCTGACGACTATCGAGGAGGTGTTGCGGGTGACGCCGCAGAGTGAGCAGAAATAGCTCGGTTACCGGTTGAACCCCTCAACCTCGGTGCTGGGTTTGATCCATAGCTCGGAGCCGTCCAGCCTATGCTGCTCAATCGATTGGCCGGGACCCAGCTTCTTGCCGGAGTGCAGGTTTCGTCCGGTGTAGTATTCGTCCGCACTGAATATCAATGTGGATGGCGCGTTCTGTTGCACTCTCATTCCTTGAGGGTACGTCCACTCGCCAAGGGTCAGCGGGCTCTTCAGGTTCCCCTCCCAACGCACGAGCGTGCGCTGCGGATCCAGACGGACGCTCACGTTCGCCAGTTCAATGCCGTCGATGAAAACCGCGGACGTCGAACGAAAATGGGTAACAGCGTAGCCGGTGTCCAGCTTGTAGAGCTGGCTGGAGTCCGGCCAGTTCAGCCCGGCGATTTTCGTACCAGCCACCAACTGACAATCGCTGAACTGCCAATGCTCCGGCTGAAACCGGGTATGCTCGCCGAAGCCCAGATGAACCCAACTCCCTCCGCGACAGGGCCAGCCCTCCACCTCTTGATCCCCGACGAGCTTCAAATCTACTGCCAACGGGAGAGTCATCTGCAGGGTAGAAACTCGCATTCCCTTGATGGTATGCGGTACAGCAAACTCGGCACCCCGCAGGTTGGCCAGTCCATAGACCTGAGGCTGGCCGCTCCCGTCCAGCGGTTCGGCTGATCTCAGGTGCAACCGGGTGCCGGCAGGAAAATTCAGACCCTGAACTTGAACCGCATCCTCCAGTTTCGGATTAAGGAGCTTGTTTTCCCGATAACTGACCACCACCTGAAACAAGGTAAAGCCAACCACGCAGACACAGACCAGCATCAGGACAGCAAATTTGCGCGGATGGCGCAGCAGCGCCCTGCGCCATGGCGGAACACAGAGCATGATCAAAAGGCCAGGAAGGCCGATGAACGCGCCCATCAGCACCGTCCACATCACCCCGTAAATCAGCGCGATAACACCCACGATTGCATCCCTGCGAAAAAATCAGGGGGCATGGTCTCAAACAAGTGACCGCGCCTCTAGCGCTACTTGAGCCGCCATGGAACTCGACAGGGTAAATGGCGATCCAAGGTCTCAGTTCAACCCCCTGTGGAGTCACCCATCATGCGTCTCAAACTTGCTGTCGCCACCCTCGCCCTGCTGTCCCTTCCCGTTGGTTCAGCGATGGCCGACAGCTTTTGGCGTAACGTCATTTCGTCCGGCGCAACCACTGGCTCGACGTACCTGACCTTCAAGGATCACAAGCTGATCGTCGCCGCCCAGGATGACGCCGGCAGTTTTGTCGCCAGCGATGGCGGCATCCGTGGCCCGTACCTGGAAGCCGCCATGCAGAAAGTCCGCGCCGACAACCCGGGCCTGCAAGCGACGGACATGGAACTGGCGAACGCGATCCTGGCGAAGAACGCCGTAGCATCGGAATAAACCTTTCGCCCAAAAAAATGCCGCTCACATGAGCGGCATTTTTTTGCCCGCCAATCAGCGGTAATCATCCACCGGCACACACGCGCAGAACAGGTTGCGGTCGCCATAGACGTTGTCCACCCGGTTCACCGCCGGCCAGTATTTGTGCGCCTTGGTATGCGCATCCGGCGTGATGCCCTGCTCAATAGTGTAAGGCCGCTCCCAGACGCCGGTGACATCGGCCAGCGTATGCGGCGCACGCTTGAGCGGATTGTCCTCGGCCGGCCAGTTGCCGTTTTGCACTTCGGTGATTTCCGCGCGGATGCTCAACATGGCGCCGATGAAGCGGTCCAGTTCGGCCTTGGACTCACTCTCGGTCGGCTCGACCATCAAGGTGCCCGGCACCGGGAACGACATGGTCGGCGCATGGAAGCCGTAATCCATCAGGCGTTTGGCGATGTCTTCCTCACTGATGCCGGTCTGCGCTTTAAGCGGCCGCAGATCCAGAATGCATTCATGGGCCACCCGATCATTGCGCCCGGTGTAGAGCACGGGAAAGGCGCCGGACAGATGCTGCGCCAGGTAATTCGCCGCGAGGATCGCCACTTCGCTGGCGTCCGCCAGTTGCGGCCCCATCATGGCGATGTACATCCAGCTGATCGGCAAAATGCTCGCACTGCCCCAGGGTGCTGCGCTCACCGCGCCGTTCTGCGGTTGCGGCCCATCGATCGGCACCACCGGGTGGTTGGCGACGAACGGCGCCAGATGCGCACGAATACCGATCGGCCCCATGCCCGGCCCGCCTCCGCCGTGGGGAATGCAGAAGGTCTTGTGCAGATTCATGTGTGAAACGTCGGCGCCAATGTCCGCCGGCCGCGCCAGCCCGACCTGGGCATTGAGGTTGGCACCGTCCATGTACACCTGACCGCCGTGCTTGTGGATAACTTCGCAGATTTCGCTGATGCCCTCCTCGTACACGCCGTGGGTCGACGGATACGTCGCCATCAGGCACGACAACTTGTCTCCCGCCTCGGATGCCTTGGATTTCAGGTCATCCAGATCAACGTTGCCCGCCTCGTCGCACTCGACGATCACCACGCGCATCCCGGCCATCTGCGCCGAGGCCGGGTTGGTGCCGTGGGCCGAGGACGGAATCAGGCAGATGTCGCGCCCGCCCTGCTGGCGACTTTCGTGGTATTTGCGGATCGCCAGCAACCCGGCGTATTCACCCTGGGCACCGGAGTTGGGCTGCATGCAGATCGCGTCGAACCCGGTGATCGCGCACAACCAGCGCTCCAGCTCTTCGATCATCAGTGTGTAACCGACGGCCTGCTCTCGAGGCACGAACGGGTGAAGGTTGGCGAACTGCGGCCAGGTGATCGGGATCATTTCACTGGTGGCGTTGAGTTTCATGGTGCAGGAGCCGAGCGGAATCATCGACTGGTTGAGCGCCAGATCCTTGTTCTCCAGCTGCTTGAGGTAGCGCAGCATCTCGGTTTCGCTGTGATGGGCGTTGAAAACCGGGTGGCGCAGATAGGGTGAACTGCGCAGCAGATTATCCGGAATCCCGGACACCAGCGTTTCAGCGTCGAGTTCTTCGACGTTCAATCCATGATCGACACCCAACAGCACATCGAACAGTTTGCCGACGGTGCTCTCGTCACAGGTTTCATCGAGGCTCAGGCCCAAATGGCCGCGACCGAGAATCCGCAGGTTGATCTGCGCGGCCTGAGCGCTTTCGATGATCGCGGTCTGCGCGCCGCCGACGTCCAGGGTCAGCGTGTCGAAAAAGTGCTGGTTGATGCGCTTGATGCCATGCCGCTCAAGGCCGGCAGCGAGGATGCAGGTCAGCCGGTGCACGCGCTGGGCGACCCGCTTGAGCCCTTGCGGCCCATGATAGACCGCGTAAAAACTGGCGATGTTGGCCAGCAACACCTGGGCGGTGCAGATGTTCGAATTGGCCTTCTCCCGGCGAATATGCTGCTCCCGAGTTTGCAGGGCCATGCGCAGCGCCACGTTGCCACGAGCGTCCTTCGACACGCCGATGATCCGCCCGGGGATCGCCCGTTTGTACTCCTCGCGACTGGCGAAAAACGCCGCGTGCGGCCCGCCGTAACCCATCGGCACACCGAAGCGCTGTGAAGAGCCGAACACCACATCGGCGCCCAGTTCACCCGGTGGCGTCAGCAACAACAGACTGAGCAAATCGGCCGCCACGCATGCCAGCGCCTGTTGCGCATGCAGGTGATCGATCAACGGGCGCAGGTCGCGGACCTCGCCGTGGGTGTCGGGGTATTGCAGCAGCGCGCCGAACACCTGGTGCTGCTTCAAGTTATCCACCGTGTCGACGATCAGCTCGAAGCCGAAGCCTTCGGCGCGGGTCTGCACCACGGAAATGGTTTGCGGATGACAGTTTTCGTCGACGAAAAACAGATTGCTCTTCGACTTCGCCACGCGTTTGGCCAGCGCCATGGCCTCGGCGGCCGCAGTGGCTTCATCGAGCAACGAGGCGTTGGCCAGCTCCAGGCCAGTCAGGTCGATGGTCAGTTGTTGGAAGTTGAGTAACGCTTCGAGCCGGCCCTGGGCAATCTCCGGTTGATAGGGCGTATAGGCGGTGTACCAGCCGGGATTTTCCAGCACGTTGCGCAGAATGACCGTCGGCGTGAGGGTGCCGTGGTACCCCATGCCGATCAGGCTGGTCCAGACCTGGTTCTGTTCGGCGTACCCGCGCAGTTTCGCCAGGGCTGCTTGCTCGTCCAGCGCGGGCGGCAGGTCCAGTTCGCGGTTGAGGCGGATGGCGGGCGGGACAGTCTGCTCGATCAGTTCGATCCGGCTGCCGAGGCCCAGGCTGTCGAGCATCGCCTGCTGCTCGGCGGCATCGGGGCCGAGGTGACGGCGCAGGAAGGCATGGGGGTCGCGTAACTGGCTCAGGGATGGCAACTGGGACATGACGGGCTCTCTCTTGGCTGGCGGCTCGGCGTCAATGCAACACGGTCAAACCAGCATAGCAGTCGATACCGTCGCGGACGGCTTGGCGGCGGGTGGCCGAACGGGGCATGCTGTGGCACCTGTAACACGCGCCCAACCCTCGGATGATCGAATCCTCATGAGCCAACAGCCGTTTCTGCCGTTTTCCAAACCTGTCATCGATGAAGCCACCATTGCCGCCGTCGGCGATGTCCTGCGTTCCGGCTGGATCACCAGCGGTCCGAAGGTCCAGGCCTTCGAGGCGCAACTGTCGGAATATTTCGGCGGGCGCCCGGTACGCACGTTCAACTCCGGCACCTGCACCATGGAAATCGCCCTGCGCATCGCCGGCATCGGCCCGGGGGACGAAGTGATCACCACGCCGATTTCCTGGGTGGCCACGGCCAACGTGATTCTTGAGGTGGGGGCCACACCGGTGTTCGCCGACATCGACCCGGTCACCCGCAACATCGACCTGGATCGACTGGAAGCGGCCATCACCCCGCGCACCAAGGCGATCATCCCGGTCTATCTCGCCGGGTTGCCGGTGGACATGGAGCGCCTGTACGCCATCGCCAAAAAACACAACCTGCGCATCGTCGAAGACGCCGCGCAGGCACTCGGTTCGAGCTGGAACGGCCAGAGCATCGGTGCCACCGGTGATTTCGTGTCGTTCAGCTTCCAGGCCAACAAGAACGTGACCTGCTCCGAAGGCGGATGCCTGGTGCTGAATACGCCGGAAGAAGTGCGTCTGGCGGAGAAATATCGCCTGCAAGGCGTCACCCGCACCGGGTTCGACGGTCTGGATGTCGATGTGCTGGGTGGCAAGTTCAACATGACCGATGTGGCGGCCGTCATCGGCCTCGGCCAGTTCGCTCACATCGAAGCGCTGACCGCCCATCGTCAGGAACTGGCTCGCCACTACTTCAAATGCTTTGGCGACGACTTCGAAGCCACGTATGGCGCGCAACTGCCACCTGCCGACTTCACCAACAGCAACTGGCACCTGTTCCAGCTGGTGTTGCCGGAGCGCAAGGACGGCTTGCCGGCGCGGGCCACGTTCATGGAGCAGATGCAGGCGCTGGGCGTCGGCATCGGCTATCACTACCCGCCGATCCACCTGCTGAGCCTGTACCGCGAGCGCGGTTTCAAGGAAGGCATGTTGCCGGTGGCCGAGCGCGTCGGGCGGCTGATTGTGTCGTTGCCGATGTTCACCACCATGACCAAGGCAGATGTCGAGCGCTCGGTGGCGGCGGTCAAAGCGGTGTTGGGCAACGCCTGAGCCGCGCGATTGAAAGCTGCGGCCACAAAAAAGCCCCGACGGATCGGGGCTTTGCGGTGTTGCGTGAAGCTTATTCGCCGATGGCAGCCTTGTAGGCGGCAGCGTCGAGCAGCTTTTCCAGGTCCGCAGCGTTATCTGGCTTGAGTTTGAAGATCCACGCGCCGTAAGGGTCGGAGTTCAGCAGTTCCGGCGAGGCGCTCAGTTCTTCGTTGACAGCGATCACTTCACCGGCAATCGGCGAATAAATGTCGGAAGCGGCTTTCACCGACTCCACCACACCGGCCTGATCTTCAGCTGCAAACTTGTTACCCACTTCCGTCAGCTCGACGAACACCACATCACCCAGCGCTTCCTGCGCGTGATCGCTGATGCCCACGGTGACGGTGCCATCGACTTCCAGGCGCGCCCATTCATGACTTTCGGCAAAACGCAGTTCGGCTGGGATGTTGCTCATGCTCGGTGTCCTCAAGAAATTGTCAGCGGTCGTGCCCGCCGGAAAAGGTTAGATCAAGGTTTTGCCGTGACGGACGAAGGTCGGTTTGACCACTCGTACCGGATACCACTTGCCACGGATTTCCACTTCGGCGCGGTCGGCAGTCGCCATCGGTACACGCGCCAGGGCAATCGACTTGCTAAGCGTAGGAGAGAAACTACCACTGGTGATCTCTCCTTCGCCAACATCAGCGATACGAACCACCTGATGCGCACGCAAAACCCCGCGTTCCTCGAGCACCAGACCCACCAGTTTGTGCTGCACGCCGGCGGTTTTTTCCGCTTCCAGCGCATCGCGACCGATGAACCGACGCGTGGCCGGTTCCCAGGCGATGCTCCAGGCCATGTTCGAAGCCAGTGGCGAAACGTCTTGATGGATGTCTTGGCCGTAGAGGTTCATCCCGGCTTCCACCCGCAAGGTGTCGCGGGCACCGAGGCCGATGGGAGAAATGCCGGCGCCCACCAGATCGTTGAAAAATCCGGGGGCCTGATCGGCCGGCAGGGCGATTTCCAGACCGTCCTCACCGGTGTAGCCGGTCCGCGCAATGAACCAGTCGCCGTCGACGTGGCCTTCGAAAGGCTTGAGCATCTGGATCAGATTGGCACGGGACTGGGTCACCAGCTCGGCAATCTTGTGCCGGGCATGGGGGCCTTGAATGGCGAGCATCGCCAGATCCGTACGCTCGTGCAGTTGCACGTCGTAGCCGGTGAGATGAGCCTGCATCCACGCCAGGTCCTGATCGCGGGTCGAGGCGTTGACCACCAGTCGGTAACCGTCCTCGAGACGGTAGACAATCATGTCGTCGACGATACCGCCGCGCTCGTTGAGCATGGTGCTGTACAACGCACGGCCGGGGCTGTGCAGGCGTTCGACGTCATTGGCCAGCAAATGCTGGAGCCAGGCCTTGGCCTGGTGGCCGGCGACATCGATCACGGTCATGTGGGATACATCGAACACCCCGCAATCGCGACGCACCTCGTGGTGCTCCTCGACCTGCGAGCCGTAATGCAGTGGCATGTCCCAACCGCCAAAATCGACCATCTTCGCGCCGAGGGCGAGATGCAGGTCATACAGAGGCGTACGCTGTCCCATGGGTTTCTCCTTCCGGGCGTGGCGAAGGTGCGGAGCGCTGCTGCACGGTTTGAAAGCCCTGTAGAAGAAGGCTTTCAGCCGATTTCAGCGACAGGGTCTGTCAGACGGACCGCACCGAATGCCGCGCATTGTAGCCGCATGATTCAGGACTGACGACTAAGTGTTTCTGTGCGCCGAACGTCGGATCAGGCCGATCACCGGCAACAACCCGACAAGCACCAGCGTCAGCGCCGGCAAAGATGCCCTCGCCCATTCGCCTTCGCTGGTCATTTCGAAGATCCGCACGGCCAGCGTGTCCCAGCCAAACGGGCGCATCAGCAGGGTCGCGGGCATTTCCTTGAGTACATCGACGAACACCAGCAGTGCGGCGCTGAGTGTGCCGGGTAGCAACAGCGGCAGATACACTTTGAAAAACAGTCGCGGCCCACTGACACCCAGGCTACGTGCCGCTTCAGGCAAAGAGGGCCGTATACGCGCCAGACTGCTTTCCAGCGGCCCGTAGGCCACCGCCACGAACCGCACCAGATAAGCCATCAACAACGCCGCCAGACTGCCCAGCAGCAACGGTTTTCCTGCACCGCCGAGCGAGCCGGAGAGTGGAATCACCAGCTCACGATCCAGATAACTGAATGCCAGCATGATCGACACCGCCAGCACCGAGCCCGGCAAGGCGTAGCCGAGATTGGCCAGACTGACGCCGGAACGGATCGCCTGGGTCGGTGCCAGACGTCGGGCGAACGCCAGCAACATCGCCACGCTGACCGTGATCAACGCCGCCATGCCACCCAGATACAGGGTGTGCAGAATCAGCCCGGCGTAACGCTCATCCAGATCGAAACGCCCGCGCTGCCAGAACCACACCAGCAGTTGCAGCACCGGGATGACAAACGCACAGGCGAACACCAGACCGCACCAGCCGGTCGCCGCCCAGGCCTTGGGCCCGCGCAGGTGATATAGCGCTTTGACCCGTGGTCGTTCGTTGCTTGCCCGGTTCGCGCCACGGGCGCGCCGCTCGCCGTACAACACCAGCATCACCACCAGCAACAACAGGCTGGCCAGTTGCGCAGCGCTCGACAGGCTGAAGAAGCCATACCAGGTCTTGTATATCGCGGTGGTGAAGGTGTCGAAGTTGAACACCGAGACCGCGCCGAAATCCGCCAGGGTTTCCATCAGTGCCAGCGCCACGCCAGCGCCGATGGCCGGCCGCGCCATCGGCAACGCTACACGCCAGAATGCTTGCCACGGCGACTGGCCGAGCACTCGCGCGGCTTCCATCAATCCCTTGCCCTGCGCTAGGAACGCGGTGCGCGCCAGCAAGTAAACATAGGGATAGAACACCAGCACCAACACCAGAATCACCCCGCCGGTGGAGCGCACTCTCGGCAGACGCAGGCCGGTTCCGAACCATTCGCGTAACAGGCTTTGCACGGGACCTGCGAAGTCCAGCAGGCCGACGAACACGAACGCCAGCACATAGGCCGGGACCGCAAAGGGCAGCATCAACGCCCAGTCGAGCCAGCGCCGACCGGGGAATTCGCAGAGGCTGGTGAGCCACGCAAGGCTTACGCCCAGCAGGGTCACGCCGATGCCGACACCGAGCACCAGCGTCAGGGTGTTGCCCAGCAGACGCGGCATCTGGGTTTCCCACAGGTGCGACCAGATCTGTTGATCGATGGTTTGCCATGACAGCAGGAGCACGCTGAGGGGGAGCAGCACCAACGCGGCGATGGCGAAGACGATGGGGTACCAGCGACGTTGGGCGGGGTGGGCCAAGGAAAGACTCTCGTTAAATGAATGTGCCCACGCTCTGCGTGGGCACACATCCTGTGACGCTGCGCGTCACGCTTGCGGCGATTCGACTCGCAACGTCAGTTCCAACCCGCCCGATCCATCATCCGGATCGCTTCAGCCTGACGCTTGCCCGCCACCTCAACCGGTAGCGTATCAGCCACGAACTGCCCCCACGCCGCCACTTCTTCCGAAGGCTTCACCGCCGGATTCGCCGGGAACTCCTGGTTCACGTCGGCAAAGATCTTCTGCGCCTCAGGCGTGGTCATCCACTCCACCAGCGCCTTGGCCGCTTCCGGGTGCGGCGCATGCTTGGTCAGACCGATGCCCGACAGGTTGACGTGCACACCGCGATCCGCCTGGTTCGGCCAGAACAGTTTCACCGGCAGATCCGGTTTCTGCTTGTGCAGGCGACCGTAGTAGTAGGTGTTGACGATGCCGACGTCGCACTGGCCGGCGTTGATCGCTTCCAGCACCGCAACGTCGTCGGAGAACACGTCGGTGGACAGGTTGTTGACCCAGCCCTTGAGGATCTTCTCGGTTTTCTCGGCGCCGTGCACCTCGATCATGGTGGCGGTCAGCGACTGGTTGTAGACCTTCTTCGCCGTGCGCAGGCACAGGCGGCCTTCCCAGTTCTTGTCGGCCAGCGCTTCGTAGGTGGTCAGCTCGCCCGGTTTTACCCGTGCGGTGGAATAGGCGATGGTTCGCGCACGCAGGCTCAGACCTGTCCAGGCGTGGGTGGACGAGCGGTATTGCAGGGGAATGTTGGCGTCGATGGTTTTCGAGGTGAACGGCTGGAGAATGCCCATCTGCTCGGCCTGCCAGAGGTTGCCGGCATCGACGGTCAGCAGCAGGTCGGCGGTGGCGTTCTCGCCTTCGGCCTTGATCCGCTGCATCAGCGGCGCTTCCTTGTCGGTGATGAACTTGATCTTCACCCCGGTCTTGGCGGTGTAGGCATCGAACACCGGCTTGATCAGTTCATCGATGCGCGACGAGTAGACCACCACCTCATCGGCGGCCTGGGCGGCGGTGCTGCCAATCAGGGTCAGGGCCAGTGCGGTCAAAAGACGCTGGGGTGCCAACATGGGAGTGATCTCTCGGTCGGGAAAAGTGGCCCAAATGATAAGGACTCACATTTACCAGCTCAATCGATCACTTTCCCAAGGAGTTACCAGATGTTGCACGACATTCGTCAGGCCTTGGCGAGGGCCGGCAAGTCCCCGGTCAGTCCCAACGCTTCACGCACAAACAGTGCTTTGGCCTCGGGCATCTGCTCGACGATTTTCAGCCCGGTGTTGCGCAACCAGCGCAGCGGCAGCGGATCGGACTGGAACAACCGCTCGAAGCCTTCCATCGCGGCCATCAGCGCCAGGTTATGCGGCATGCGCCGGCGCTCGTAGCGGCTCAGCACTTTCACGTCCGCCAGGCGTTCGCCGCGTTCGTTCGCTTGCAGCAGCACTTCGGCCAGCACAGCGGCGTCGAGGAAACCGAGGTTCACGCCCTGCCCCGCCAGTGGGTGGATGGTGTGCGCGGCATCGCCGATCAACGCCAGGCCTTCGGCCACGTAGCGCTTGGCGTGACGCTGGCGCAGCGGCACGCACAGACGCGGATCGGCGCTGATGACGTCGCCGAGGCAACCTTCGAAGGCGCGTTCCAGCTCACGGCAGAAACCTGCTTCATCCAGCGCCATCAACCGTTCGGCTTCGCTCGGCGTGGTCGACCAGACGATCGAGCACCAGTCCTGCTGACCATCACGCTCCAGCGGCAGAAACGCCAACGGACCGTGATCGGTAAAACGCTGCCACGCCGTCATGCGGTGCGGTTTGCTGCTGCGCACGCTGGTGACGATGGCGTGATGCAGATAATCCCACTCGCGGGTGGCGACACCGGTCAGACGGCGCACGGCAGAGTTGGCGCCATCCGCCGCGATCACCAGCGGCGCGCGCAAGGTGCGGCCGTCGGCCAGGGTCAGCAGCCAGTCGTCGCCGGAGCGGCGCATCTGCTCCAGTCGCGCATTGGGCAGCAGCCCCAGATCGCAATCGTGCAAACGGTCGAGCAAGGCATCCTGCACCACGCGGTTTTCGACAATGTGGCCGAGCACATCGGCGTGCACGCTGCTGGCCGAGAAGTGAATCTGCCCGGTTCCGCTGCCATCCCAAACGTGCATGTCGGTGTAGGGACTGCTGCGTCGGTTGACGATGCCGTCCCACACGCCGAGGCGATCGAGGATCCGCTGGCTGGCTGCCGACAACGCACTGACTCGCGGCTCGAACGGCGCATCGCCATTGAAGGGTTTGACGCTCAGCGGGCTGCCGTCAAGCAGCAGGACTTCCAGCCCGCTGTTCTGCAACGCCAGCGCCAGGGCGCTGCCGACCATTCCGGCTCCGACAATCAGCAGATCTGCGCGCATTTCCATGCTTTAAGCCTGTCTCGCTTGCGGCTTGAGCCGCACGTAAAGGGTTTTACCGACCCGCGCCACCAGGTTGCCGGCGCCGTCATGAATGTCGACCTGCAACTGCGGCAGGTATTTCTCGCCACTGGCGGTCTGCCGACGGATCTCGTCGAGCAGGGTGTCGTCGATGTTGAACCGGGCGAACACCGGGCCTTTGCCCGGCGCAATGAAGTCAATGTCGGCAGCCTTGTCCCAGACGATGTACCGCGAGCCGAGGTTTTCCATGAGCATCAACATGAAGAACGGGTCAACCATCGAATACAGACTGCCGCCGAACTGGGTGCCGACGTAATTGCGGTTGTACCAGCCCAGGCCCATCGAGACCTGGATGTCGCGAAAGTCATCGCTGATGTGCTTCACCCGGACGCCGGCGCCGAAGTACGGCGGGTAGAACGTCATGATCCAGCGCATCAGCTGCGCCTTGCCAAACTGTTTGATCAGCCACTCACGCATCCGGCCGCGTCCCCAGCCCCATGGCCTGACGGGCAAACCAGCGCTTGGCCGGCGGCAGCAGATCGAGGCCGAGCAGGCCGATGTTGCGGCCCAGCGACACCAGTGGCTGGGTGCTGCCGAACAGGCGCGTGACCTGATCGGAGAAACCGACGGTGAGGTCCTGATCGAGGCGCTGGCGCTCGCGATAGGCCTGCAGCGTGGCGAAATCCCCCAGCGGTTTGTCGCTGGCCAGCAGTGCGGCGGCCAACGCATCGGCATCGCGCAGGGACAGGTTGAAACCCTGCCCGGCAATCGGGTGCAGGCTGTGGGCGGCGTTGCCGAGGACGGCCAGATGCGAGCGCACCTGCTCTTCGGCCTCCACCAGCGACAGCGGATACAGATGTCGCGCGCCAACTTGTTTCAACGTACCGAGACGGTAGCCGAACACACCTTGCAGCTCGCTGAGGAAATCACGTTCGCTCAGGTCGGCCAGCCGTTGCGCGTCCATGCCCAGACGGGTCCAGACCAGCGCGCAGCGGTTCTCCGGCAGCGGCAACAGCGCCATCGGGCCTTCATCGGTGAAGCGCTCGAAGGCCATGCCGTTGTGCGCTTCACTCGGGGTGATGTTGGCGATCAGCGCGCTCTGGTTGTACGGGCGTTTGCGCACGTTGATGCCCAGTTGCTCGCGCAGACCGGAACGACCGCCATCGGCGAGCACCGCCAGATCGCACTCGACCGTGGTTTCATCGTTGAGGGTCAGGCGATAGCCGTCTGGCAGCGGTTCCATGCGAGTGACTTCCGCCGGGCAGCGCCAACTGATCACTTCTTTATCGAGGTGCTGCCACAGGCACTGTCCGAGCCAGGCGTTTTCAACGACATAACCGAGCGCCGGTACGCCCTCTTCCATCGCCGACAGTCGGGCGGTGGAGAAACGACCACGGTCGGACACGTGAATCTGCTTGATCGGCTCGGCGCGGCGGGAGATTTCCTGCCACACGCCCAGCCGTTGATAGATCTGCCGCGAGCCGAAGGACAGCGCCGACGAACGGGCGTCGTAACTTGGCTGCCAGGTGTCGCCGGGGGCGAACGGTTCGATCAGCACGATCTTCCAGCCACGGGCCTTGGCCCCGGCCTGCAAGGCCAGCGCCAGACTGGCGCCAACCAGACCACCACCGATGATTGCCAGATTGACCCGACTCATGCCGCGCAAGTCCGTGCTTGCGCCATCAGGGCTTCGATCTCGGCGACGGTTTTCGGCACGCCGTGGGTCAGGATTTCACAACCGCTCTTGGTCACTACCACGTCGTCCTCGATGCGCACGCCAATGCCGCGCCATTTCTTCGCTACGTTCTGATTGTCCGGGGCGATGTAGATGCCCGGCTCCACGGTCAGCGCCATGCCGACTTCCAGCACCCGCCATTCGCCGCCGACCTTGTACTCGCCGACGTCATGCACATCCATCCCGAGCCAGTGGCCGGCGCGGTGCATGTAAAACGCCTTGTAGGCCTCGGACGCGATCAACTCGTCAACTTCGCCCTGCAACAACCCCAGCTTCACCAGCCCGGTGGTGATGACCCGAACCGTGGCTTCGTGCGCCTGGTTCCAGTGCTTGTTCGGGGCGATTTCGGCGAACGCCGCTTCCTGCGAGGCCAATACCAATTCGTAGATCGCTTTCTGCTCGGCGGAAAACTTGCCGTTGACCGGCCAGGTGCGGGTGATGTCGCTGGCATAACAGTCGATTTCGCAACCAGCGTCGATCAGCACCAGGTCACCATCCTTGAGCAACGCGTCATTCTGCTGGTAATGCAGGATGCAGCTGTTGCGCCCGGCGGCGACGATCGAACCATAGGCCGGCATCTTCGCCCCGCCCTTGCGGAACTCGTAATCGAGTTCGGCTTCGAGGCTGTACTCGTACAGCCCGGCGCGGCTGGCCTGCATCGCCCGGATGTGGGCCTGGGCGGAAATCCGCGCCGCTTCGCGCATCACCTTCACTTCTGCCGCCGATTTATACAGGCGCATGTCGTGCAGCAGGTGATCCAGGGCAACGAATTCGTTCGGCGGCTGGGCGCCGAGGTGCGCCTTGGAGCGGATCACGTTGATCCAGTCCATCACATGACGGTCGAATTCCGGGTTGCTGCCCATGGCCGAATACACCCGATCGCGGCCTTCGATCAGGCCCGGCAGGATGTCGTCGATGTCAGTGATGGGGAAGGCATCGTCGGCGCCAAAATCGCGAATCGCGCCTTCCTGGCCGGCGCGCAGGCCATCCCAGAGTTCCCGTTCGGCATTGCGTTCACGGCAGAACAGCACGTATTCGCCATGTTCGCGACCAGGCATCAAGACGATGACCGCCTGTGGCTCGGGGAAACCGCTCAGGTACTGGAAGTCGCTGTCCTGGCGGTAGACGTGCTCGACGTCACGGTTGCGAATGGCAACCGCAGCGGCGGGCAGGATGGCGATGCTGTTGGGTTCCATCTGCGCCATCAGCGCCTTGCGGCGACGGCTGTATTCCGCTTTCGGGATATGGATCATGGGCAGATGGCTTTCCCTGGCACGCGATCAGTGCAGCGACGGCTTGGCGGCTGGCGGCACGTCGGCTTTCTTGGTTTCGGAGAACAGCAGCAGCGGCGCTACGCGCAGGTACTCCATGACTTCCATGTAGTCGCTTTCGCCGTCTTCGGACTCTTCCAGGGCGTCTTGCACCTGGGAGATTGCCGCCAGATCCTGCAACACTTCGGTGGCCTCTGTGCTCAGCATGCTGCTGTCGCGGCAGTTCAGGCCGAAACCGGTGAGGAAGCCCTGGCACCATTCACCCAGCGCGGCAGCGCGCTCGGCCAGTGGCGCGTCATCGTTCGGCAGCAGCAGAACCACGGTGACGTCGTCGCCGGTGAGTTCGCTCTTGACCATTTCCTGCAGACCGATCAGCGCGGCACGAACGTTGTCCTGCGGCTCGCCTTCGAGCAGCTCGGCGGCATCGATCAGCCATTCTTCGGCATTGAAGCCGGCGCCGGCGCAACTGCGGCCCAGCAACAGGCCGTGCAGTTCGGCAGGCGAAACGGAGTGACCGCTGGAATTCAGCAGGGTGGCAAAGCCTTGGTACGGGGAATTCTGAATGGGCATGGGCAGCTAGGCGCCAGACGGCGCTATGTCTAGAATGAAGGCCTTGTATCCTACATCGACAGACTCGCCAAGACCATTAAAGGCTGTCCGCCAGCCAAACCCATCAGACCGAATCAGTGGACACAATGGAAGACACCGACCTGCAAGCGCTGATGGCCAGACTCGAACTGCTGATTACTCGGGTCGAGCAACTAAAGAGTCAAAACGCACTCTTACAAGCTCAGGAAAAGACCTGGCGCGAGGAACGCGCTCACCTCATTGAAAAAAACGAAATCGCCCGGCGTAAGGTCGAATCGATGATTTCGCGCCTCAAGGCCCTGGAGCAAGACTCATGAGTTCAAGCAATAGCGTTACCGTGCAGATCCTCGACAAAGAATATTCGATCATCTGTCCGCAGGAAGAACGCAGCAATCTGGTCAGTGCCGCGCGTTACCTGGACGGCAAAATGCGCGAGATCCGCAGCAGCGGCAAAGTCATCGGCGCCGACCGCATCGCCGTGATGGCCGCGCTGAACATCACCCACGATCTCTTGCACAAAGAAGAGCGCCCGGACATCCAGGCCAGCGGCTCGACCCGTGAACAGGTGCGAGACTTGCTCGATCGTGTCGATCTGGCGCTGGCCGACGATCCGGACATCAGCAAGGGCTGATTCGCCAGGCGGCTTGAGGTATACTCGCCGCACTCCCTGGGGTGCTTGCCAGTTGACGATGTCCCTGAGCCGATTTGCACTACCCTGGGGGTTGCACGTTGGGCTGGTGTGCATGTCCGCCAGACGGAAAGCCTTAAAGCCTACTGCATCCTCCACCTTGAACTCTCGGGTTCAAGGGCTAAGTCGACAGCGGCTCATCCGGGGAGCCTGATTCGAATCCGATGCCGGTGCATGCCGGCATCGGATTTTTTATGCGTACGTTTTCGTCCTCATCCTGCCGAAGCCGAACCATGACCGAACCCGCGTTGCTGCCCCGCCCCCAACTGCGCCGCCTGCTGCGCAAGGCCCGCCGCTCCCTGACGCCAAGTCAGCAACGCAAGGCCGCCGAAGGTCTGTACAAACAGCTCGCGCAGGACCCGCAATTTCGCCGGGCCAGACACATTTCCCTGTACCTGCCCACCGACGGTGAAATCGACCCGCGCCTGCTGCTGCGCGCCGCCCAGCGTCGAGGCAAGAAAACCTATCTGCCGGTGCTGAGCGCCTGGCCGCGGACGAAAATGGTCTTTCAGCAGATTCGGCCCGGCGAAAAGCTGCGGCCCAACCGTTTCCGTATTCTTGAGCCCCGGGTCAATGTCGCCCGTCAGCGCAAGATCTGGGCACTGGATCTGGTGTTGTTGCCACTGGTGGGGTTTGACGATGTCGGCGGGCGCCTGGGGATGGGCGGTGGATTCTACGACCGCAGCCTGGCGTATCTGGCCCGACGCCAGAACTGGCGCAAGCCGACGCTGTTGGGCCTGGCCCATGAATGTCAGAAAGTCGAACGACTGGCGCAGGCCAGCTGGGATGTACCGTTGCAGGGAACGGTGACCGACAAGGCGTGGTATTTCGCAGGGTAGGCGCCGCGAGGGATTCAGCGGCGTCGGAAAGACGGTGTCAGCGTTTGAACGCTGTCGACTGCTGTACTTGTTGCGCCACTTCAATCGGAGCATCGGCCTTGTTGGCCCACAGACTTTGCGCATAACCGGTGGTCACGACGCCAAGACCAAACAAAATCACCAAAGTCCACAGCAAATCCGGTTTGCGTTTCATCGATTGCCCCCCTCAAGGCACATCATCACGATGACAGCAGCGGTTTCCATTCGTAGGCCGTGCAGCAGCGTCAAGCTTTAAAGGCCGGCATTTTGCGACAACGTGAACCTCTGCGCAAATGCTGGCGTCAACCGACTGTCGGTTTGTCATAAAATTGCCCGACAACCTGCCCAATGACCGTTTCAGGAGCACACACCATGGCCTATTGGCTGATGAAATCCGAGCCCGACGAACTTTCGATCAAGGGTCTGGAAAAACTCGGCAAAGCGCGCTGGGACGGGGTGCGCAACTATCAGGCGCGCAATTTCCTGCGGGCCATGGCGGTGGGGGATGAGTTCTTTTTCTATCACTCCAGCTGCCCGGAGCCGGGCATTGCCGGAATCGGCAAGATTATCGAGGCGGCCTACCCCGACCCGACGGCACTCGAGCCCGAGAGCCACTACTACGATCCGAAAGCCACGCCGGAGAAAAACGCCTGGAGTGCGATCGATGTCGCCCATGTCGAGACGTTTGCCCGGGTGTTGAAGCTGGATTACCTGAAACAGCAGACCGCCCTGGCCGAGATGCCACTGGTGCAAAAGGGTTCGCGGCTGTCGGTGATGCCGGTGACGGCCGAGCAGTGGGCGGCGGTTATCGCATTGCGCTGATGCGTCTGTGCATGAGCCGGCAAACCGGCTCATGCACAATCCAGTCTTACTGAATGATCAGGTTGTTGAACAACAGATCCTCGACCACCGGTTTGCCGGTCTCGTCATTCATCACTTGCTGGGTCTGCTTCAAGGCTTCCTGACGCAGTTTTTCCTTGCCTTCGATGCTGCCCATCGCATCGGTGGTCTGCTGGGTGAACAGCGCCACCAGCTGATTGCGGATCAGCGGCTCGTTGGCCTTGACCAGTTTGGTCGCCTCGTCACCGGTCACCCGCAACGCCACGTCGGCCTTGTAGACCTTGAGCTTCGGCGTGCCGTCCAGCCCGTAGTTGCCCACGAACGGCGGGCTCAAGGTGATGTAGTTGACCTTCGGCGCCTCGCCTTCTTTGGCTTCTTCGGCCAGCGCTGCCACAGGCAGAGACAGGGCCAGCAACAACATGATCCACGCTTTCACAATTCGCTCCTTATCCGGTTTGCGGCCTAGCATAACGACCCGCCGCGCAAGCACAAGCTTATGGCGGACTATCAGGGTCGGGCATGCTCGTTGACCCGTTGACTGCCACACCTACACTTATCGGCCATCACTCCCAAAGGAATAGCCCTGATGAAAGCCGTGCTGTGCAAAGCCTTCGGCCCTGCCGAATCGCTGGTGCTGGAAGACGTCGCCAGTCCTGTCGCCAAGAAGAATGAAATCCTGCTGGACGTGCACGCCGCCGGGGTCAACTTCCCGGACACGCTGATCATCGAGGGCAAGTACCAGTTCAAGCCGCCCTTCCCGTTTTCCCCGGGTGGTGAAGCCTCCGGCGTGGTCAGTTCGGTAGGTGAGAAAGTCAGTCATTTGAAGGTCGGTGACCGGGTCATGGCCCTGACCGGTTGGGGCAGCTTCGCCGAGCAGGTCGCAGTGCCGGGCTATAACGTGTTGCCGATTCCGCCGTCGATGGACTTCAACACCGCCGCCGCGTTCAGCATGACCTACGGCACTTCGATGCACGCGCTCAAGCAACGCGGCAACCTGCAACCGGGTGAAACACTGCTGGTACTCGGCGCTTCCGGCGGCGTTGGCCTGGCTGCCGTGGAGATCGGCAAAGCCATAGGCGCCCGGGTGATCGCGGCCGCCAGCAGCGCCGAAAAGCTTGCCGTGGCCAAGGCCGCCGGTGCCGACGAATTGATCAACTACAGCGAAACCAGCCTCAAGGACGAAATCAAGCGCCTGACCGACGGCCAGGGCGCCGACGTGATCTACGACCCGGTCGGCGGCGACCTGTTCGACCAGGCCATCCGCGCCATCGCCTGGAATGGCCGCCTGCTGGTGGTCGGCTTCGCCAGCGGACGCATTCCCGAACTGCCGGTCAACCTTGCGCTACTCAAGGGCGCGGCCGTGCTCGGCGTGTTCTGGGGCTCCTTCGCCCAGCGCCAGCCACAGGATAACGCAGCGAACTTCCAGCAACTGTTCGGCTGGTTTGCCGAGGGCAAGTTGAAACCGCTGGTGTCGCAGGTGTATCCGCTGAGCGAGGCGGCGCAGGCGATCAATGATCTTGGGCAGCGCAAGGCTGTTGGCAAGGTTGTGGTGCAGGTGCGCTGAAGCACCTCAGAGCCGTCATCTGTTGCCGGGAGGATCCTCAGCATCGCCCGGCAACAGATGCTCCTGAACCTTCCGGCTGCGGGCCTTGATGAGGTGGCCCTCTTCATCGAAGCGCAGAACGATCAGCCAGTCGTAGACTTCGTCCGGCCATTTTTTCTGGCCCATCAGGGCCGTGCTGTCACCGCCGAATGCTTGAATCAGGTGGTTGATATGGCCGTGATGCCAGGCGATCAGGATCGTCGGCGCCTGATTGCTCTTGCGCAGCAGCTTGACCAGTTCGTGGGCATCGCCATTGATGTATGGCTGCTCGACAGACAGGCCCAGGCGCTCGGCCAGCGGGGTCAACGTCAGGCGTGAGCGAGAACTCACCGGGCTGTCGCCGGCGGCAATCAGCCGTTCCGGGGTCAGTGTCTGGCCATCCAGTTTCAACGGATTGAAATAGTCGACGTAGGCGCGGGCCCTTTCTTCGCCCCGGGCATTGAGTACTGTCCCCTCAGTCGGCTTTTCCGCATGGCGAATGATCAGCACCGTGGCATTGCGCAAACCGGACTGGGCAGGGTGATCGGCGTAAATCAATGTCAGCACCGCAACGACAATGACCGTCGCTGCCAATAATCGGCGCATCAGCATGCGAACCTTCAAAGCCATCATTCATCTCTGTTGATCAGTCGGGCGACGGATCGCGAGTCTAAGCCACCCCATGTTCACAAGTGGTGAAAACGCCCTGTTCTTACAGCAGAGCGACAGGTTCGTAAAAGAACGTGCGACTTCCAACATTTTCCGCTGTTTTGCCGATGCGAACCGGTGCTATTTTCGGTAACGAAACTGTAACATTCGCATCCGCAGTCAAAACAAGAAATTTGGAGCTCTTGAATGTTTGCTTTCTTTCGACCTGCCGCACATCAGGCTCCATTGCCTGAAGAAAAAATAGACAGTACTTACCGACGCCTGCGTTGGCAGATCTTCGCCGGTATCTTCTTTGGCTACGCGGGTTACTACCTGCTGCGCAAAAACTTCTCCCTGGCCATGCCGTACCTGATCGACGAGGGTTATACCCGTGGCGAACTGGGTCTGGCGATGTCGGCCATCGCAATCGCCTACGGTCTTTCCAAGTTCCTGATGGGCCTGGTCTCCGACCGCTCCAACCCGCGCTACTTCCTGCCATTCGGCCTGCTGGTCTCGGCGGGGGTGATGTTCATTTTCGGTTTCGCGCCATGGGCAACGTCCAGCGTGACCATGATGTTCATCCTGCTGTTCATCAACGGCTGGGCCCAGGGCATGGGCTGGCCGCCGAGCGGCCGGACCATGGTGCACTGGTGGTCGCAGAAGGAACGCGGTGGCGTGGTGTCCGTGTGGAACGTGGCGCACAACGTCGGTGGCGGTCTGATCGGCCCGCTGTTCCTGATCGGCATGGGCCTGTTCAACGACTGGCATTCGGCATTCTACGTGCCGGCGGCGGTAGCCCTGGCGGTGGCGGCGTTTGCCTTCATCACCATGCGTGACACCCCGCAATCGGTCGGCCTGCCGCCGATCGAGAAGTACAAGAACGATTACCCGGAAGGCTACGACGCCAGCCACGAAGACGAATTCAGCGCCAAGGAAATCTTCGTCAAATACGTGCTGCGCAACAAAATGCTCTGGTACATCGCCCTGGCCAACGTCTTCGTCTACCTGTTGCGCTACGGCGTACTGGACTGGGCGCCGACCTACCTCAAGGAAGCCAAGCACTTCGACGTCGACAAGACTTCGTGGGCCTACTTCTTCTACGAGTGGGCGGGTATTCCGGGCACGCTACTGTGCGGCTGGATGTCGGACAAGATCTTCCGTGGCAACCGTGGCCTGACCGGCATGGTGTTCATGGCCCTGGTGACCGTGGCGACCCTGGTTTACTGGCTGAACCCGGCCGGCAACCCGACCGTCGACATGATCGCGCTGTTCTCGATCGGCTTCCTGATCTACGGCCCGGTGATGCTGATCGGTCTGCAGGCGCTGGAGCTGGCGCCGAAGAAAGCCGCCGGTACTGCGGCGGGCTTCACCGGCCTGTTCGGTTATCTGGGTGGTTCGGTCGCGGCCAGTGCAGCGATGGGCTACACCGTGGACCACTTCGGTTGGGATGGCGGTTTCGTGCTGCTGGTGGGCGCTTGCCTGCTGTCGATGGCCTTCCTGGCGCCGACCCTGTGGCACAAGCAAGTCGCCAGTCAGAGCCGCGAAGCAGTCGCCTGATCGGCTTTTGACTTACAGCGCTTGAGCCGCGCCTCCAGATTCCGGTCTGGCATGGCGTGGCTGCGCAGGGCGTGAGCGGTCTGCTCGACATAATCGCGAGTCGTGCCGTAACGCCCGCAAGCGCTTTCGAACACCTGGCTCAGCACATGATCCGGCAGATTGCCGGCATAGCTGGGCAGGTGTCGTTCCAAGACAAATCCCAACGCCTGTACCTGGCTGCCATCTTCAAGACGGCAGTTGAGCCAGTGTGGCCGATAGGACGGGAACGGCATCTCGCGTTTCCACAGCGCATACAGCGCACTGTCGAGGTTGTCTTCCGGCAACCGATAGGCGAAGCCGCTGCACGAGCCGCCGCGATCCAGACCGAACACCAGCCCCGGCATTTCCGGTGTGCCGCGATGTTCGTGAGACCACAGGTACAAACCGCGATGGTAGCCATGCACCCGCCCGCGCACCCGCTCCACCGCCGAACATTCCGGCCGCCAGATCAACGAACCATACGCGAACAACCACACCGGCCCACCCTTGTGGCGTGCCATGGTCGATTGCATGGAAGCGAGAAGTTGTTCGTGAGTCAGCTGCGGCCCCAGGTCGAGCCGCGGAGGGTAAGCCAGATTCAGAAAAGCAGATTCAATGGCTGTCATGACGGAAGTATTCGGCCCCGCAAGTATTACAAGATGTAAGCACAATTCGCTTGATAGAACATATAGCAGTAACTGTAAAACGAAAAGTGCTAAAGGATGTATGACACCTTTGATAGCGCTAATTCGGGGTTATCCGCGAGGGCTATCTTGTTTGATATAGCCTAATACCATTGCGCAGATATCTTAAATACCCGAATGAAATATCGATAAGCCTTCGCTTCGTTCAGGTTTCGTTCATGAACTCCCGGGATTTTTCCTACTAAAATTTCGGACTTCCCATATTTACCGTCGCTGAACGCCTACGTACAACGGCTTTCCTCTGGCGCAAGCCAACCCGTTCAACCGAGGCTGCACGATGAACACACCAAGGCTTTTGGCCGCACTTTTATTGATTCAGACCGGCCACGCACTGGCCGCCGATGATTCGCAAGAGGACAAGGGTTTCTGGTATGCACAGACCAGTGTCTATACCAAACATTACTCACCCGACCCCGAACACAATAATCATCAGGACTTGATCGGCATTGAACGCAATCAGGCTTCCGGCTGGGTATTTGGCGGGGCAACTTTCCGCAACTCGTTCCGCCAGCGCTCCAATTACGCCTATGCCGGCAAACGCTTCGACAGTGCCGATTATCCGGTGTACGTGAAACTCACCGGTGGGTTGCTGCAGGGTTATCGGGGTGACTACAAGGACAAGATCCCGCTCAATCACTTCGGCGTTGCACCGGTGATCATCCCGTCCGTCGGCACCCATTACGGCCCGCTGGCCGCCGAGCTGGTCTTTCTCGGCGCCAACGCGGCCATGGTGACGACGGGCGTGCGGTTCTAGGAAGGCTCAGCCGTGGGCTCAGTCGCGCGGCTCAAGAGCGCGGCGCATACGCAAACACATCGGCGCGCATCTGGTGGGCATCCATCCCGGCTTCCACCAGCGCATCCAGCGTGCCGTAGACCATCGCCGGCGAACCACTGGCATAGACGTGCAAGGGTTTCAGATCCGGAAAGTCCTCGCACACCGCCTCATGCAACATCCCGCAGCGCCCTTCCCAGCCGCACTGGTCGCTGACGACTTTGTGCAGGAACAGGTTGGGCAGCTTCAGCCATTCGTCCCAATGCTCGATTTCATAGAAATCTTCCGGACGACGCACGCCCCAGTACAAATGCACCGGATGCTTGAAGCCGTTGGCCCGGCAATGTTCGATCAGGCTGTGGATCTGACCCATGCCGGTGCCGGCGGCGATCAGCACCAGCGGCCCGTCGGGCAATTCCGCGAGGTGGGTGTCGCCGAACGGTAGCTCGACCCGCACCATCGAATTGCGCTGCAGTTGCTCGATCAGGTTCAGGGCACTGGCTTCACGCGCCAGTACGTGGATTTCCAGGTCTCGCCCGCCGTGGGGCGCCGAGGCCATGGAAAAGGCTGACTTTTCGCCGCTCTCGCGCTCGATCATCAGGTACTGGCCCGCGTGATAACGCGGCGGCTTGCCGGCCGGCGCCCGCAGGCGCACTCGCCAGGTATCGCCACCGACGTCCCGGCATTCGATGACCTGACACGACAGGCTGCGCACCGGCAGTTCTCCCAGCGCGAGCACGCCATCCCACAGCAGGATGCAGTCTTCCAGCGGCTCCGCTATGCAAGTGTAGAACTCGCCGTGGTCATGCACCTTGCCGGCCTGTTCGACCCGGCCTTCCACCAGCAGCGCTGCGCACACGTGACAATTGCCGTTGCGGCAGCTTTGCGGGCATTCGTAGCCCAGGCGCCGCGCACCATCGAGAATCCGCTCTCCGGGCCGTATCTCGAGCACCGCTCCGGAGGGCTGCAGGGTTACACGCATCAATCTATTCCTAACTGATTCCAGATGGCATCGATCCGTTGGGTGACGGCATCATCCTTGACGATGACGCGGCCCCACTCGCGAGTGGTTTCGCCCGGCCACTTGTGAGTGGCGTCCAGGCCCATCTTCGAGCCAAGACCCGACACCGGCGAGGCGAAGTCGAGGTAGTCGATCGGCGTGTTGTCGATCATCACCGTGTCGCGCTTGGGGTCCATGCGCGTGGTGATGGCCCAGATCACGTCGTTCCAGTCCCGCGCGTTGATATCGTCGTCGGTGACGATAACGAACTTGGTGTACATGAACTGTCGCAAAAACGACCAGACACCCAGCATCACGCGCTTGGCATGCCCCGGATACGACTTCTTCATCGTCACCACGGCCATGCGGTACGAACAGCCTTCCGGCGGCAGGTAGAAGTCGGTGATCTCCGGGAACTGCTTCTGCAGGATCGGCACAAACACTTCGTTCAACGCCACGCCGAGAATCGCCGGTTCATCCGGTGGACGGCCGGTGTAGGTGCTGTGGTAGATCGGTTTGATCCGGTGGGTGATGCGCTCGACGGTGAACACCGGGAAGCTGTCGACTTCGTTGTAGTAACCGGTGTGGTCGCCGTACGGGCCTTCGTCCGCCATCTCGCCCGGATGGATTACGCCTTCAAGGATGATTTCGGCCGTGGCCGGCACTTGCAGGTCGTTGCCACGGCACTTCACCAATTCTGTGCGGCTATCGCGCAACAGGCCGGCGAAGGCGTATTCGGAGAGGCTGTCCGGCACCGGGGTGACGGCGCCGAGAATGGTTGCAGGATCCGCGCCGAGGGCCACGGACACCGGGAACGGCTGGCCCGGATGTTTCTCGCACCACTCACGGAAATCCAGCGCACCACCCCGGTGGCTGAGCCAGCGCATGATGACCTTGTTGCGGCCGATCACTTGCTGACGGTAGATGCCGAGGTTCTGCCGATCCTTGTTAGGACCTTTGGTGACGGTCAGGCCCCAGGTGATCAGCGGCGCCACGTCGCCCGGCCAGCAGGTCTGCACCGGCAGCATCGCCAAGTCGACGTCATCACCTTCGATGACCACTTCCTGGCACGGGGCGTCTTTGACGACTTTCGGCGCCATCGCGATGATCTTGCGGAAGATCGGCAGCTTCGACCACGCGTCCTTCAAGCCCTTCGGCGGCTCCGGCTCCTTGAGGAACGCCAGCAGCTTGCCGATTTCGCGCAGCTCGCTGACCGACTCGGCGCCCATGCCCATGGCGACCCGCTCGGGCGTGCCGAACAGGTTGCCGAGCACCGGAATGTCATAGCCGGTCGGTTTCTCGAACAGCAGCGCCGGGCCCTTGGCCCGCAGTGTGCGGTCGCACACTTCGGTCATCTCCAGCACCGGCGAGACGGGAATCTGGATGCGTTTCAACTCTCCGCGCTGCTCAAGCTGCTGCACGAAATCCCGAAGATCCTTGAATTTCATTGACGATGGCACCCTCAAAATAGGCGTACATCCTACCTGCTATGCCGGTCGCTGGCAGCCCGTCACTGCTTACTTGGCTGCATTCACCTGGCCGCTACCCGGATTTTTACCGGCCTGCAGACTGACAAACAGCGGTTCGAGGATCGGCGCCACGAATCGCGCACCGACTTCCGACAGGTGATTGTCATCCTTGTACAGCGAATAGCCGTCGAGTTCGGCGCGACACAGACCGTGTTCATCACACAGCCGTGGCGCCGGATCGATCACCCGCACCATCGGATCCTGCGCCAGTTGGGCGAACAACCGGCTGATGAATGCCTGGCGCTTGTCATGCTCACCGATGGCCAGGCCGACCTCATCCACCGAATGGCCCAGCATCGCAAGGCGTGTCAGGCGATACGGCGGGTTGAACGCCTGCAACGGCGCCTCTTTCACCAGCCAGACCCGATGCCCGTCCTCACGCAATTGAGCAAGCCGTGCGCGCAGCCCATCGGCCAGGCGTTGTTCAGCGACGGCACTGTCGTACTTACCATCCGGCTGTCTGAGCGCATGGTCGAGATCCCCTTTGGCGTCGCCATACAGATAGAGGCTCCAACGCGCGACCAGCACCACATCGCTGATACGTTGCGCGCTCAACCCCTGCTCGACACGCCGATTGAAACGCGAACAGGCTGCGTCATGCTCCAGCCCTTCAACCGGAATACAACCGGCAGAGCTGGCGAGGATCACGTTGACGCCATGGGCTTGCGCAGCGTCCTCCAGCACCGGAATCAGTGCCGTAGCGTGGCTGTCACCCCAGACCATCGCCTGGGCCGGCAGACTTTCCACACCGTAATGGCAGAACAGCTTGTCATCCGGGGCCTTGTCGTCCGTCAGGCACGCCATCAGCTCCGGCCGCCACTCGTGGCCCCTGGCATATTGCAACGCCTGTTCGGACAGACGCGACGGCAAGCCATCGGTCCAGCGCAGGGCTTGCCCGGCCAGGCCGAGCACCAGGATGCCGCAAAAACCGGCCAGCAGAACCTGCCGGCGTCCGGCGAGCAGGCGACGCTCGCGGAACGGCGTTTCGACGAACTTCCAAGACAGGTAACCCAGCACCAGCGTCAGCAGGATCAATCCTGCGATGTCCTGCGCACCCGGTTCCTCGACGCTGGCATAGCTGGAAAACACGAACACCGGCCAGTGCCACAAGTACCAGGAATAGGAAATCAGACCGAGGCCGACCATCACCCGACTGCTCAGCAATTGACCCATCAATGTTTCACGATGACCGTTTGCCAGGATCAGCGCCACCACGCCCAGCACCGGCAGCAGCGCCGCGGCGCCGGGGAATGGCGTGCTTTTGTCGTACCCGAAGACGGCCAGCAGGATCAGCGCCATGCCGAGCAGGCTCAGCCCTTGCGCTGCCATCGGTTTGAGGCGCCACGAATGCCGGGGCGCCACGGCGAGCATCGCACCGGCCAGCAGCTCCCACGCCCGCATCGGCAACAGGAAAAACGCCTTCTCCGGATAATGATGGACCGCCCACACACTCAGCCCGAAGGACAGCAGCAACACGCCGAACAGCGCCAGCCGCCAGTGTTTCAGACGGCTCGACAGCAGGGTCAGCAACAGTGGGAAGAGAATGTAGAACTGTTCCTCCACCGCCAGCGACCAAGTGTGCAGCAGCGGCTTGAGATCCGAAGCGACGTCGAAATAGCCATCCTGACGCATGAACAGAATGTTCGAGACGAAGGTCACCTGGTAGCGCACCGAGCGCCCGAGTTCTTCGTAGTCCTTGGGTGCCAGCAGGAACCAGCCCACCGCCAGCACCGCGATGATCATCGCAAACAGCGCCGGCAGGATCCGCCGGGCGCGTCGGGCCCAGAACTCGACGAAGCTGAAACGCCCGGCCTGGCGCTGGTTCCAGATGATCGAGGTGATCAGGTAGCCGGAAATCACGAAAAACACGTCCACGCCGACAAATCCACCGGTGAACCCCGGGACGCCAAAGTGGAACAGCACCACGGCAATCACAGCGACTGCGCGCAAGCCGTCGATATCCCTTCGATAAGCGAGTGTGCTCATAAATCTTTAATGCCAATCAGATGGTTATTTTTTGTACAGCCCAAGGCGCTGCTTCTTGTTTTTCCGGCACACGGACCTTAACAGATCGCACACCTGCGATCGCCCGGACAAAAATCAGGCAAAAAAATGGCGCCCCTGAAGGGCGCCATCTTCCGGACTCAACCGACGATGTTACTTGCGCTTCATCGACAGGAAGAACTCGTCGTTGGTCTTGGTCGTTTTCAGCTTGTCGACCAGGAACTCGATGGCAGCTACTTCGTCCATCGGGTGCAGCAGCTTGCGCAGGATCCACATGCGCTGCAGTTCGTCGTCGGCGGTCAGCAACTCTTCGCGGCGGGTGCCGGAGCGGTTGATGTTGATGGCCGGGAACACACGCTTCTCGGCGATCTTGCGATCCAGAGGCAGTTCCATGTTGCCGGTACCCTTGAACTCTTCGTAGATCACTTCGTCCATCTTCGAGCCGGTTTCAACCAGCGCGGTGGCGATAATGGTCAGCGAGCCGCCTTCTTCGATGTTACGCGCAGCACCGAAGAAACGTTTCGGCTTCTCCAGGGCGTGGGCATCGACACCACCGGTCAGTACCTTGCCGGAGCTCGGGATCACGGTGTTGTAGGCACGGGCCAGACGGGTGATGGAGTCGAGCAGGATCACCACGTCCTTCTTGTGTTCGACCAGGCGCTTGGCCTTCTCGATCACCATTTCAGCCACTTGTACGTGACGGGTCGGCGGCTCGTCGAAGGTCGAGGCAACCACTTCGCCGCGCACGGTGCGCTGCATTTCGGTCACTTCTTCCGGACGTTCGTCGATCAACAGCACGATCAGGTGAACTTCAGGATTGTTACGGGCGATGTTGGCCGCGATGTTCTGCAGCATGATCGTCTTACCGGCTTTCGGCGGTGCAACGATCAGACCGCGCTGGCCTTTGCCGATCGGGGCGCACAGGTCGATCACACGACCGGTCAGGTCTTCGGTGGAACCGTTGCCGGCTTCCATCTTCATGCGCACGGTCGGGAACAGCGGGGTCAGGTTCTCGAAGAGAATCTTGTTTTTCGCGTTCTCTGGACGATCGAAGTTGATCGTGTCGACCTTGAGCAGGGCGAAGTAACGCTCGCCTTCCTTTGGCGGCCGGATCTTGCCAACGATGGTGTCACCGGTGCGCAGGTTGAAACGGCGGATCTGGCTCGGCGAGACGTAGATGTCGTCAGGGCCGGCGAGGTAGGAAGCGTCAGCGGAGCGCAGGAAGCCGAAGCCGTCCTGGAGAATCTCCAGCACGCCATCACCGGAGATTTCCTCACCGCTTTTCGCGTGCTTTTTCAGCAGGGAGAAAATCACGTCCTGCTTGCGCGAACGGGCCATATTTTCTATGCCCATCTGTTCGGCCAATTCGAGCAGTTCGGTAATCGGCTTTTGCTTGAGTTCAGTCAGATTCATATAGGAATGACGTAATCATTTATGGAGGGGGGGAAATTAAGCTTTTGGCTTAATGAGGCCGCGCCGCGGAGAAGGCGACAGGATCGCGTACTTGTTCGAAAAGGAGTGCGTCGGCGACGGCTAGCAGGGGGCAGTGGAGAAACCAGTGCGGGGCCGAATGTATCACCTGAGTTTCGGAGCGTCTAGCCCTGAATACGCAAAAAGCCCCGCGATTTGCGGGGCTTTTTGAGGACAATCTTTACCGCGACGCTTAGATGTTGGCGTCGAGGAAAGCAGCCAGTTGCGACTTCGACAGAGCGCCGACCTTGGTCGCTTCCACGTTGCCGTTCTTGAACAGCATCAGCGTCGGAATACCACGTACGCCGTGCTTGGCCGGGGTTTCCTGGTTTTCGTCGATGTTCAGCTTGGCAACGGTCAGCTTGCCTTTGTAAGTCTCTGCAATCTCGTCCAGAACCGGAGCGATCATTTTGCAAGGGCCGCACCATTCAGCCCAGTAGTCGACCAGGACAGCGCCTTCGGCCTTGAGTACGTCGGCTTCGAAGCTAGCGTCGCTAACGTGTTTGATCAGATCGCTGCTCATGGAATTCTCCAGGTTGTAAGCAAAAAAACGTGGCCCATCATAGCCGCCCTTCCCTTGTTCAGGAAGCTGCAGATGATTGAGTCTTGCTATGGCACTCGATGAGTTTGGGTATAGCTCAAGTCACGCGCTGGCGGGGGCGATGAAGGCAATTCCAGTGCGCAACGCCGCGTTGCGCACGTGCTCCTGCATGGCTTTCTGGGCGGCAGCGGACGCCCGGCGCGCCAGGGCGCGGAGGATCTTGCGGTGTTCCTGCCAGGTTTCCATGGCCCGTTCGGCGCGGATGAACGGTAGCTTCTGGCTCTCCAGAAAGATGTCGGCGCTGGCGGTGAGGATGCTCAGCATCGCCTGATTGCCGCTGGCCCGCAGGATCCGCCGGTGGAATTCGAAATCCAGTTTCGCCGCGGCCTCGAAGTCGCCAGCGCGCAGCTGTTCGCGCATGGCCGCCACGTTGTCTTCCAGTTCATCCAGATCAAACGTACTCAGCGTCACCGCCGCCAGCCCGGCCGCGAACCCTTCCAGCGCATAGCGCAACTGAAAGATCTCCAGCGGCGAGGCCTGGGCTGCAAACGGCCAGGCCGGCGCACCCTCCCCGCGCGGCAGCTCAACCGGCGACTGCACGAATACGCCCTTGCCCGGCTGGATGCTGACCACCCCCAGCGCACTCAAGGACGACAACGCCTCGCGCAACGACGCCCGGCTGACCCCCAACTGTACCGCCAGATCCCGCTGCGAGGGCAGCGCATCACCGGGGCCGAAACCCTGCTCGGTAATCAGTTTGCGGATCGCTTGCAGCGCCACTTCGGGTACGGCGCGGGAGATCGAGTTCATGGTTTTCCAGTCGGACCAGGCCAAGGTGCGGCCAGTTGTAAAGCTATTCGAGGCGTCAGGCAAGTCATGCCCCAGCGGGGTTCGACGGCGCACGCCGATGCGCTATCGCAGTGCGAAATCCAACCTGACTGTTCAGACCAGTAAGACCGAACAAACCCGCTAAACCCGTGGCTTTGCGCAGCCAAACCGCTGTCTTGGCACGGCCCATGCTCTGTCCGATCGCAGAATTCACTTCCCGCCGATCCGGAGATTGTCCATGACGAAGCGTTACAGCGCCCTCCTCGCCGCCCTGTTTGCCGGTCTGATGCTGAGCCAGGCCCCCGCCCATGCCGACGGTCTGGACGACGTGGTCAAACGCGGCACCTTGAAAGTCGCCGTGCCTCAGGACTTCCCGCCTTTCGGCTCGGTCGGCCCGGACATGAAGCCGCGCGGCCTGGACATCGATACCGCGAAACTGCTGGCCGACCAGCTCAAGGTCAAACTCGAACTGACCCCGGTCAACAGCACCAACCGCATCCCGTTCCTGACCACCGGCAAGGTCGACCTGGTGATTTCCAGCCTCGGCAAGAACCCCGAGCGCGAGAAGGTCATCGATTTCTCCCGCGCCTATGCGCCGTTCTACCTCGCCGTGTTCGGCCCGCCGGAGGCAGCCGTCAGCACCCTAGACGACCTCAAGGGCAAGACCATCAGCGTCACCCGTGGCGCCATCGAAGACATCGAGCTGACCAAGGTCGCCCCCGAAGGCGTGACCATCAAGCGCTTCGAAGACAACAACTCGACCATCGCCGCCTACCTCGCCGGCCAGGTCGACCTGATCGCCAGCGGCAACGTGGTCATGGTCGCGATCAGCGAAAAGAGCCCGAAACGCGTCCCGGCGCTGAAAGTGAAGCTCAAGGATTCGCCGGTCTACGTCGGCGTGAACAAGAACGAACCGGCGCTGCTGGGCAAGGTCAACGAGATCCTGACCACCGCCAAGGCTGACGGCGCGCTGGAAAAGAACGCGCAGACCTGGCTCAAAGAGCCGCTGCCGGCCGACCTCTGACCGGCAACGCGGGAGACTTTCATGGCCTATCAGTTCGATTTCTTGCCGGTGGTGGAAAACACCGACCTGCTGCTGCGCGGGGCGCTGTTCACCCTTGAGCTGACAGCCATCGGCGCGCTGTTCGGGGTTGGTGTGGGTATTGTCGGGGCGCTGGTACGGGCGTGGAACATCCGCCCGTTCTCGACAATCTTCGGCGTATACGTCGAGTTGATCCGCAACACGCCGTTCCTGGTGCAGCTGTTCTTCATCTTCTTCGGCCTGCCGTCCCTCGGCGTGCAGATTTCGGAGTGGCAGGCGGCGGTGCTGGCGATGGTGATCAACCTCGGTGCGTACTCGACCGAGATCATCCGCGCGGGTATCCAGGCGATTCCGCGCGGACAGCTGGAGGCCGCTGCTGCGCTGGCGATGAGCCGTTTCGAAGCGTTCCGCCACGTGGTGCTGCTGCCGGCACTGGGCAAGGTCTGGCCGGCCCTGAGCAGCCAGATCATCATCATCATGCTCGGTTCGGCGGTGTGTTCGCAGATCGCCACCGAGGAGTTGAGCTTCGCCGCCAACTTCATTCAGTCGCGCAACTTCCGCGCCTTTGAAACCTATGCCCTGACCACCCTCATTTATCTGTGCATGGCGCTGCTGATCCGTCAGTTACTGAACTGGCTCGGTCGGCGCTACCTGTCGAAAAGCAGCGCAAGGAGCAGCCAATGAGCGACTTCACGTTCTGGGACATCCTGCGCAACCTGCTCACCGGCCTGCAATGGACGCTGGCGTTGTCGCTGGTGGCGTTCATTGGCGGCGGGATCGTCGGGTTGCTGATCCTGATCATGCGCATCTCGAAAAAACCGCTGCCCAGCAGCATCGCCCGCACCTGGATCGAACTGTTCCAGGGCACGCCGTTGCTGATGCAGCTGTTTCTGGTGTTCTTCGGCGTGGCGCTGGCCGGCGTAGAGATTTCACCGTGGATGGCGGCAGCCATTGCCCTGACGCTGTTCACCAGCGCCTATCTGGCGGAGATCTGGCGCGGTTGCGTCGAGGCGATTCCCAATGGCCAGTGGGAAGCTTCGTCGAGCCTGGCGCTCAACCCGCTGGAGCAACTGCGTTACGTGATCCTGCCGCAAGCGCTGCGCATCGCCGTGGCGCCGACCGTGGGCTTCTCGGTGCAGGTGGTCAAAGGCACCGCCGTGACCTCGATCATCGGCTTCACCGAATTGACCAAGACCGGCGGCATGCTCGCCAACGCCACCTTCGAACCGTTCATGGTCTACGGCCTCGTCGCCGCCGGCTACTTCCTGCTCTGCTACCCCTTGTCCCTCAGTGCGCGCTACCTGGAAAGGAGACTGCATGCCTCTGCTTAGAATTTCCGCCCTGCATAAATACTACGGCGATCACCACGTACTCAAAGGCATCGACCTGAGCGTCGAGGAAGGTCAGGTCGTGGCGATCATCGGCCGCAGCGGCTCGGGCAAATCCACCCTGCTGCGCACCCTCAACGGCCTGGAATCGATCAACGACGGCGTGATCGAAGTCGATGGCGAATACCTCGACGCCGCCCGCGCCGATCTGCGCAGCCTGCGGCAGAAAGTCGGGATGGTGTTCCAGCAGTTCAATCTGTTCCCGCACCTGACGGTGGGCGAAAACGTGATGCTCGCGCCGCAAGTGGTGCAGAAGGTGCCCAAGGCCAAGGCTGCGGAACTGGCGCGGCAGATGCTTGAGCGCGTCGGCCTCGGCGAAAAGTTCGACGCCTTCCCGGATCGCCTCTCAGGCGGCCAGCAACAACGCGTGGCGATTGCCCGGGCGCTGGCGATGTCGCCCAAGGTGCTGCTGTGCGACGAGATCACCTCGGCGCTGGACCCGGAACTGGTCAACGAAGTGCTCAGCGTGGTCCGCCAGCTCGCGAAGGAAGGCATGACGCTGATCATGGTCACCCACGAAATGCGCTTCGCCCGGGAGGTCGGGGACAAACTGGTGTTCATGCACCAGGGCAAGGTGCATGAGGTGGGCGACCCGAAGGTGTTGTTTGCCGATCCGCAGACGCCGGAACTGGCGAATTTCATCGGAACCGTGGAAGTCGCAGGCTGAAAGCAGGCCGTCAGTGCGCTAAATCAAGGGTTTGTACCATGCGCGTTGGCGGCAGCGTTTGATCGTGGCACGATGTCGAGGTTATCGACCGAGACCCCCAGACCATGCCGCAATCCCAAGCCAAGAATCTGTCCCTGATCGCCGCGATCGACCTGGGCTCCAACAGCTTCCACATGGTCGTGGCCAAGGCCCAGAACGGCGAAATCCGTATTCTCGAACGTCTCGGGGAGAAGGTTCAGCTGGCCGCCGGCATCGACGATGAGCGCCATCTCAACGAAGAATCCATGCAGCGCGGGCTTGATTGCCTCAAGCGTTTTGCTCAACTGATCAACGGTATGCCGCTGGGCGCCGTGCGGATCGTCGGCACCAACGCCCTGCGCGAGGCGCGCAACCGTGGCGAATTCATCCGCCGCGCCGAAGAAATCCTCGGCCACCCGGTGGAAGTCATCTCCGGCCGTGAAGAGGCGCGCCTGATCTACCTCGGCGTCTCTCACACCCTCGCCGACACTCCGGGCAAACGCCTGGTCGCCGACATCGGCGGCGGCAGTACCGAATTCATCATCGGCCAGCGCTTCGAGCCGTTGTTGCGCGAAAGCCTGCAAATGGGCTGCGTGAGTTTCACCCAGCGCTACTTCAAGGACGGCAAGATCACCCCGGCACGCTACGCCCAGGCCTACACGGCGGCGCGGCTGGAAATCATGAGCATCGAACACGCCCTGCACCGCCTGACCTGGGATGAAGCCATCGGCTCCTCGGGCACCATCCGCGCCATCGGCCTGGCGCTGAAGGCCGGCGGACATGGCACCGGCGAAGTGAACGCCGAAGGCCTGGCATGGCTCAAGCGCCGCCTGTTCAAGCTCGGCGATGTCGACAAGATCGATTTCGAAGGCATCAAGCCGGATCGCCGCGCGATCTTCCCGGCCGGCCTGGCGATTCTTGAAGCGATCTTCGACGCCCTCGAACTGCAACGTATGGATCACTGCGAAGGCGCACTGCGCGAAGGCGTACTCTACGACCTGCTCGGCCGCCATCATCACGAAGACGTGCGCGAACGCACCCTGACCTCGCTGATGGAGCGCTACCACGTCGACCTGGAACAGGCCGTACGCGTCGAGCGCAAAGCCCTGCACGCCTTCGATCAAGTGGCTGTCGATTGGCAGCTGGACGATGGTATCTGGCGCGAACTGCTGGGCTGGGCGGCGAAAGTGCACGAAGTCGGGCTCGACATCGCTCACTACCAATACCACAAGCACGGCGCCTACCTGATCGAGCACTCGGACCTGGCCGGTTTCTCCCGCGAAGACCAGCAAATGCTCGCCCTGCTGGTGCGCGGCCACCGCCGCAACATCCCCAAGGACAAGTTTGCCGAGTTCGGCGACGACGGCGACAAGCTGATCCGCCTGTGCGTGCTGCTGCGCTTTGCGATCCTGTTCCATCACATTCGCGGCACCCAGACCATGCCGCAGGTCGCGCTGCACGCCAATGGCGACAACCTCGATGTGGAATTCCCGGAGAACTGGCTGGATGAAAACCAGCTGACTCAGGCGGATTTCGCACTTGAGGCCGAGTGGCTGACGCGGGTGGGGATTGTTCTGACCGTGCACTGAGTAACCGGCAGGCACAAAAAAGGCGATCCGGATGGATCGCCTTTTTTATTGCGCCGAAATCTTCAGTCAGCTGCTGACCGGCAGAATCGGACTGCCCAACCGCTCCAGCAACGTCGCCTGCGCACTGCGCGGGTTCTGGTTGCCGGTCGGCGTGTTGCGGATGTAGCGGCCGTCCGACTGCAGGCTCCAGCTGTGGGTGTTGTCGGTCAGGTACAACTCCAGCTCTTTCTTGACCCGGGTCAGCAGCTTCTTGCCTTCCACCGGGAAGCAAGTCTCGACGCGCTTGTCGAGGTTGCGCTCCATCCAGTCGGCGCTGGAGAGGAACATCTGCTCCTCGCCACCGTTGAGGAAGTAGAACACGCGGGTGTGTTCAAGGAAGCGACCGATGATCGAGCGCACGTGAATGTTGTGCGAAACCCCGGCGATGCCCGGACGCAGGCAGCACATGCCGCGCACCACCAGATCGATACGCACGCCAGACTGGCTGGCCTTGTACAGCGCGCGGATGATCTTCGGATCGGTCAGCGAGTTGAACTTGGCGATGATGTGCGCCGGCTTGCCGTCGAGCGCGAATTGCGTCTCGCGCAGAATCATGTCGAGCATGCCCTTCTTCAGGGTGAACGGCGCGTGCAGCAGCTTCTTCATGCGCAGCGTCTTACCCATGCCGATCAACTGGCTGAACAGTTTGCCGACGTCTTCGCACAAGGCGTCGTCGGAGGTCAGCAGGCTGTAGTCGGTGTACAGACGTGCGTTGCCGGCGTGGTAGTTACCGGTGCCGAGGTGCGCGTAACGCACGATCTCGCCGGCTTCGCGGCGCAGGATCAGCATCATCTTGGCGTGGGTCTTGAAGCCGACCACGCCGTAGATCACCACCGCACCGGCCGCTTGCAGACGGCTGGCCAGTTGCAGGTTGGATTCTTCGTCGAAGCGCGCACGCAGCTCGATGACCGCCGTCACTTCCTTGCCGTTACGCGCGGCGTCCACCAGCGCATCGACGATTTCCGAGTTGGCGCCGGAGCGGTACAGGGTCTGGCGTACAGCCAGAACGTGCGGGTCTTTCGCAGCCTGGCGCAGCAGGTCGACCACCGGGGTGAACGACTCGAACGGGTGCAGCAGCAGGATGTCCTGTTTGCTGACAACGCTGAAAATGTTCTCGCTGTTTTGCAGCAGTTTCGGAATCTGCGGCGTGAACGGTGTGTATTGCAGCTCCGGATGACTGTCCAGACCGGTGATGCTGAACAGACGCGTCAGGTTGACCGGACCGTTGACCTGATACAGCTCGGTCTCGCTCAGGTTGAACTGCTTGAGCAGGTAGTCCGACAGGTGTTTCGGGCAGGTGTCGGCGACTTCCAGGCGCACGGCGTCACCGTAACGACGCGAGAACAACTCGCCACGCAGGGCGCGGGCCAGGTCTTCGACGTCTTCGGAGTCGAGCGCCAGGTCAGCGTTTCGGGTCAGACGGAACTGGTAGCAGCCTTTTACCTTCATGCCCTGGAACAGGTCATCGGCGTGAGCATGGATCATCGACGACAGGAACACATAGTTGTCGCCAGGGCCGCCGACTTCTTCCGGCACCTTGATGATCCGCGGCAGCAAGCGTGGCGCCGGGATGATCGCCAGGCCGGAATCGCGACCGAAGGCGTCAATGCCTTCGAGCTCGACGATAAAGTTCAGGCTCTTGTTCACCAGCAACGGGAACGGGTGCGTCGGGTCGAGGCCGATCGGGGTGATGATCGGCGCGATCTCGTCGCGGAAGTAACGGCGCACCCAGGTCTTGAGCTTGGTCGTCCAGTAGCGGCGACGGATGAAGCGCACCTGATGTTTTTCCAGCTCCGGCAGCAGGATGTCGTTGAGGATCGCGTACTGACGGTCTACATGACCGTGCACCAGCTCGCTGATCCGCGCCAATGCCTGATGCGGTTGCAGGCCGTCGGCGCCGGCCTGTTCACGGGCGAAGGTGATCTGCTTCTTGAGGCCGGCGACGCGGATCTCGAAGAATTCGTCGAGGTTGCTGGAGAAGATCAGCAGGAACTTCAGCCGCTCCAGCAACGGATAGGACTCGTCCAGCGCCTGTTCCAGCACGCGGATGTTGAACTGCAGTTGCGACAATTCCCGGTGGATATACAGGCTGCTGTCATCCAGGCCGGGAATCGCGATCGCCGGGGCCGCCGGAGCGGGTTCAGTTGCCGGCGCGGGTGGCGCGGGCTCCAGTTCCGGCGGGGTTTCGGTAATCTGCTCGACCACGGGTTGAGCTTCTTTTACGGCAACTTCAGTGAGTCCTTCGGTATTCATCGAATGTTCCTGGGAGGGCTATTTCTGCTCTCGTAACAATTGAGCGGCACGGACAGCAAAGTAAGTCAGGATGCCATCAGCGCCGGCACGTTTAAAGGCGGTCAGGGATTCGAGGATCACGCCTTCGCTCAACCAGCCATTCTGGATCGCCGCCATGTGCATGGCGTATTCGCCGCTAACCTGATAGACGAAGGTCGGCACTTTGAAGGCATCTTTTACCCGGAACAAAATGTCCAGGTACGGCATGCCGGGTTTGACCATGACCATGTCCGCGCCTTCAGACAAGTCCGCGCCCACTTCGTGCAGCGCTTCGTCGCTGTTGGCCGGGTCCATCTGATAGGAAGCCTTGTTCGCCTTGCCCAGGTTCGCGGCCGAACCCACGGCATCGCGGAACGGGCCGTAATAGGCGCTGGCGTACTTGGCCGAGTAGGCCATGATCCGCACGTTGACGTGACCGGCCAGCTCCAGCGCCTCGCGAATCGCCTGGATGCGGCCGTCCATCATGTCCGACGGGGCAACCACCTGGGCGCCGGCGGCGGCGTGGGACAACGCCTGTTTGACCAGTGCATCGACGGTGATGTCGTTCTGCACATAGCCTTCTTCGTCGAGAATGCCGTCCTGACCGTGAGTGGTGAACGGATCCAGGGCGACGTCGGTGATCACGCCCAGCTCCGGGAATCGGTCACGCAGGGCGCGGGTGGCGCGCTGGGCGATACCTTCGGGATTCCAGGCTTCGACGGCATCGAGGGATTTGAGCTCAGGTGGCGTGACCGGGAACAGCGCCAGCGCCGGAATCCCCAGCTCGACCCATTTGGCGGCTTCTTCAAGCAGCAGGTCGATGGTCAGGCGCTCGACACCTGGCATCGAAGCCACGGCTTCGCGGCGGTTTTCACCGTCGAGCACGAACACCGGCAGGATCAGGTCATCGACCGTCAACACGTTCTCACGCACCAGTCGCCGGGAAAAATCATCACGGCGATTGCGACGCAGGCGGGTGGCAGGGAACAGACGGTTGGCTGGGGTAAAGCTCACGGCAGACTCCTGAGCCCGCGCAAACGGGCGAGCGTGACAGTTATAGATGGCCATTATGACCAACGTATTACAGTTATGTGCACCCCTGTGGCAGGTAGTCGCATTCCATTGTCGTTGTAGGAAATGTTCACGTCGAGACACATTTCGACACTTTCCTGAATGTGTCCGAAGGGTTAGGCTGCGCGTTCATTTCGCCAGCACCCAGACAATGCTCCAACAATTTCTGCATGACTTCGGCTACTTTGCCCTGTTTCTCGGCACGTTCTTCGAAGGCGAAACCATCCTGGTGCTCGCGGGCTTCCTCGCGTTCCGTGGATACATGGACATCAACCTGGTGGTGGTCGTGGCGTTCTTCGGCAGCTATGCCGGCGATCAGCTGTGGTACTTCCTGGGCCGCAAACACGGACGCAAGTTGCTGGCGCGCAAACCGCGCTGGCAAATGATGGGCGACCGCGCGCTGGAGCATATCCGCAAGCACCCGGACATCTGGGTCCTGAGCTTCCGCTTCGTGTACGGCCTGCGCACGGTAATGCCGGTGGCGATCGGCCTGTCGGGCTACCCGCCGGGACGCTATCTGCTGCTGAACGGGATTGGCGCTGCGATCTGGGCCGCCGCCCTCGCTGCGGCCGCATACCACTTCGGTGCGGTGCTCGAAGGCATGCTGGGCAGCATCAAGAAATATGAGTTGTGGGTACTCGGTGCGCTGCTGGTGCTGGGTGTCGGCCTGTGGCTGCGCCGCCGGTTCAAGAATGCCCGGCTGGCCAAGAAGGTCTACGAGGACGAGCAGGCCGAACAACTGGCCAAAGCCGAACGGCACAAGGCCGAACTGGCCAAGGCTACCGACCCTAAGACGCCAGCCGAATAAACCGCTGGCGGCAGCAATACAGCCCGACGCCGCTGAGCAGGCTGTAACCGAACAGGCCGCCCCACATCTGCGGGCCGGCCGGCCATAGCCCGACCTGCGGTGCCAGCCATACCAGCGGCAAATTCGCCGCCAACCGCAGCAGTTCTAGCCTCAGCGCCCACGGGCGATTCTCCAGGGCCACGCCCAACACAAACAAACCAAATGCCACCGCGCCCCAGCCCAGAACCAGGGCGCCGGTCGACAGGCTGTGCTCCAGATTCATCAGATAACTGCCCAGCACCACATAAACTCCGAATTGCAGCACCACATACCACTGCTGTCGTGCGCCCAGCGGCACTTCGAATTTGCGGAACCGGCTCAGGTCCGGCTTGCTCATCGGGTATTTCGCCGCCACGTCCGCCGGCCGCCACCCCGTGCGCATGAACCAGATCCGCAGCTTGTCCCATTTGCTCCCGGCGCGGCGCGCGTCGTCCCACAACTGCGCGTAGAACTGCACGTTGGCCCACAGCGGATTCCAGCTCGCCAGCGGTGTGGTCACACCGAAAATCACCGGCTCGTTATCATCTTCTTCCTGGTACGAGCCGAACAGGCGATCCCAAATAATGAACACCCCGCCGTAGTTGCGATCCATGTAGAGAGCGTTCTGTGCATGGTGGGCCCGATGATTGGACGGCGTGACGAAGCACCATTCAAACCAGCCAAGCTTGGGAATGTGTCTGGTGTGAACCCAGAACTGGTACAGCAGATTCAGTGCCGCAACACTGACGAACACCAGCAATGGCACGCCGAGCACGGCCATCGGCAGATAGAAGATCCAGCCCAGCAGAAACCCGGTGCTGGTCTGGCGCAAGGCGGTGGAAAGGTTGTAGTCCTCGCTCTGGTGATGCACCGAATGCGCCGCCCAGAGAATGTTCCGCTCGTGCCCCATGCGGTGCAGCCAGTAATAGCAGAAGTCGTAGAGGACAAAAGCAAAGACCCACACCCAGACACTGTCCGCCGGCAACCTGACCAGCGCCAGATGCTCCAGGGCAAAGCCGTAGGTCACCAGCCCAACGCCTTTGGTCAGCAGGCCGGTGGTGGTCGACAACACCCCGGTGCTGATGCTGTTCACCGCATCGGCCAGGCGATAGTTGCTCACCCCGCGCCAACGGTCGGCGATGAGCTCGGCCGCGATCAATACGAAGAAAAACGGCACCGCATACAGAATGAAGTTCATGACGCGCCCTGATCGAGATCCGTGTGCACAGATCCTAGGTGTAGCCGCGGCCCGACCCTATGGCAACGAACGACAAATTAGTGGACATTTAGCGCCATGAATCTGGAGAGAAACCCATGAGCAAAAAAGTTGCAGTGATCCTGTCCGGTTGCGGCGTGTACGACGGCGCCGAGATCCACGAAAGCGTCATCACCCTGCTGCGCCTCGACCAACGCGGCGCCCAGGTGCAGTGCTTCGCACCGGACATCGCGCAATTGCATGTGATCAACCACCTCACCGGCAAGGAGATGCCCGAGTCGCGCAACGTGCTGGTGGAATCGGCACGCATCGCCCGGGGCAACGTCAAGGATGTCCGTGAAGCCGATGTCGATGACTTTGATGCGCTGATCGTGCCCGGCGGTTTTGGCGCAGCGAAGAACCTGTCGAACTTCGCCGTCGACGGCGCGGGCTGCTGCGTTCAGCCGGACGTACTGGCGCTGACCGAGGCCTTTGCCGAAGCGGGTAAACCGGTGGGCCTGATGTGCATTTCGCCGGCGCTGGCTGCCAAGATCTACGGCCCGGGCGTGACCTGCACCATCGGCAACGATGCCGACACCGCCACGGCGATCAGCAAGATGGGCGCCACCCACGAAGACTGCGCCGTGACCGACATCATCGAAGACAAGGCGCGCAAACTGGTGACCACCCCGGCCTACATGCTGGCGCAGTCGATCAGTGAAGCGGCTTCGGGGATCAACAAATTGGTGGATCGCGTGCTTGAACTGACCCACGAAAACGACGCCTGACCCCTCTTCTACGGCGATCGTTCCCACGCTCTGCGTGGGAATGTCTCTCGGGACGCTCCGCGTCCCAGCCTCACCGCGGATACAGATCAGACGCGGAGCGTCCAAGGCTGCATTCCCACGCGGAGCGTGGGAACGATCAAGTGCTGCGGGTGACGATCAAACCTCGCGGGACAACCGCGTCAGGATCCGGTCCAGCGCATTGGCGAACGCCTGCTTCTCTCGGTCACCGAACGGCGCCGGGCCGCCGCTGACCTGGCCCTGCTCACGCAGATCGGTGAACAGGTTGCGTGTCGCCAGCCGTTCACCCATGTTCTGTGCGTCGAACTCCTTGCCTCGCGGATCCAGCGCTGCAACGCCTTTCTTCACCAGCCGGTCGGCCAGCGGGATATCGCTGCAGATCACCAGTTCGCCCGGCACCGCGTGTTCCACCAGATAATCATCCGCCGCATCCGGGCCGCTCGGCACCACGATCAGCTTGACGATGGCCAGCGCCGGTTTGCTCTGCGGCTGCCCCGCCACCAGCACCACCTCGAAGCGGCGCTTGAGGGCGAACTTCACCACCAACTCCTTGGCCATCTTCGGGCAGGCGTCGGCATCGATCCATACGCGCATCATCTCAAGCCGCCACTCGGCGCTTTTCAGCCACCCAACTGCGGCCATACAGCACGATGATCGCCGCAATCGCCACAGCCTGAGCCGTCAGCGAGTAGGCGTCGGCATGAATCCCCAGCCATTCGAAATCGAAGAACGCCACCGGGCGAGTGCCGAAAATCCCGGCCTCCTGCAGCGCCTTCACACCATGACCGGCAAACACCACCGACAGCGCGCAGAGCAACGCCGCGTTGATGCTGAAGAACAGTGCCAGCGGCAGTTTCGCCGAGCCGCGCAGGATCACCCACGCCAGACCGAACAGCAGCACCAGCGCCGTCGCCCCACCCGCCAACACCGCGTTGTGCCCGGCAGGCCCCGCCTGCAACCACAGGGTTTCGTAGAACAGGATCACCTCGAACAGCTCGCGGTACACCGAGAAGAACGCCAGGATCGCGAAGCCGAATCGACCACCGCCACCGACCAGGCTCTGCTTGATGTAGTCCTGCCAGGCCGCTGCGTGGCGACGGTCGTGCATCCACACCCCGAGCCACAGCACCATGACACTGGCGAACAGCGCGGTGGCGCCTTCCAGCAGTTCGCGCTGGGAGCCGCTGACATCGATCACATACGCCGCCAGCGCCCAGGTGCCGAGACCGGCCAGCAGCGCCAGGCCCCAGCCGACGTTGACGCTGCGCACCGCCGATTGCTGGCCGGTATTGCGCAGGAACGCGAGGATCGCCGCCAGCACCAGAATCGCTTCCAGCCCTTCACGCAACAGAATCAGCAGCCCGGAGATGTAACTCAGCGACCAGCTCAGTCCGTCGCTGCCCAGCAGGCCGGCGGATTCCTTGAGTTTGGCCTTGGCCGCGTCGAGGCGCTGCTCGGCCTGCTCGACCGACAAGCCATCCTGCAGCGATTGCCGGTAGGCCATCAGGGATTTTTCGGTGTCCTTGCGCACGTTGGCGTCGACGTTATCCAGCGAGCTTTCGACCAGTTCGAAGCCTTCCAGATACGCGGCAACGGACAAGTCATAAGCCTGATCACGCTCGCCGGCGCGGTAAGCGGCAAGGCTCTTGTCCAGCGTCGCGGCGGTGTAGTCGAGCAACTGCGCCGGGCCTCGCTTGACCTGCGGCGGTTGAGCCCGTTGCGCACGGAAGATCGCAGCGGCTTCAGCGCCCTCGGCAGCCTGCACTTCGGCCGGCGTCTGGCGGGCGAGGTCGGCGATGTTGTAGGTCTTGTCGGTTTTGGCCGTGGCCGGATCGGCGCTGAACTGAGCGATATAGGTCGCCAGATCCCAGCGCTGACGATCGTCCAGTTGATCGGCGAAGGCCGGCATGTCGGTGCCTTCGACGCCCTGGCCGAGGGTGTTGTAGATCGCGTACAGGCTCAGGTGATCCAGGCGCGCCGCATCACGCAGGTTGGCCGGCGCGGGCTCCATGCCGACACCCGCAGGGCCATCGCCGGCACCGTTGGTGCCATGACACACCGAGCAGTGCTGGGTATAGAGCGGCGCGCCACGGGTCGGATCCGGGGTGATGATCGGGGCCTGGCTGACTTCATAGGCCACCGCCAGTTTCGCCCCCAGTTGCCGGGCCTGACGGGCGACGTCCGTGCCGTCCTGCTTGGCGGTGATCGCGGCGAGCAGAGCGTCGATGCCTTGCTCCAGACCAGCCTTCTCCGGTTTGGCCGGCATGCCGGCAATCAAGCCTTGCAGCGCGCGGGTGAACTCCAGTTGTTCACGGTATTCGGCATCGTCGATGACCTTGCCTGCCTCTACCGTTGGCGGGTAATCGGCGCTGATGTAATCGAGCAGGTGCAGCGCTTGCGGCGCGCCTTCCACGGTTTCGGCCAGCAGATTGAAGCTGCTCAGGGCAAACAACGGGAACACCAGCCAGGCCAGGAATCGGGACGAGGCAGTCATGAAGGGGTCTCAATTGGAAATGCGAAGTAACACATTGTTCACGTCGCGGAAGCCTGACTCAAGCTTTCTCTCCAATCTCCGGCACATAGCCATCGCCCGCCCCTATAATCCGACACCTCCCGCCTCACTGTTCAAGGACGAGCTGCACTCCATGCGCCAATGCCTGCTGTTCCCGGTGTTAATCGGCACGATCCTGCAACTGAGCGGGTGCGCCGCCTACCGCAATTACGATCTGGAGATGCAACAGACCAATGCCCAGTTGATGCGCGGCGACTTTCAGGGCGCGCTGGATCTGCTGGAATGGCACAACCCCTGGGAAGACAAGGATCTGCTCTATTACTTCGAAAAGGGCTCGATACTCAGCTTCGCCAACGCCTTGCCGCAGAGTCAGACGGCCTGGCGCAGCGCCGACCGCATGGTGTTTCAACGTGAAGAGGTCGTGCCTTCTGCGCCCATGAAGCTGCTCAATCGGTTCTCCTATGAAATGGGCACCATGCTGGTCAACGACAAGTTGAGCCGCTACGACGGCTACGACTACGAAAAGGTCATGCTGACCACGCAGATGGCCCTCAACCAACTGGCCGTCGGCGATTTCGACGGCGCCCGGGCCGACATCAAGAAAACCCACGAGCGCGAAACACTGATTGCCCGTCAACGGGAACGTCAGTACGAGGAACTCGAGGAGCAGGCCAAGACTCAAGGCATCTCCGTGCAATACAAGGATCTGCAGGGCTATCCGGTCCAGACCCTGAATGCGCCGGCGGTGATTGAACTGAAAAACGGCTACCAGAGTGCCTTCAGCCATTACCTGGCCGGATTCACCTATGAAGCGCTGGGCGAGCGGGGTCTGGCGGCTCCGGGATATCGCCAGGCAATCGAGTTGCGCCCGAATACACCGTTCCTCGAACAGGCGCTGCGCAACCTCGACAAGCCACCGGCCAACAATGATGAAAGCGACGTGCTGATCGTCGTCCAGAGCGGTCTGGCCCCGGCTCGCAGTTCCGTCAGCGTGCCGATCCCGGTGCGGCTCAATGAAAACCTGGTCATTACCGCGCCGATCTCCTTTCCCATCCTGGTGCCGGACACTGTCACACCGGCGTTCGACCACATCATGGTGGATGGCCGCAAACGGCCGCTGACCGCGATCAACAGCGTCACCGACATGGCATTTCGCACGTTACGCGACGATATGCCGGCGATCATTTCCCGGGCGATGTTCCGCGCCAACATGGCGGCCATTTCCCAGGCCCATGAAAATGAACGCAACCCGGCCAAGGCCTCGCTGGTCGTCACTGAGCACGACCCCTTTGAAGAAGCGGATACGCGAACCTGGCGCACCCTGCCAGACAAGACACTGGTGGCACGGCTGCGGCTGAAAAAGGGCAATCATCAGTTCGGCGCCCCCAATGTGCCGGGTGCGGCACCGGTCACCCTGCGGATCGACCGCGATCATCAATTGGTCAACTTGAGACTTTTGAGCGATATCGGCAATGCGATCGGCAATGCCGGGCTACCTGATAAGTAGTGGCACAGAACTAACCGGTGCGATTAAAAAGCTATTACATAGCCAGCATCGGCCGCCTATAATGCCGCGCCCTCGTTATCGCGATGCGGCATTAAAGCTCCTCTGATTATGAGGAATTGGCAGGAGGCCAACGCCACTGCCGATCGGTCCCAGCAGCCCGACCCGCACCCGAGGCTGTCGCTACTCATGGAAGAAGTACCCCATGGCATTCCGCGCTCCCACTCTGATCGCGCTTGGCGCAGTCACCCTGCTGTCCGGCTGTTCGGCGTTTCGCAACTACGATTCCGAACTGGCCCAGACCAACCAGCAACTGGCCACCGGCAACGTCGACGCCGCCCTGACCCTGCTGGAAAAGAACAACACCGGTCCAGACAAGGACCTGCTCTACTACTTCGAAAAAGGCGAACTGCTACGCGCCAAGGGTGATCTGTCCGGCAGCCAGAACGCCTGGACCAGCGCCGACCAGGTAGTGGGCAAGTGGGAAGACTCGGTCAAGCTCGACACCGACAAATACCTGGCCCAGTTCGGCAGCTTCCTGGTCAACGACAAGGTTCGTCGCTACGAAGGCTACGACTACGAAAAAGTCATGCTGACCACGCAGATGGCCCTGAACCTGCTGGCGGTCAACGATTTCGACGGCGCCCGCACCGCGATCAAGAAGACCCACGAACGTGAAGCCGTGATCGCCGACCTGCGCGACAAGGAATACCTCAAGAGCGAAGAGGAAGCCGAGAAAGAAGGCATCAAGACCCAGTACAAGGACCTGCAAGGCTACCCGGTCGCCAGCCTCGACGCCCCGGAAGTGGTCGGCCTGAAGAACAGCTACCAGAGTGCGTTCAGCCACTACCTGGCCGGCTTCGTCTACGAAGCCCTGGACGAAAAAGACCTGGCGGCACCGGGTTATCGCAAGGCCGCCGAGCTGCGCCCGAACACGCCGCTGCTGGAGCAGGCGCTGGTCAACCTGGACAAACCGGTCAAGAGCGATGACAGCGACATCCTGATCGTGGTGCAAAGCGGTCTGGCACCGGCCCGCGACTCGATCCGCGTCCCGCTGCCGCTGCCGATCTCCAACAGCGTGGTGATCACCCCGCTGTCGTTCCCGATCATCAAGCCTGACACCTCGACCGCGCCGTTCGCGCAGATCGGTGTCGACGGCCAGCAACTGAACCTGACCGCCCTCAACAGCACCACTGCCATGTCCCGCCGCGCCCTGCGCGATGACATGCCGGGGATCATCGTACGCACCATGGTGCGCGCGATCACCAAAGGCGTGGCGCAGAAGAAGATCAACGAAACCAACCCGCTGGCGGGCCTGGCGGTCGGTATCTCTTCAGCTGTGCTCGAAGGTGCCGATACCCGTACGTGGCGTACCTTGCCGGACACCACCCAGGTGGTGCGTCTGCGCCTGAAAAAGGGTGAGCATCAGGTTACCCTGCCGAGCGCCGTGGGTGGTTCGGTGGTCAAGATCACCGTCGATCAGCGTTATCAGGTGATCACCCTGCGCGCCGTAGGCAACCAGGTGTTTGCCGCCGGGCTCGCCGCCCACGTGATCCCGAGCGCCAACGCCACTGCTGTGGCCAGCCTCAAACAACCTTAAGAACGGAGTCTTTGCATGCGTTTCAAACTCTTCGCCGTCGCCGCCCTCGCCTTGCTGGCCAGCGGCTGCGCCACCCCGCCACCACCGGTGCCGGGCAGCGCCGCGAGCAAGGTCGTGGCCATGGGCCCGCAGAAACACATCGCGGTCGGTGCCATGCGCGTCGCCCGTGAGAACGGCTTCATGACCGTCAATGTGCAGTTGACCAACACCCTCAACAGCAACAAGACGTTCTACTACCGCTTCGCCTGGCTCGGCGCGGAAGGTTTCCCGATTGCCGAAGAAGAAGTCTGGAAGAGCCAGATGATGTACGGCGCCCAGACCAGCTTCATTCAGGGCATCGCCCCGACACCGAAAGCCGTGGATTTCCGTCTGGAACTCAAGACGCCTTAAGCCCGACACCCTATTCCCGATTCAGAGAGCATTCCCATGTTTGCACGCTTTTCCTTCATCGCCGTCATCGCCCTGCTGGCCAGCGGTTGCGCCAACACTTCGCCGACCCTGGGCAGCAAGAACATCAGCTACGGCGACACCAAGGCCGTTGAAACCGTAACCAACGAGTTCGGCTCGACCGACCTGCAGATGATCGCCGAGTCGATGACCCGTTCCCTCGCCCAGTCCGGCATTCTGCAGGGCCGCCCTGTGGTGCAGGTCTACGACGTGAAGAACAAGACCAGCGAATACATCGACACCCGTGAAATCACCACCAGCATCAAGACTCAGCTGATGAAGTCCGGCGCCGCCCGTTTCGCCAGCGACAACACCGCGATGCAAAGCCAGGTCGACCAGCTCAAGCTGCAAAACCAGAGCGGCCTGTACAAGAAGAACACCGTGGCCAAGACCGGCAACATGATTGCGGCCAAATACCGTCTTGAAGGTTCGATCAGCTCGATCGTCAAGCGCAGCAGCGACTACAAGGACGTCTTCTACAAATTCAGCCTGCAACTGATCGACGTTGAAAGTGGTCTGGCCGAGTGGATGGATGAGAAAGAGATCCGCAAAACCACGGAGCGTTAATTGATGCGCGCATGGATTGGCATAATGGCCCTGGCTTGCGCGTTCAGCGCGCAAGCGGCCCCGAAAGTCGCGGTAACGGATCTGGCGTACCAGGAACGTGTGGAGCAATACATCCACATCGTTTCGTCGAAGAACAATTACCGCGAGGGCTACTACAGCTCCAGCGGTTCTTCGAGCTACGACGAGTTCGAAGCCAACACCAGTTACATCGAGCAGGCCGAGCTGCGCAAATTCACCGGCGACATCAAGGGTGAAATCCTGCGCACCGGCATGTTCCAGTTGATCCAGGGCACGCCGTACACTGCCTCGTCCAAGGGTGACATCTACGATGTGATCAAGCGGATCAAGGCCGGCAACTTCAAGGGCGCCGACTACGTGCTGTTCGGCACGGTGTCTGACATCGACTTCACCCAGGACATGAACGAGCTGGCGAACACCGACAGCTATTCGGCCGTTCTGGGCCTGACGCTGGTGGCGGATTTCAGCCTGATCAACACCAAGACCTACGAAATCACCTCGGCCTTCACGGCGATGGGTGAAGCGCAGGACACCAAACTGGTGAACCACCGCGACATCAAGATCTCACTCAACCGCCCACGGGTGGTGCGTGATGTCTCGAAAGCGCTGGGCGAAGACGTCGCCGGACAGCTGAGCATGCAACTCGGCGGCAACGGTTACGAGCAACCGCGCGAACCGCAGCAGCGCAACAATCTGCCGCGTGATACGGCGCCGGTGATTCTTCACTGACCGACTGCCGAAAACGAAAAAGGCGACCTGAAAAGGTCGCCTTTTTTATGCCTGTCCGCTTTACGCGGCGGCTTTGCGCAACGTCGCCATGAACGCCGCCGCACCGATGAACAGCCCGGCAAACGTGCGGTTCATGCGCTTCTGCTGGGTCGGTGTGCGCAGCAGACGCAGCACCTTCGACGCCAGCCCGGTGTAGCCGGCCATGACGATCAGGTCGACGCAGATCATGGTCACGCCGATCACCACGTACTGGATCAGCAACGGCGCGTGAGGATTGATGAACTGTGGCAGCACCGCCAGCATGAACACCAGAGCCTTGGGGTTGCTGATGTTCACCAGGAACCCACGGAACACCAGCGCCATCGGCCGACCGATCGGGCGTACCGCCGCGTCATCGCTCATGTCCATCGGCAGTGCGCGCCATTGCTTGATCGCCAGATAAACCAGGTACGCGACACCGAACCATTTGATCGCATGGAACGCAGTGGCCGAAGCGGTGAGGATGGCGCCGACACCGGCGCCGACGATGGCAATCTGCAGGGCCAGACCCAGTTGCAGGCCCAGGGCGTTCCAGTAACCGCGCCAGAAACCGTATTGCAGACCGCTGGACATCGACGCAATCGCGCCGGCACCAGGAGAAAGGCTGATCACCCAGCAGGCGGCAAAAAACGCCAGCCATGTTTGAAGCTCCATCGCACACCTCGACTCGGACTCGTGACAAACGTCCAAGCTAATGCGATTCAGGCTGGATGACTACCGATTTTTTTCAGGATGTTGCGGCTGCCGACCAACGTGGCCGGCGCCCGATCACTTTTCGAAACCACTGGACGGGAACACATCCGACCCGCGCCAGCGTCGCACGGAGCGTTGGAAGAACAGGCTGTTGGGCACCTGCACCATGGCGCTGCCGGTGCCGAGTTCTTCGGCTTCGATCAGCGTGGTGTAGAGCAGATTGATCGCCACCACCCGGCCTTTGACGCCGGGCTTGTCGGTGGTGTCCACCAGCTCCACCACATCGCCCAGACGAAACGGGCCGACGGTGAAGATCAGAATCGCGCAGAGCAGGTTCGACAGCACGCTCCACATGGCGAAGAACGCCACCGCTGCCACCGCGACGAAGCCCGACAGCGCGGTCCACAGCACAGTGGCAGAAACACCGAGGCGTTCCAGCACGAAGATCAGCGCGCTGCCCATGATCAGCCAACGCAGCCCCCCGCGCAGCGGCATCAGCAGCTGCGGCGGGAACGGATACTTCTCGCCCAGGCGTGTCAGGAATCGGGCGACGACGCGCTGGGCGAAGTAACCGGCCAGCAGGATCAGCAGAATCTGCACGCCCAGCCAGATCGGCTCGATCCATACCGCTGGCAGCGGCAGCTTGAACGCGTCCATCAGGACAGCGCCTCCAGCTCCGACTGCATGCTTTCCAGGGTTTCCAGCGCTTGCATCCACGCCTCTTCAAGTTCGCCTTCGCGCACTTTCAGCTTGGCCTGTTCGGCCAGCAGGTCGCGCAATTCGTTCTTGCGCGCCGGCTCGTAGATGTCGCTGTCGCCAAGGCTGGCATCGACCTTGGCGAGTTTCTCGTGCAGCTTGCCCAACTCGGCTTCGAGCTTGTCGGCCTCGCGCTTGTGCGGCGCCAGTTGCTGGCGCAACGCGGCAGCAGCCTGACGCTGGGCCTTCTTGTCGGTCTTGTCCGGGTTGACCGGCGTGTTGCTGACCGGGGCGTTGCGCTGGCGGTATTCCACCAGCCAACGGGCGTAGTCTTCTAGGTCGCCATCGAACTCCTCGACCTTGCCGTCCGCGACCAGGTAGAAGTTGTCGGTGGTGCTCTTGAGCAGATGCCGATCGTGGGAAACCACCAGTACCGCGCCGCTGAATTCCTGCAACGCCATGGTCAGCGCCAGGCGCATTTCCAGATCGAGGTGGTTGGTCGGTTCGTCGAGCAGCAACAGGTTCGGCCGTTCCCAGGCAATCAACGCCAGGGCCAGACGCGCTTTCTCACCACCGGAGAAATTCAGTACCGGCTCGTCGAGTCGCGCACCACGGAAGTCGAAACCACCGAGGAAGTCGCGCAGGGTCTGCTCACGCTCGGTTGGCGCCAGGCGCTGCAAGTGCAGCAACGGGCTGGCCTTGGCGTCCAGCGAGTCGAGCTGATGCTGGGCGAAGTAGCCGACGACGGTGTTTTCGCCACGGGTCAGGCGCCCGGCCAGAGGTTCGAGTTCGCCGGCGAGGTTCTTGATCAGGGTCGACTTGCCCGCGCCGTTGGGGCCGAGCAAGCCGATCCGCGCGCCGGGGGTCAGTTGCAGCTTGACCTTCTCCAGCACGGTTCTGTCGCCGTAGCCCAGGTTGGCATCGGACAGGTCGATCAGCGTGCTGGAAATCTTGGTCGATTCACGGAACACGAAGTCGAACGGCGAATCGACGTGGGCCGCCGACAGCTCTTCCATCCGTTCCAGCGCCTTGATCCGGCTCTGGGCCTGACGGGCCTTGGTGGCCTGGGCCTTGAAGCGGGCGATGTAGCTTTCCATGTGCGCACGTTGCGCCTGCTGCTTCTCGTAGGCCTGTTGCTGCTGGGCCAGACGTTCGGCACGGGCGCGTTCAAACGCGGTGTAGCCGCCACGGTAGAGGGTCAGCTTGCGCTGATCGACGTGGGCCACATGATCGACGACTTCATCGAGGAAATCCCGGTCGTGGGAGATCAGCAATAACGTGCCGGGGTAACTTTTCAGCCACTCTTCGAGCCAGATGATGGCATCGAGGTCCAAGTGGTTGGTCGGTTCGTCGAGCAGCAGCAGGTCCGATGGGCACATCAAAGCCTGCGCAAGGTTCAGACGCATCCGCCAGCCACCGGAGAAATCTCCTACCTGACGATCCATCTGCTCATTGGTGAAACCGAGACCGGCCAGCAACTTGCGCGCACGCGCATCGGCGGTATAGCCGTCGGCGCTGTCGAGTTCGATGTGCAGGCGGGCCAGGGCGGTGCCGTCGTGAGCCTCTTCGGCTGCCGCGAGCTCACGCTGCACTTTGCGCAGACGCAGGTCGCCGTCGAGCACATAGTCGACCGCCAGGCGCTCAAGGGTGTCGACCTCCTGGCGCATGTGGGCGATACGCCAGTCGGCCGGCAGCAGGCAATCGCCCGAGTCCGGGTGCAACTCACCGCGCAGCAAGGCGAACAGGCTGGATTTGCCGGCGCCGTTGGCGCCGATGAGACCGGCTTTGTGGCCGGCGTGCAGGGTCAGCTCGGCGTCTTCTAGCAGACGTTGCGGGCCACGCTGTAAAGTCAGGTTCTGAAGTCGGATCATAATGGCGGCGGAGTCTACCAGCTTCGCTCACAACTGGCGCGAGTAGCACGATGTCCTCTGACCTGTGGAGCTTTGCCCTTGCCGTCTATGCCCGTCCCGGCGTAGAGGATGCCTGCCTGCGCCTGCAATCGGCGGGGGCCAATGTGTGCCTGATGCTGTGCGGTTTGTGGCTGGAACAGCGCGATGCGACCTGCGACGAGATGCGCGCGAAACAGCTTCAAGAGCTGACCATCCCTTGGGACAAAGAGGTGATTCAACCGCTGCGAGCGATGCGCATGCAGTGGAAAACGCTGACTGACACGGATCCGGTGCTCAAGGGTATGCGCGAGCAGATCAAGGGGCTGGAACTGGAGGCGGAGCGCGCTTTGCTGTCGCGACTTGAAGGCACGGCGCAGGGCTGGAGGCGCAATTCGAAGGAATCGAGTGACTGGCTGGAGGCTCTGGCCGGCAGTGCGGCCACCCTGAACCGCGACGCGCTGCAAGTGC